>JAZRKE010000032.1:0-109788 GCA_045646145.1 Acutalibacteraceae bacterium | reverse complement strand
CTGCGAAGCCGCGCCGCCGCAGTTGCGCCGCCTGCAACACCGCCTATAATAATGGTTTTCATTTGTGTGCCCTCCTAAAATTTAGTTTATATATTAATTATACCATTTCGTATGATTTTTCTCAATCCCTATTCTTTGGATACAGGGATTGTTTGAATATCCGCCTTTTAAACCATGAGGAAACGCACAACCAGATCTTCCGCGATGCATTTAACAAGGTGCAGAACTCAGGCTCTAACCGAGATTTCGGCACAACAAAGGCTGCTAAAATGTATTTCTCAATGTCAGACCCAGGTCCTAACGCATTTGCAACAAATGATACAAAGCCTGTTTCTTTTGATAAGTAATATTAAAACCGCTGAAAGTTTTACGCTTTCAGCGGTTATTTTCTGCAAAATATTACTTCGTTTTTAAATTGCTTAACGAATGATACATCATTACAAGTCCAGCGCTAAGTAATGCGCCGCCGACAATGTCCGTGAACCAGTGAACACCGCAAAAAAGTCTGCCAATTACCATAAAGGCAATAAATGTGATGATTGTAACAACAACGATATTGCGGAACAATTTGTTCTTTATTCGATTATCTAATTGCATAATAGCCGTTGGCATAACGCACATCACCAGCATTGTTGTGGAAGACGGATAGGATGCTTCCAAACTCCCACCTATCAGTACCGGTCGGTAATTGATTACCACGCTCTCAAAAAGCAAATAGACGGCAATTGTAATAATATAAAATCCACCTAAAATAAGAATGTCGTAATCTACCTTACATATACTTTTTCGCTTGATCCACTGTATAAGTCCAAGTATGCTAAATCCCATACACACAAAAATCGGCACAAGTCCGAGCCAATCGGTTATGTTGTAAAGTCCCCAATGCACGCCCGTCAGATTATGGACAAAACCATTGATGCCGGCAAATCCCACAAACGAACCTTGCGGGCCAATCGCACGCACATCCAGAAAGCAAATTGCTACTGTCCACAGCACAAACGCCGCAAGCAAACACATTGAAACTATAAGGTTTTTTCTAATTCTTTTCATTTTCTATACCATCCTCATTGGCTTGTATTTGGCTTTCACCTGAATACAAGTTTAGGGAAAATAATAAAAAACGAAAGAATTTAGCCGTCACATCGATGATACGCTTCGTATCATTGCCATTTTATTAGCATTAAAGTCTTGATAATCAAAAATGCAAATACAAATACCGCTGCATAAGGTTGCTGACTTATAATGAATAGGCAAACACCGCCGGCACTTAATGACAGCGACAAAACGCTCTTGCTCTGAGTCCAAAGTCTTTGATGGCAGTTTTGCAGAGCAAGCGTCATAATGCCCAACACTATCATAATGCCTACAAAAGCAATGTACACAGTTTTTAAATACGGCTGAATATCATACAAAGCAAGAAGCGATACCTCTCTGATAACGCCATCCGCTTTTTGACCGAAGAAAGGTAAAAAAAGAAACAATGCCATACCGCAGTCAAGCAAGCCGAAAATTAAATCTCGGAGCGTTCTTTCTTTTTGCTTGTTATCATTTTCGGCAATAGCCAGGATTTCTTCGCCAGACAACAACTCGTCCAAAGAAACGGAGAAATATTTTGATATAGCTTTCAATGACTCTATATTTGGGAATCCTCTATCGGACTCCCACTTTGATATTGCGGTTCTCGTAACATAGATTTTTTCAGCTAGTTCGTCCTGTGTGAGTCCTTTATCTGTTCTGAGTTTTTTTATTATTTCGCCAAAAGTCACGGTGTGTCCTCCTTGTTTTTATGCTCTCATTATATCAATTGCAGTTTAATATGTCACGACACCGTCCGTCACATTTACATCTGTTGCCGATTTTATCATAAAAATCTATCGTTTATATTTTTTGTTTCATTAAACCGTGTTTGTTGCAATAAATATACAATAATCCACTGCCACGAAAATTCAGTGTCGTTTCGGCATTAATGATGACTGCAAGTACCAGGCGTGAAATAATTAAAGGAATAAGCAGGGCTTTTCGTGTTGCCATGCGTTTACAGTTCGGCTTTGAAAGTCGATAAAAAGGAGAATTATAAACAGCATAAAAGCGCCGCATTTCTACGACGCCTTTGCTTTATAATAAGTTTCTTTTATTGAAGTAGAACTAAAATATCCCTTTGTTATACTTTATCATTGCCTTGAAGCTAATTAGCAAGCCTACAATGATGCCGGCAATAAGGATTCCTGTTCCAATTAATGTGAATACCTTGTTGTCTGTGTAGAGTGTCACAGCAGACAAGCCACTGAATACAATTATAGCGGCACCGATAATGATAGTCCCAAGACCAACCATCCGGCCAAAAGGAATCCGGTCTTCTTCAGATACTCTGCTTCTGTGATAAGAGTGTAACGATGATATATTGCCTTTAATATTTGAAATACCAAGAACAATACATACAACGCCAACTAAAGCTGTTACAATAAATGCAGGCATAATAATCCTCCTTTTTCTATCTATTGAATTTCTCTTTTCTTGAAAAACACAATCGACAAATACCAGGAAAGAATGTATACGCAGATTCCAACGACAGCAACCAACGCTAATATTAGGTTTGGCTTTATTTCAGAGGTAAGTTGTCTTCTTAGAATACTTGATGCCAGAACACTTGCGCCGCATACAAAGCCAATCATAATGTAGTATGCCGTGCGTCCTTTCTCTACACCGAGCTTGAAAACAAACGGCAGACAAATAGAAGATGTAAGCGTTGATACAATTAGCATCAATAGCATAAGCACGGCAAAATCCCCTAACTCAAAATTATGTGCAATGAGCATTTTAGCTGCCTGTGCAACTCCCGTAGCAACTAAAATTGTGATCTGTGAAAGCAATCCGATCAGATATTTACCCGAAACGATCTGTGTTTTTGTGTATGGCAACGTACCGCTGTATTGCATCCAACGGCTACGTTCATCATAGCCAAGAAGATTGATAGGGATCATACCGCAGAGCAGGCACGGATAAAACACAAAGAACATATTATCATTACTAAATAATGATACTGCAATGAAGACGACCGCAATAAGAAGATAGGCTCTGCAGTATTTCTTCATCATATACCAATCTTTTAAGAGAAGCCCTTTCATTTTATCTTGCCTCCTTTACCATAAAGACGAACAGTTCCTCAATACTGATAGGACTAACATTAAAGTTTGCAGGCACGGCGCTTCTAAGCACCATTGCTTCGATGCCATACGGGTTTTCCTTCTTATACTTGATCGCCTCTGCCGGAAGATTTTGTATTTCCTCAGCAGTGCAGTGTATCAAGCCGTACTCGGCAAGCAGTTGATCCTTCTCTTCGCAAAGCAGCAGCTTTCCTTTATGAAGGAATGCCACATAGTCACACAGCTTCTCAAGGTCGCTGACGATATGGGATGAAATGAGAATGGAGTGGTTTTCATCCCTCGTAAAGTCGCTGAACATCTCAACCACTTCATCACGAACTACGGGATCAAGTCCTGATGTGGCTTCGTCCAGGATGAGTAGTTTTGCCTTATGAGATAAAGCTATGGCAATACCCAGCTTCATCTTCATACCACGGGAAAACTCTTTGAACTGCTTTTTGTCCGGCAATGCAAGTTTCTGTGCCAGGCGAGCATATTCCGCATCATCCCAATTGCGGAATGTGTTTTTCATCACGTTTCCAACCTGCTTTACCGTAAGGCATTCCGGAATACCGACCTCATCCATGACTACGCCGATATCTTCTTTTGTGAGTTCAATACTATCCGTGTTGTCTTTCCCAAGGATAATAATGCTTCCGCTGTCCTTGTGGATCATATCGAGAATGAGCTTTATCGTGGTGCTTTTGCCGGCACCGTTTTCACCAATAAGGCCCATAATACATCCGCTTGGCAAGGTAAGGTTCAAATTGTCCAGCGTGAAGCCGGGATATGCTTTTGTTAGGTTTTTAATTTCAAGTGCGTTCATCCTTGTTCCTCCAAACTGAAATTAACCATTTCAATAATATCTTTTTTGCTCAAATTACAGGTAGTGGCAAGTCTTACGATCTCGTCTATATGTTCTTCGATCTTCTTCAGATTCTCTTCCCGCAGCAGCTCCACATTCTTTGGGGCAACATAGCACCCTTTGCCGGGAAGCGTATAGATAAAGCCATCCTTTTCGAGTTCCTCATATGCTCGTTTCGTGGTAATAAAGCTGATACGAAGGTCTTTTGCAAGCCCACGAATAGATGGCAGCATATCATCTTCTCGGAGTACTCCGCTGATAATCTGACTTTTGATCTGAGAATATATCTGATCATAGATTGGAGCACCGCTTTTATTGTCAATCAGTATGTTCACGTCATCACCTCTGTTTATACTGTGTATATCTATTATATACAGTTATTGTATGTGTGTCAAGAACTACTATAAAAGTTCACATAAAAGTCAAAGGTGCCGCATTGCTACGACACCTTTATATAAATTTTTCTCTTATATTTTTTGTTTCATCAAACCGTGTTTGTTGCAATAGATATAGAGATTCCCACTGCCACGAATGTTTAATCGTGTTTCAGCATTGCCTTCGGGATAGAATTTTACGAATTGCACTCTGTCTGATGTTAAATAGGCTACAAAAGAAATATAATGCTCTTTTGTCATATCGTGATTAACTGTGATAAAGTGTTCGTCTTCTACTTTTTCTATAGTTATTTGGTGGTTCTCGTCAGTATCCTCCGCCTCAAGAGGTGGCAAGGTAATTCCGTGGCAGCTTATAACTGCATCTCCCACCGAACGGACAATATTATTACAAACAGGGCAAACATAGAATTTCGAGCGCAATATATTGGACGATATGTTTTTATTGATAACGGTATCACCGGTCATCAATTCCATCACTGAAACAGAAAGAGCATTGGCAAGCGGTTCAATTAAACTAATATCTGGCAGACCCTTTGCGGTTTCCCATTTAGATACTGCTTTACTGCTCACACCAAGAACCTCTGCAAGTTCTGTTTGGGTGAGTCCTTTTTTCTCTCGTAAAGTTTTTATTGTTATACCGGTTACGTATGTATCCATTTATGATCACTCCTTTACGGAATTATTATAATACTCTGGGATAAAAATCACAACCTACGTTGCGTTGAAAAACACCCTGCCAAAGATACACAGGGTTGCAATATTACCACATTTGTAGTAAAATGAAGTTACGGTGAAAACCGAATTTAATTTTTGGAGAATGCTGTTTGAAAAGAAACAACACCTTGGAGATTGTAGCATAACCGAGAGGTTTGCTATGATTCCGCAAAACCTCTCATAAGATTGCTTCGTCACAATATATTGGAGGTAAAATTAAAATGAACAATTTGACGATACGTTTGGAAACAGAAAAAGACTACAGAGCAGTAGAAGAACTTACCCGTGAGGCGTTTTGGAACGTCTATAAACCCGGTGCAGACGAACATTATTACGTACATCAGATGCGAAATCACCCCGACTTCATACCTGAACTTGCATTTGTGCTTGAACTTGACGGCAAGATTGTCGGCAACATTATGTACACGAGGGCTTGGCTTGAAGATGATAATGGTGAGCGCAAGGAGATCCTCTCTTTTGGACCGCTTTGCGTTGCTCCTGAGTATCAGAGGCAGAAGCTCGGCAAAATGCTGATTGAGCATTCCTTTGAGGTAGCTCGCAAGATGGGCTATGATGTCAACATTAACTTCGGCAATCCGGGTAACTATGTCAGCCGTGGGTTCGTGAGCTGTAAAAAGAAGAATGTAAGTTTTGTAGTGGACGGTAACTTCCCAACAGCACTTCTTGTCTGTGAACTTATTCCCGGTGCGCTTGACGGCAAAAAATGGATGTATATCCCCAGTACCGCCGCCGATTGCTGTGAGGATACCGCCGCAGCCCAGGCATTCGACGCCACTTTCCCTCCAAAGGAAAAGAAGTGGATGCCGAGCCAAGAGGAGTTCTATATCTATAGCCATTCTTCGGTAGTCCGATAAACGTAAAAAACGCCGCTGAGGAGTTTCGATTCCTCAGCGGTTGCTTTATCTTTTCTTATAAATTACAAGTTCAGGATTTTCGCCGTTTTCTTCATAGGTACAAACAAGTAAGAAATCCATATTTGCGGCAATACCGAAACAGCGATCACCGCCGAATTCACATTGAAGCTGATTTCCGAGATATGTTGCATTATCATCAAGGAATTTCACAGTTTGACCGTTTGGTAGACGGTATTCAAGGTTAATGTATCCGCCCACGAGCGCATTCAGTTTTTCAACCTTTGGCATTCCTTCAATATGTAACTCATTAAATTCTTTGATAAGCTGCCTCTTAAATTCTTCGAACTTTTCTGCCCCGCCGAGGTATTTATACTGTTTCCAATAATCAAGTTTTGGGAGCATATCCTTCATATACGCACGAGCCTGCTCAGAAGAAAAGTGCTCATTTGCCATATTCTGCACGCAGACCTCTATTAAATCGTCCATATTATGATACATATATTCACCGTCTGCATAGCACCATTTGCAGTATTCTTCATTGAAAAAGCCGTCTTTTTCGCGACTTGTATTAGAATCTTCAAGAGGCATACCGCAACATTGACAAATTAGTTTTTGCGGAGAGCCGAGAAGCGTATTGATAGATACATCAAATAGTTTTGATAACAGTTTTAATGTTTCGGTATTCGGCGTAGTTTCACCGTTTTCCCAACGAGAAACAGCCTGACGGGTTACAAACACCTTTTCAGCAAGTTCGTCTTGCGATAATCCTTTTTTAATCCTGAGTTCTAAAATAATATCTTTTGTTTCCATATGCAAAACCGCCTTTTATCATTGTAATAGTATTATATCATCCTTAATTGTTAATCACAAGCAACACGCTGTTGCTGTTTTGGTCGATAAAGCATCACCACATAACTGTACCACCGTTGAGGAGGGGTGCGTGTCTAGGATTGAACATAAGGTTTAAAGAGAGAGCAATTAGGAATACGAGTGTGATAAAGCAACCATTGACGATGAGTATTTTTGACATTTTATCCTTTGTTGCTTTATCGGTGAATATTACATAGTAGATAAAACCGACAATAGCACAAAAAATAAGAGAAAATCCGAAAGGTCGGCGCCAATAGATAGCGTAAAACACTCCCCACAGGCAGACAGCGGTCAGTATAAGGTAGACAAGAAAACGCACCGCTTTTGATTTTGCATCTACAAGGACGAGAACTGCGGGGATATACAACATTGAAAGTGCAAATCTCATCACGATAGCATCGTCAAGATAGATAAATATGTAACCGGTCATTATTCCTGCTACAAGTTCGATTAGATATGTACAAACCATACAACTATTACTGCGGGACACGGTAGATTACCTCACTTTCGATTAAATTTCTGCAGGTTTTATCAGGGAAATACGGTATGTATTTAGTGATTTGCCTTTGGGTAATACGGTTATCGGTGATATAATCAGCGATTAGTTTTCGTTTATACTCGTCAAGGGTTTCGGTATCAATCCCGTTCATTAGTTCAAGAAAGCAAAGAACAGAAGCGTTAAACTTGTCAATTTGAGTTCTTGGTTTGCGAAGCGCTATTTGATAACTACCCAACTTGACTTTGTGCAAATCTCGGCTTTCTTCATTGGTATAGATTTCGATAGTGGCGGGTTTGAGTTTAGATATGCCGAGTTCGTATTGCAGATAACTTCCTGAATAGTACCCAAAGACTTTTTCGCCGTCTTTAATAAATTTCTTTTCAACAACTTTAATAGGTTGAAAAATACTGATTCCAAAATTCCTTTTGTTCGGGATATAATATAATCCTTTTTCAAATCTAACTATCTTTTTATCCTCACAGAGTTTTCTTAAACCTCTGCTAATTTGATAACGTGAATAGTACGGGTAATCAATTTCCGAAAAAGCAAACGGAGAATCGTACCCGAATGTTTTGACTAAATAATCATAAAACAATTTTTATTCCTCCTTTTTTCTGCAACAGAATGAAGATAGTTACCTACACTCTATTGCGGTATTTTCTATGTTTTTTATGCGTCTATAATCACCTAAAAAGTGCTCGGAACCCCCTTAAATACTGGATTTGTGTGTAGAAAAAGACCATACCCTCTAACTTTGGGTATGGTCTTATTTTAACATCATCAGGTGCCATTGCAGCACCCATATTATTGGCGTCTTTTACGCCTAAATCACAGATTTTTCCTATGGTTGCCTTATCAATATATGCTTTCGTTTTTTCATTTGTTAATACCACCGCCCCAGAAGCTGTTGTCGTCCACTGAGCTGTTGGGGGACGCTGAGAGCCGTACTCAAGCGGAAAGCGATACTGCCGCTCTGCAGAGCAAAAATGCGACGAGGTTACTGCCACCGTTGTTTTGGCAACCCCCGCTTCAATGTATACACATGAATTGATTAAAGAAAGCGCCATTGTGGAACAAGCCCCGTAAAGTCCACAAAACGGAATATTAAAATCCTTAAGTCCGAATGACGAACCAATACACTGATTAAGAAGATCGCCCGCGAAAATACAGTCGACATCTCCAAAGTTAATGGCACCCTTTTTAATCGCCCTATCAACCGCTAATTTTTGTAGTTTACTCTCGGCTTTTTCAAAAGAGTCCTCACCGAAAAGGCTATCGGTACCACATATATCAAAATATTTTCCGTATGGTCCCTCACTCTCTTTTTTACCCACTACCGAAGCATAGCTTAAAACCGACGGTTTTGAATTAAAAACCATTGTTTTGCCTTGCATATTTCACATCTCCCTATTGTTTTTTTAATATTTTTACAAATTAGAAGAGTAATATACAAAAAAGACGCCGAGGCGTCTTTAATTGTTGGTTTCAAATAATTCTATTTTATTGTAAATACTTTTTCTAATCTTCGCTGTTTCAATATTGCTCTTAAAATTTTTTGCGCTGCGTTTACCTTTCAGCAATAAACCTATATAATCTATGACCACCGCTACCCAACCAACAGGCAAAAGCTCAGGGTGTTTTTCAATAAATTTATATCTACACTTTGCCTTGCTGTTAAGGGTAACGAATAATTGACAAAATACCGATCTATTGTCAACCGTATAATGCTCTCGGTTGCTAATGAATTTTATCTGCTGATCACGGTTTTTCTGCTTATGTCCGAAATTTCCGCCTGTAAAGATGTCGCATATTAAGGCATCAATCAGTTCTTGTTCAATACCTTTCGCCCATTCTTTATTGGGACAACCAAGATATTCAACTGAACAGGCTGTCATCAGTTTTGCAGCCTTCCAAAGTCCCACCTTTTGAAGCCGAGACTCAAACATATCTTTAAACTCTTCATCTGAAAATTGTGATACAAAAACCGCCCAGTCACACAAATGGCGGAGTCCCATCCCTTCGGCAATCAAATGCGAAACCATATGAAGCAAAATTATAAGCCCATGGTGAAAGCGGGACGGCACTACAACCCCTTCTTCACTTCTGACCGCTTTTTCAAAAATATCAGAGAAATATTCCTTTAATATTTCACCCTTTTCCCCTTTTGGAATACCGTTAATTCCGCGATGCAACTCAATATCACAATCGTTCTTTGAAAAGGAATAATGGAGCATTTCACCGCTATCTTCCGGAACATAGCCATTGGACTTTAAAATATCAAAAGCCCGTCCGATATACTCCTTAGGCACAAGAAAATCAACATCACCCATCGTTCGAAGAATAGGCTCAGGATAATAATCGGCAGAAGCGCACCCCTTAAGAATCACATATGGAATCCCGGCACTGCTCATCATTTTATCAACATCAAGATGCACGTTTTTAACTAAAATATTCTTGGCAGTAATATTAAGTGCAAGATTTTTTTCTTTGGCCTTATCCGCAAAAAATCCACTTATAAGAGGCAACACCGTCTGCCTGCGCGCTTCATCTATGACCTCGGCATCTAATTCTGCCGTGTTGTCCACAGGCTTTCCAAAAAGAGCGTGAGAGCATAGGGATAATAAATTTTGCTGATATTTTGATATATTCAAAAACTCACACCCTTATAAGAAAAATTTAAGGTCTAAATTTGCGTTTCAATAAAATTGTTGATACATCTTTAACTATTAACAAAACTCTATTAAAAACAGTTTTTTGCTCTTTAAAAACACAACCAAATAATACAAATAAAAACAATGATGTAAACAAATATAAAACGCCATAAAGAAACAATAAAATAAATGTATCAGGAGTAGGAAGAACACAAGAAATTAAATATGTAACACTAGATACCAAAAGAGTTATTATGCAGTATATTAAGTATCTTGCATAGTAACCAAACGGTTTTTTATTTAATCCATACTTACAAACAACATACGGGTCAAACCATACAATTGTTAAAGCTCTAGCCAAAAAAGTACCTATTATCGTACCAATAATCCCCATTCTTTTTACTAAAAGAATTGAAAAAATTATATTTAAAACAACAGTAGCAGCGGGTTGCTTCCAACCTTTTCTAAACAAACCCATAGAATTCCTAAATGTTGATATATTGCCTGAGATTCCATTTAAAAAGAAGTTTAACAGCATCATATAAATTATACCGTCAGAAAAAGTATAACCAATCCACCAATTTAAAAACGGACTAATAAACGGAACTAAAACCGCAACACAAATTCCGTGTATTAAAAAAGTGAAATGCACCGATTCGTAAAAAACTTTTTCTATGCGGGCGCTTTGTTTAGAGGCATATAAATCGCCAACGCCGGCAATCATGCCATCATTAAACTGACCAAGCATATCGGTTATTGCAGCTAAAAGCATATTAATACTTCCATATATAGCTATTTGAGATATATTTACAAATTTACCGATTAAGAAAGTATCAATACTTGCATCAATAGTACGGCAAAATTTATAAACCGATAAACTACCTATATCCTTTATTAGTTCACTTTTTTCATTCTTATTAAGGGACTCATTTGATAAATATTTATGATTATATCTACGCTTTGAAATGACGCCTGTAACAATACCGTTAATAATACTTGTAGCCAGCGCTACTAATAAATATAGATATATATTTTTAAATACCCATAACACAAAAATTTGCAATGCGTGTTTTAAAAAAATAGTTGCGTAGGTTATTATTGTATGAATATATCTATCCTGTTTTGCAATTATTAAAATTGCTTTATAATTATAAAACTGTGTTATTACACTAGTTGCCAGAACTATTAGATACAAAGACGAGAGACTTTCTGGAAAAGCAGGTTCCTCTTTCACAAAATATTTTAAAAAAGGTACGAAACATAAGCCTACCGTCAAAATTATAAAACCGATTAAATAGCAAACTTTTCTATAATAATTCAGTATTTTTTCTATTTCATACTGATTATTTTCAGCAATGTGCTTATATAATCTAAAAAGTATTGCGTTGGTGATTCCAAGTTCTGCTAAATTTAAAATTTTCATAACATCAGTAAACAGACCGTTAATACCTGAATATTCAAGTCCCAACAGTCTTATAAAAAGCGATTGCAAAATAAAGCTTAATAAACCACTAATTAATGTACAAGCAATACCAACTGCACTATTTATTACTGATTTTTTAGTTCTTGACATGTTTACCTCAAAAGAATAAGTTATAAATAATTTTATTTGAATATAATATTTTTCATCTGTAAAATATAATCAAATTAAAAGTGTTTGCTTAATTATTGTGTTATAAACCAATTTCATTTTTTATTTTTTCAAAGTTAAGTTCGTTGCAATTC
The DNA here is from genome assembly GCA_045646145.1 of Acutalibacteraceae bacterium. Lineage (GTDB taxonomy): Bacteria > Bacillota > Clostridia > Oscillospirales > Acutalibacteraceae > SIG565. The sequence continues at coordinate 98,051 of JAZRKE010000032.1, read as the reverse complement.
AATTTTCCAACTCCGTGGTCTACTCGCTTTTCGGGTGGAGGCGGTATAATAAAATCTTTTCCGTATGTTCGAGATAATATTTTTTCCGGCTTTTCAGGCATATAAATATATGTGTTTTCAAATCGTGTTTTTTGCGGGAAGCCGAAATGCTTTTTAAAAAATGTATCTTTTTTATATGAATAGCAAGAACCCCAATTAACCCAGTATTCACATACTTCTTTTTCAGCAAGCATCATTTTTTTGTGAACTTTTTCGATAGTATTGAAAGATAAAATCGAACTTAAAAAATACAAATACAAATGTTTAAACGGATTTTTTGGGATGTATATATCTCCATTCCCGGTTCTTGAAACTTTATATTTTTTAATAAAATATAAGTCTGTTATGACTCTGTTTTGAATTGCTCTTAATATTTTCCTTTTTGGGTTAGTTTCGTCAAGAAAGAACACATCTAAAGCTAAATCGCTATAGCCTAAAACATCGTCTTTGAAACATATTTTTATGTATTCGCAGCAAAAATAAGGATCATTTTCGCGAGTTCTTATAACAATAGGAGATTTTAATTGCTTATTACAAGCCTCCACAAAAGCATAATAATATTCTCTTGGCATAAGGACATCTATATCATCATCCCAAGGTATGAAGCCGTTATGCCTAACGACTCCAAGACAAGTGCCACCACAGGCATAATAAGGTATATTAGCACTTTCACATACCAAATTGAGCTGTTTAAGTAAATACAATAACAATATATGCGCTTGCTCTTTACTCATAAATTCTTTATTAGCCATAAGCCACACCCTATTTTTTAAAAATTAGATTAATTTGTTCATAAACAGCTTGTACCCATGAATCTATTGAATATTTTTGGTCAATAAGACTTCTATTGCTATCTTGTTCTTTAGTTGTAATATTATATTCGATAGCTTTATCTAAAATCGTTTTAAGTGATTCAGAGTCTTGGGATTTGAACTCAAACCTAACATCGAATTCTCTTGACCAAGATGTTCCCTCAATACTGGAAACAACAGTAATTAAACCTGAATAAATAGCTTCTGCTAAAGCAAAGGAAAAACCTTCACTACGACTCGCAGATAGCATAATATCTGCCATATTATATAACGAAGAAATATCACTGGTTGGTTCTAATAACTCTATCCAACTAGGTAATCTTAAATATCTGTGATTCAAATATTCATAGGTCTTCTCTTGAGCGGATATTAAAAGCTTTATTTTTTTATTTTCCTTTATAAGCTTTTCACAAGCATCCAACGCTATATCCAAACCTTTAACATACGGCGCCCAACCAAAAATTAGAATTCTTTTTGCATCTGATTTTTCTTTTTCCTTGTTTATTTTTAATCTTGAAAAGTCAATGCAATTATGTATTGTTACACATTTATTATAAGGTTTTAATGAGTTAATTGCCTTTGTTACAGGCTCAGATACGGCAATATGATAGGTCTTTCCAAAACCTAAAATGCGAAATTTAATCCAATTTTTTATTCGTTTTACCTTGTTTTTTATATTAACATTCATATGCATATGCCAAATTACAGGAGTAAAAGGCGCGGCAAAACGAGCTGTTAAATCCCACCCGCACATATGGGAATATATTAAATCTGCCCTCTCGCGTTTAAAAATTCGTCGTAAATTAAAATAATTATTGATTGAATATGGTTTATACTCTAAAAAATAAATGTTATTGTTTTGTTTTTTTAAGGTGTCGATCCATTCAAATTTCTCAGTTTCTTTTGGTAGGATATAAAAAACTGTGTGCCCTTCCTTTTTCATCTTTTTATCAAATGCAATCATTGAAGCTACAAAGTTACTGTAATACGGTCCAAAATAACTTGAAACAACAGCGCAGTTTATTGTTTTCATTTATTAATTTTCCTCCAGAACTAATTTTTCATTTCGAACCCATTTCTTATATTGATCTAAAACAAAAATTTCAGTTGTATAGAATTTATTAAAAATCATTTTTTTCTCTTTGATAATTTCAGCAGGAAGCGGATAATCTTCAATATCCTTATCAAAACATGACACCAATAACTTGCATTTTGCTAATTTTTTAACTGCTTTATGCACTCTTTGGTGCATTTCGTGTCCATATTCACCTTCTGCATTATGGGTCGCACATATATTGGGTTTTATTAAATCAAAAATTTCTTTAACATATTTTTCAAGTAGATTAACCCGCTTATCCCTTGATTTTAAATTATACGCCCGATATTTTACGCCATAGTATTTCATAACTTTTTTAAAACAATGGTATCTGCGCATTGACCATCCTATAGTTAATAAAACAACATACGGTTTATGTTTTTTAATAAAAGTGTGAAAAAATAATGTATCATCATCAGGGTGTGCAACAAATAAAATCTTATCCTCTTTAGGTGGATTAATTTTATCTCGCAAACGCCAATATATTAATCTTAAATTATTTAAAGTTGCACCTATAAGCACATAAATTTTATGAGCAAATTTACGCATTACAAATCTCCATTATCATATTTGATACCGCATTTACAGTATTTTCTGTACTGAACTTTTCGCCTCTGACTTCAGCTTGTTTTTTGTAATGCGCTAATAACTTTTCATCGGTTAACATCATTTTAAGGCCGTTATAAATACCCTCTTCATTATTTTCTGTAACAATACCATATTCATTGTTATAACCTAGCAACTCATAAGCACCCGAACAACAGGTGCTAACGACCGGAGTTCCCACAACTAATGCTTCGGTAACCGCTGTTGAAAAGCCTTCACGGTGAGATGAGCATACATACAAATCACAGTTCTTAACATATTTATAAGGGTTATCTTTATAACCTAAGAAGGTAAAGCTCTTTGATAAATTCCTGCTGCTTATGTAATTTTCTATTTCAAACCTCTGTTCGCCTATTCCCAAAATATAAATATGGTGTTTTATTCCTTCACCAATTAGCCTTTCATGTATGCGAGCCAGCCTGTCATAACCCTTAGTGTGCACTATTTTTGCAACCGAGCATACATTAATTTCATCCTTAGAAAAAACAACATCATCAATAGGCTCTGCAGATTTATTTTTAATAACATCGGTTTCAACCGTGTTATACATAACCACGCCGTTTCCAAGTTTGTCCCCTACAGTTTTTTCAAAAGTCTGTTTAACTGTATCAGACACAAATACTACTTTATCAAAAGCTTTATATGCATTAAGTGCCTTTTGAATATTCTTAAAACATACAAAATACTTTTTCGGTTTACTTACTTCAATATGTACCCACGCAATACGTTTAACGCTTTTATCGGTGCAACCGCTTAAAATACGGGTTGTTGGACCTTCTAAATAAGATATAATAACATCATATTTTTCTTTAACAAAAAATTTATATAGCCATTTAGCAGGGATTATACAAAAAATATGAGAGTTACCCCTGAACTGCCATTTAAAACCTGGCATATATCGGATATGTTTTTGTAAATATTGTCTGTTTACACCTGTATCGAACAAGGTTTGAACAGTTATATCAAATTTTTCTCTATCCATATTATTAACAAGGTTTACAAGCACTTTTTCAGCTCCACCATGTCTTAAATCGGGTATTAGAAATAAAACTTTTAACATATTGACACTTCCACTATTTTATAAAAATATTAAGGTAATTACTCTCATAAGGCAGACCGCCCCATGCAATCTCCATTTGATAATAAAAGAAAAATAGATAGGCTATGATAAACAATGGCTTAATTACTTTTTTATATTTAATTGGCAAAGCATTTTCAAAAATGTAGGGGTATAAAAGGAGATTGTAAATATTATAATACTCCGTTAATCTACCTGTTAAATTTGCTCCCATCGTTGAAGCAAATAGAAATGCAATAGCATTAAGAGCTGATAGGTTAACACAGGCATTTAAAACCATATTATCATAATCCATATTTTTTCTATAAATAAATGCTAAGGCAACAGGGACAAACGAAACAAGCACACGGAAAATATTAACTCCTGCTGCTGCAGTTACACTCTCAGAATAGTGCGCATATACCGAATCTTGTAAAATATTCTCATCAATAATTTCAAAAAGGCTTTCTGAAAAGAAACAGGCTATAGCTAAAACAAATAATAAAATCACCATCGATTTGCGCCAAGTTTTAAGCCTAGCAAAGAAATATGCAGGAAGCATAACCAGAGCAGTTAAATGAAAACCTGAAGCAATGGCAAGACATAAATAATATTTAATCGGCTTTTTCTCAACAATAAACTTAAATGCATAAAACATAATGCAAACCGCAACAAATTGCCTTGCACCGTTCAATAAATATGTAAATTCAGTTGACGCAAAGAAAACAAAAATAGAAATACCTACATTTACGGAATACTTAGAAAGAGAATATATTATCGGAATCATCGATAACAATTCGATTGTTAGCAACCATAATTCAGGGCTTTCAAATAAATAAGACTTGCAAAACTTTTGTAAAGTTGAGAAAATAACCGCGCGTTCATCTAAATTGGAAAAAGAAAACTCTTTTGTTAAATTTTTGAATGCAGAATAATAACCTACTGTATCGCCTACAGCACTGCGCATACCGAAAATAAAGATTAACGGAATAAGTATTAAAAACAATTTCCAAAATGAAATTGTTTTTCTTTCTGTTCTTATTTGAAAATCTCTGTCAACTAACAACCTTTGGTCTAAAGCCAAAAGATATAAAGTGCTAAGGAGCACTATGTAATACACAATCATAAATACTATTTCCCTTTTGAATTTACATATCTAATATATTTTTCAGCTAAAAATCCTAAAGGATATAAGATAACGGTAATAATTTTTCTCGGAGAATTTTTAAGCCAATTTTTATCTTTTGCAATGCGGCATTCGGCAATATAATGAACTACCGAAATGATTCTTCTTTTAAAATTTTGAGCATAAACCATACCAAAAGCTTTCGCCACCGCAAAACCCCTAGGACTTTGTAAATATTGCTTAAATATAGTATTTGTCGAACCATCAGGTTGATAGTCGACCAAGCAAACAACTTCATTCATTAAGAGCATCTCATATTCTTGCGCCACAAATGTATATTTATATCCCAACGGAACAAGCCTCTCCCCTTTAAATTCGGGATATTGGGGCACAGAATTTATAACATCTGTTCGATATATAAACTTTTTATCCCCCATAACGTGATATCTTTGATATAAACTATCGGTATCTGCTTGCTTAATGTTGGGTAATTCCGAACCAATTATATTTCCCCACATATCAGCATCTAACGCAACAATACCTGCTACTTTATCCGAACCATTAAGTTCCCAAAAATGAAGTATCTTTTCTACGCCATCGGTCGGCATGGCATCATCAGAATCAATACAAACATTGAGCTCTGTATGTATATTTTCATACGCTAAATTATGAGCGGTGTGCATACCGCCGTTTTGTTTATAAAAATACTGTATCTCAAAACCGCAATCAGCACTTTGCCATTTCATAACCAATTCCTTTGTGTTATCGGTCGAACCGTCATCAACTATTAACCAAATGAAATTTTTATTTGTCTGCTCACATAAGCTTTTATAAGTTCGCGGCAAGGTATGGGCACGGTTATACGCGGGAGTAAACACAGTAAGTTTGACGTTATTGTCCATTATTTGAATTTCTCTTTTCAATAATTGATATATAAAAATTTTCAAGCCATTTTGCAGTTTTTTCTATATCATAACCTGCATTAACAATTTCAGATTTAGTATTTCGCCTCTTACTCAAATCCAGTTCAGATACAGCTTTTGCCCACAATTCAGGTTTATCTATCGGTAAAAATCGGCACAAATCAGTTATAGCAGTTTCGCGAGAAATGCCTTCACTTAACAAACACGGTAATCCGCTTGCCTGAGCTTCCACAGCGGATACAGGTAATCCTTCAAAGAATGAAGCTAACATAAATATATCGGCTGCTTGTAGAATATTAGGGATATCATTTCTAACACCTAATGTCTTTACAGAATCATTTAAACCGGCGTTTGATACTTCACTTTCAAAAGCAGCGCGTAAAGGACCGTCCCCAACCCAAAGCAGTTTAATGTTAAGATTATTTTTATGTATCTCTTTAAATATTTCAAGCACACCTAACGGGTTTTTAGGAACAGTAAAACTTGCAACAATGGATAGTACAATATCTAAATCGGTATAACCCAATTTTTTTCTCATTTCATTACGAGTTTTTGGATTATAAATAAAAGTATTTGCATCAATCGCATTTTTTAAAATATGAAAATCTTTGTTTGGAAAAAGAAACTCTCCTGCTTTCACAGAACATGCTAAACGATAATCAGCTATTTTCGCAATGTCTTTACGCATTATAGTTTTAAATATATTTTTTATATTCGAAATGTTATTGGAGGGTTTCGATGAGTGGCTATGGCCTACCGTAATCCGCTTAAGTTTCTGAGCAACCTTGAAATAAACGGATGAAATTGTAAACATATGACCGTGTATGATTTGATGCTCTAAATGTTCAATTAAATGCTTTTTCCACCAAGATTTATATTTCATCAAATTAAAAATCCTGAATTTAGGCGCAGTATAAATTTTTCCGCCTAACTCAGTAATTTCATCTTCAAAGGTACCTTTTTCATCTGTATGCTTAACAAAATCAAACTGTATTTTCTCTCTATCTATATTTCGATAAAGGTTCATACACAATGTTTCTGCCCCTCCTCTATCGAGTTTGCCAAACACACATAACACGCGAATCAATCATTTCACCACTTTATTTTCAAATATCTAAAGGAATAAGTTTTCCTAATTTATCTTCCCAATTTTCAGGATACATCGGCCAGAAGCCGCCGCCGTGGAAAAAGGTATATTCACCAAAATAAATTTTACCCTCAATTTCATAAAGGTCAACTCTTACAAACTTCATACCCTTAGAAACTTCTGCGGCTATATTTTTCATTTCATCAAACTTATCGGTTTTTTTAATATCTAAGCCCGATTGTTCGTGAATATTAACTATGTCAAGATGATTAAATTTCATATCGAAGAAATCAAACTTTACATCTGTACTGCGATCGGTCGATATAAACATAATTTCGGGATTTCCATTAAAGCAAAAAAATTTATAATCTCTTATATCTTCTTCACCGTCCGGTGTCATATATTTTTCTGCATAAATACACGGTTTTACATCCTTATACGGATATTCTCTACCCAAAACATACGGATTTATTTTTAAACGATAGCTAAAAAATTCTTTTAGTTGCTTTTTATTAATTGAGCTTTTATCGGTTATAACCTTAACACTGCCTGAATCGTGGTTGCATTTTAGAACAAATTTATCAGGTAAATTATCAAAATCGATATCGTCAAAGTTCTCCCAAACCCCTAAAATAGGAAATAAGTGCAAATTGCATTTCTCGGCAAAAATTTCCTCAATATAATCCCGCACTTTAATTTTATCAACGAGCTGTGTATATTCAGGATGAATCTCATTTAACTTTAACCAATTAAGTTTATCACAAAATGTAGTTGGATTTTTTAAGTTTAACTTTTTGCCGGTTTTAATTTTAAATACTAATTTTAAATAAGGCTTAGTTGGTATAAAGCGAAGACAGTTAACAAGTTTTAAACGCAACTCTCTGTCTTTAATTATCTTTTTGTAATCAAACACTACAAATTCTCCTTATACCACTCTATTGCAAGCTTAATGCCGTCGGCGAAGCTGTAGTCGGGGTCGTAACCGAGTAATTCCTTAGCTTTGCTTATATCGGCGTTCGAGTGTTTAATATCTCCTGCTCTGTCAGGGCCAAAATTAGGTTCTATATTAAGGTTTAGCGCTTTTGTAAGCCCGTAATAAATATCGATAAGATACTCTCTGCCACCGTAGGCTATGTTAAACGCTTGCCCTACGGCGCTTGACGGTGCCAAACAAGCCTTTAGGTTTGCTTCAATTACATTGTCGATATATGTGAAATCGCGGCTTTGTTTACCGTCGCCGTTTATGGTAGGCGTTTCGCCGTTCAGTAGTTGCTTTATAAATTTGGGTATTACTGCTGCATAGGCGCCGTTCGGGTCTTGGCGGCGGCCGAAAACATTAAAGTATCTCATACCGTAGGTGTCGAGTCCGTAAAGCTTTGTATACTGTTTAGCCCACTCCTCATCGCACATTTTTGTAACTGCATAAGGAGAAAGCAGATTACCCTCAATACCCTCTTTTTTAGGAAGATTTGGTTCATCCCCATAAACGCTTGAACTTGATGCATAAACAAATTTCTTGACACCCATCTGCCTCGCAGCTTCAAGCATATTAAGAGTTCCTGTTATGTTATTAGCGCAATAGAAAAGCGGCATTTCAATGCTTCTTGGAACGCTTCCCCAAGCGGCTTGATGAAGCACATAATCCACGCCTTCACAAGCCTTTATACAGGTGTCTAAATCCTTAATATCTCCCTTAATAAACTCGTAATTTGGGTTGCCTGTAAACATATCGACATTCTTTTGATGCCCTGTAGATAAATCATCAAGTGCGCGCACCTTATAGCCCATATTTAAAATAGCTTCACAAAGGTTACTGCCGATAAAGCCCGCAGCACCCGTTACTAAAAATAACGAATTCTCGGGGAATTTTAAATTTTTATAACCCATAAATTACAATCTCCAATAAATATATCCTGCCGCTTCGTATTCATTGCGGTTAAGAATTCCTTTTAAATCCAGAAGGACCTTTTTGCCTGTGCCGAACATAGCGTCGATATCCTGTTTTTTGAGTTTTTCAAACTGCGTATGAGCAACGGCTATTACAACTGCATCCATATCCTTTATGGTATCCACATCAACAAATTCAACACCGTAAAGGCGTTTTGCCTCATCCGCATCGGCGACAGGGTCGGCAACAACGGGAACAATTCCGTACTCTCGAAATTCATTTAAAATATCAATAATTCTTGTATTTCTGGTATCGGGGCAATTTTCCTTAAAGGTGAACCCGAGAATTGCTACCTTGGCGCCCTTTGATGATTTATCGGCAGAAATAAGGCTTTTTACCACGTTTTCGGCTACATATTTACCCATATCGTCGTTGATTTTTCTGCCCGATAAAATAACCTGACTATGATAACCCAGTTGTTCGGCTTTGTATGTAAGATAATATGGGTCCACACCAATACAGTGCCCGCCCACAAGGCCCGGATAGAATTTTAAAAAATTCCATTTGGTTGATGCCGCTTCAATAACCGATTTAGTATCGATACCCATCTTATTAAAAATTATTGAAAGCTCATTCATAAATGCGATATTAATATCTCTCTGGCTATTTTCAATAACCTTTGCAGCTTCGGCGACCTTTATAGACTCGACTCTGTAAACACCGGCCTCGACAACGAGCTCATACACCTTAGCAATTTCATCAAGTGATTCTTCGTCCATACCTGACACAATTTTGGTAATGGTTTCAAGCCTATGCACCTTATCTCCCGGGTTAATTCTTTCGGGAGAGTATCCCACCTTAAAATCAACACCACATTTAAGTCTCGATTCTTTTTCTATTATTGGGACACAGATTTCTTCGGTAACACCGGGATAAACGGTTGACTCGAAAACGACAATACTGCCTTTTTGAAGGTTTCTACCAACAATAGCACTAGCATTCTCCACCAAAGATAAATCAGGGGTGCGGTCGGCATTTACCGGTGTAGGAACTGCGACAATATGAAATTTTGCCTCACAAAGCTTAGCCTCATTGCAGGTAAACTCTACATCTGTATTTTTAATAACCTCATTTCCCACCTCATTAGTAGGGTCTATGCCTTTTTTGTAAAGGTCGATTTTAGATTTGTTCAAATCAAAGCCTATTACCTTTACCTTTTTGGCAAAGGCAACCGCTATAGGCATACCAACATAACCCAAACCTACTAATGAAATTTTTTCCTCGCCATTAAGAATTTTTTCATATAAACTCATATTTTATCTCCATATATGATATTGTTATACAGAAACATGTTCTTTTTCCTCATATGCGATATCCATAGCTTGTATAATTGCTTTATTCACTTTATGAACATCGAATTTATCCTCAGCAATTTTTCTGCTGGCTTCGCCCATAGGTGCTATTTTTTCAGGATTTTCAATCAAATATATCATCGCATTCGCCAATGCGTTGGCATCCATAACAGGAACCAATAAACCGTTTAGCCCATTAATAACCGTTTCTCTACATCCCGCAGCGTCAGTAGTAATTATTGCTCTGCCACAAGCCATAGCTTCTAACACAGTTTTGGGAGTTCCCTCTCGGTAAGATGGCAATACATACACATTACACTCTGAAATGTACGGAATTACATCATCTTGTTCACCAAAATACTCTATAATATTACCATTCGCATAACGCTGAAGTTCATAAGGCTTTAAGGCTGATGGATTTGTATCGTATGGTCCAACCACCATAAATCGAACATCAGGATATTTTTGTTTTACAATTTTTGCCGCCTCAAGATATTCGATAATTCCTTTATCTTTAATAAGTCGTGAAATGATTAAATAAGCAAATCTTTCGGGTAATGGTTTTTTTGAGAACCTATCAACGTCCACGCCCGAACCATTGATTATAATGGCTTTTTTCTCAGGTACAATACCCATTGAACAAAAAAGCAGAACATCATCAGGATTTTGGAAGAAAACATTTTTATTATATTTTAAAGCTATTTTATACTCGGTCCGTAAAATAAGCCTTAAAAATTTAGCAAAAGTTTTAGTAGATATAAAAATAGAACCACAACCTGCAATTAAAGAATAAACCTCTTTAATACCAAGGAGTTTTGCGGCAATAGAACCATAAATTACGGTTTTAGCCTGATATGCAAAAATTTTATCAGGCTTTACCTCACTCAAAATCTTTTTTATGGAGAAAAGTGTTTTAAGGTCATTAATAGGATTGGTTCCCGTTCTGCTTATTTGAGCCTGTATGTAGGTAATATTTTTTTCTTTGAATTTTTCGCTCCACTTTTCCTCGGGCTCATTTCCAACAGCAACTACATTATGACCTAAGGATAAAAACTCCTGCATCATATCCATCCTGAACCAAAAAAGTGAAGGTGTATGACTAGATAGCACCGCTATTTTCATCCTATTTTTGCCCTTTCTTTTGTGTTTTCAAAATCTTCCTGCTGTTTTCCCTCAATAAAACCTTTGCGTGTTATAACGGCTGAAATTGTACCAAAAAAACACTTTAGATCAGTGAAAAATGATATGTGTTTTACATAATCGCCATCCATTTCCGCTTTCTTTGGAATTGGGAGCTCATCCCTACCGCTTATCTGGGCAAGACCCGTGAGCCCGGGTAAAACATCATTGGCACCGTACTTATCACGTTCAGCAATTAAATCAAATTGATTCCATAAAGCAGGTCTCGGGCCCACAATACTCATATCGCCTATAAGTATATTAAAAAGCTGGGGCAGTTCATCGAACGATGCCATGCGCATAAATCTCTGCCATGCAGTCATGTAAGATTGACTGTTTTTAAGCAGATGTGTTGGAGTATCGGGTGGTACATCGGTTCGCATTGAACGAAATTTATAAATCATAAAATACGTTTTACTTTTCCCAACCCTTCTTTGCTTGAAGACTACAGGTCCAGGTGTATCAAGCTTAATTATTATAGCTATTATCATCATAGGTATCAACAGCACCAATATACCTATAAACGATATTAAAATATCTAACGCCCGTTTAAAGAAATGCCTGTACATATTTCTTTTCTCCCGTTTATTTATTTGCTATAGATACTGTTTTAATAGGCCTTAGTAATTGCAATATTGTAATGTTGGAAATAATTATTCTTTTATATTTGATGTAACTATCTTCTGTACAAAACATCAGTAACACCAATTAAGACCCTGCTTTTTCCATTTATTAACGCAGGGTCTATCCATTCATAAAAGTAACAATATCAACACACTAAAATACAATAATTTTGTGCATTATACAACATATTATACTTTATATAGTATCAAATGTCAACTAGAATTAAAATCCAATTAAATAAAAAAGCACTTTTTAAGTGCCTTTAAATTGAACTATTCACCTAAAACAACTATCCTTTCAACAAAACTGAGTGTCTTCGCCCTGTGTGTTACTAAAATAACTGTTTTATCGGTCATGGTTTTTATATTATTAAGTAATTTTTCCTCGGTTTTTTCATCTAAAGCGCTAGTTGATTCATCAAAAAGCAATATCGGGCGGTCGGAACAAATTGCTCTTGCTATGGAGATGCGTTGCATTTCTCCCTCGGATAGCCCCGCGCCACGCTCACCCAAATGGGTATAAATTCCATCAGGCAAACGGGAAACGAATTCATCAGCACAGGCAATTTTCAGCGCATTCAAAATATTCTGCTCGTCCCTTTTTTTATCAAAAAATGCTACTACATCACGGATTGTGGAATTCATTAAAACATTACCCTGCGGAACATAGGCAAAAAGGTGTCTGAAGGTAGCATCCAGTTCGATTTCGCCCGTTTTTGTAGTTAAATACCTCCTACCACTATCTAAACCGTAAAGTGATAGAAAAAGCTTTAAAACGGTGCTTTTTCCACAGCCTGAAGATCCTACAAATGCCACACACTCGCCTTTTTTTATATCAATATCAAAATTTTTAATTATATTTTTTGTTGAAGAATCGTACGAAAAGTTTGCATCTTTTATTCCAAATCCTACAAACTCATTAGCATAAAAATCTTTAATATCCAGATTATTATTCACAGCATCGTCGGCAAATGCGTCAAGTTCAAAAATCCTATCAGCACTTGCAAGCATTGCATAGTAACGAGGGGCGTAACCGGAAATATTGGCAATTGGGCCCTGAACCTGACCTAAAAGTTGCAAAACTGCCGTAAAAGTACCATACGTAACAACTCCATTTAGTATTGCAAAACCGGAATATAGTGCCGCTAAAACACGTATAGCACTCATAACAAAGGAAAATCCCGAGGAGGCGATATTTAAAAAGAAATTCCGGCGCATTCTTTTATCCTTATGCTCTTTCATATAAACTTCCGAGGTTTGAGAACTACTCTCTTCCTTGCCGTAAGCTTTTACAACCATAAGAGAATTCATCTGCTCGGTTAAGAAGATTCTTAAATTTCCATCAGCCGTTTGAACGTCGGTATGTAATTTTTTGGATATTTTTCTGAAAAATGCCGTAAAAAGCACAACAACAAGAGCTATAACAATTAAAAATGATGCAAATTTAGGTATAAGAATTGCAAGAAAAATAAAGGCACAACCCATTCTTACAATCGTTGCAAATATACCTGGAATAATATTGGTAAGCCCTTCTGCTACAACCACTGTATCGCTAGTAAGGCGATTCAACCATTCGCCCGAATGTGTTGCAGTTATAAGCGAATAATCCTTTTTAAGAAGATTCACAAAAAGATGTTTTTTTAACTGATTTTCTACGGTGGCTCGGGTATATTCACCCAAAAAATAAACAACCGAACGCAATATTAACTGTGTTAAAGCTAAAATGGCAAGTCCAACAACATTATTAATTAATAAAATTCTTTCCCGCGCCACTGTCGAGTCGATAATATTTCTAAAAAACAGTGCATAACCTACACTCAGTACCGACTGAAAAATCTGTATAAAAAGCATAGCGTATATATAACGCTTTTTACCTTTAACAACCTTTAAAATTTTTAGGAGTGTTGTGGAATTACCTTTTGCTTTTTGCATATTTACAACTTCCCTTTATGTTTAATAAAAAGAGCTTTTAACCATAAAATTATTTTTCTTAGAACAAAAAAATCACACCATAAATGAGCATATAATTTATATTTAAAGCTATCAACTTTAAGTTTCTTACCCTGACGCACAACGCCGGTTAGCAGTGCTAAAATCTGCTCATTTTTTATTCCGTATTCCTTATCATATCGGTTATCGCCGCAAATAATAAAACCATCCTTATTTTCACCGATAATACGGTGCATTACATACTGTCCATTCTGGCGCTTATAAAGTACAGCATCGTATTTTTTTACGCGGCGCCCAGGAGTTTCCAAAATCATTACATCTCTGCCTTGTTTAATTAACGGCAACATACTGTCACCCATATTACAATACACCAGATTTCCCTTTTCTTCCAGTTGCTTTTCAAATGTACTATTCATCAATAGCCCCAATTTCTCTTAAAGAATCAATTACGCCCTGTACATCAGCAAGAACAACCTCATATTCAGCTTCAAAACGTTCACATATGTTGTCAGCTATAATTTCTGGTGTTGTATCCTTTTTAAGAGCCTCAATAATAATTGCTGCTGTTTCATTAGAGCGAACAATACCTGAAAAATCAGAGTTTGCGGTTGATACGGTAATATGTTCGTTCGCTACTTGATGTGTGATGAAACTACTCTTAAGTTTCATAACTACTCTCCTTATCCCAAACTTGATTTAGTTTTAAATTAATACCTAATTTTGCATCCCTTTAAACGATACAGATGCGGATTCAGGTTTTTCATTGCAATAAAGATTATAAAATTTAGTTCGCCCAGCCATTTTTGACAAAAGCCCCAAGAAATTTTCCATAGACTCAGGTGAATGCGGTCGGTAAGACTGAGCGATTATCTTCTCAATTACCAAAGAAAAATCCACCTTTTCAATAATATTCTCTGTGCCTCTGTTTAAAATGCAAATTGCCTTTAATGGCATAATAATATTGGTGTTTAACTCGTGTTTTCCACTCCAAGGGGTTCCACAAACAAAAATACCATTTTCTTTAATTAAAATTATCGGCTTATCATCGTTCACTATTACTGTGCGGTTCCCAAACCTTTCAAGGTAAAAACCAACGTGGGTAGATTTACCTGTTCCGCTTTTAGCAGTAAAAATATAAGCTTCTTCATCAACAGCTATCGCTGAACCGTGAAAAAGGAAGGCGTTATAACAAGGTAGCTTTTCGGCAATTTTGCGGTAAACTGCCAAGGTTTCAAGATATTCGTTTGAAAATTCAGGTATATCGTTTAAATTTTTTATGTTTGCAGAGCAAGAACGGCTGCGTTCAAACTCAATATCGTCATTCGTAATCTTCACAATAAAATCAGGTGGAGTGTCAGTTAAATATTTACAACAAAACCTTCTTGTTGTTTCATAAATAGCATTGATTTCAACCGTTATTTCGGCTATTGATATCTTAAAATTTACCATACTAAACCTCAAACAAAATCTTATACAAATTATTTTATCATATAAATTAGAATAAAGCAATAAAAATCCCATATACCGAGGTATATGGGATTCAATTTATTGTTTTTCAGAATAAAAAAAGTCTAAAATTATTCTATCCAAATCGGATGAATCAACATAATACTCATTGAATTCATCTCCAATTTTATTTTCTCCCTTGGGAGCTACGACATCCGAAAGTGTAAACTCGGAAAATTTGTCAAGAATGTCAGAAAACGCCTGAGCAGAACAGTTAGTTACAATTCTTTCAGATAATTCTTCATAAATGCTGATAACCGACTGTGCATCATTACTGTGTTTTTCCTTAATAGCGGAAAATAATCCTTTGAAGTACTCCTGCTGACGCAGCATACGTGATGAATTCAATCCATCGCCTATACCCTGCCTATAACGTATAAAGGATGCTGCCTGTTTACCGGTAAGCGTAACCTTTCCGATCGGTATAGTTTCATTCAACTTTGAAAAATCATCAGTAACGGTAACCTCAACGCCGCCTAAAGCATCATTTAAGGTCTCAATACAGTCCATACCAACCGTTGCGTAATAATCAATATCAAGATTATACAGGTAATCCGATACCGTTGTTACAATATTTTCAGCGCTATCCTTTAGTCCTTTGCCATAAGTATGTGCAAGGGCTAACTGTTGCATAACAGTACCCGCAGGGTAACCGTTAACACCTAATATTTGAACAGGAATTATGGAATCACGGTTTAAATTCAAAACATTTACTTCTTTTTTTGATTTATCAAAGGTTATAACCATAACAACATCTGCCTTTGCAGAGTTAATATAGCTTTCACCCTCAACCGGTACACCGATACGATCAAGTCCGACAAGCAAAAAAGTAGTAATATCCTGTTTTGGATAATATTCAACGCCGTCGCGTTCAATAACTCGGCTAACGATTTGAGTATCATTCTCGAACCGTGAATTTGTAGTTACAATTTTAACTATATTAAATAAACTTACAGCTAAAATAACGCATAAAAGTACCGCTAACACCGAATATATGGTTTTACTTCTCATACGCAGTACCTACCGAAAAAATTATTGGGAAACTTTTTCTTTTTTATTTTTAGCAATAAAAAGTACGGCTATTAAACCAGCAGCTACAGCCGAAATAGCAATCCAAACATAAAGACTTACCGAATTATCGCCGGTCTGTGCAGAGTTAGTTTCGGCCTTTTCGGATAGGAAAGCTATCGGACATAGGTGATCAAATTCGCAGGTAACGGTACCATCACCGTTGTTGGTCACATTACGGATGGTTTCCCAAGCCTTGGTTTCAGGATTAAACTTAATAGCAGTAATAAACTCATCCTTTTTAACGCCTAAACTAAATGTGAGTATTAAATGATGTTCCTCATCGGCAAGAATCTCATTGCTTTCTTCACATATCAATGATACATCGAAAAGGTCACGAACAATAAGGTCATTTACTGTTTTATCTTCTCCGATTTCTTTTTTAACATCCTCTGTAATAGCCTTGGTAACTTCCTTAGGAATTACCTCTTCAATCTTCTTGCTTTTATCAGAAAAATCTTTATATGCATTATCCAAATCTGTTTTTGCTTCTTCAGGAATCTCTTTAGATTCATCTTTTTTTGCAACAGACGTTACAACAAGTTTTGAACTATGAATTTCTTTAGCAACTGAATCTGTTTTGCTGTTAACGATTACAGCAACAGTTCCTTCTTCCTTAATCTGCTCCTGTTTAGGGGGGACAACTGTGGGGGCGTCTTTTTGTTCTACGCTAGGTGTAAAGTTTGCAGCAAATGCTGTTGTGCCAAGACTGAATAGTAAGACTGCGGCGATTAAAATTGCGATGACTTTTTTCATTTCCGTTTCTCCTTTGTAATTTTTATTGAAATAATCAAATTCAGTTACCTAAAATAAGGTTTTGAAATTTGATTAATCGATTAAGAGTTTGTTCTCCCGCCTTTTTTAAAATTACCTCTTGCGCCTTATCGAGATTTGGAATGCGTGTAGTTAAATTATGGCAATCCGAACCTAACAGGTGCACCTTATCATCTTTTAAAAGCTTAATTGCCTTAAAAGAATCCGGAAATCTCAAAAAAGAGGAAGCATTCATTTGAACAAGCACATCCATATCGGATAAAATTTCAGGCAAATTAAATGTTCTGAATGCCGTTATATAACGGTCTAAATGTGCTATTATCGGAGTATATCCGGTTTTTTCCTTGAACAATGCTAAGGCGTTAAATCTTTTTTCTGTAAAAGAAGTGTGCGGCATTTCTATTAAAATATACTGTGTTCCTTCAATGGCAAGACTATCAAGTATATCCCAATTTTCAATGCCGTCAAAATATAGCACCTCAGCACCCAGAATAATTCGCGGTGTTTCATTATCGTTTTTATTGTGCTCTTGGATTTCTTCAAAAGCTGCCTGACGCCTTGAAATAAAGTCCTCAGGTGTATCCACATCGGCATAAAAATGTGGCGTAGCAACAACGGTTTCAATACCCATCTTGTACTCTGCATTCAGCATTTTAACGGTTTGCGAAACCGAAGAACTGCCATCATCAATACCGTGCAGGATATGTGTGTGAAAATCAACCGATAATTTATTCATTATCGCTCTTAGCCGCCGATTTTTCTCTTACTCTTTTCATGGTTGCCAGATATGCTCTGCGATAAGTATCATCTCTGTATTCTTTACTTATGTAATAACATTTATGTTTATTATACCCGCTTAATTCTTCCTTAGAGCAATTGAAAACAATACCAAGTAACTTTGTATCAACAAAATCGAATTGAGTAATAGCCTTTGATAGAGCAATACGGTTACAGTAATTCTGTCGGACAACCAAAAGCATACCATCAACATAATCAGCAACAGCTAAAGCATCACTCACCTCACAAATAGGCGGAAGGTCAATAATTATATAATCATAATCTTTACGGAAATCATCTATAGAATTGCGCATTTTTTCCGAACTTATAAGTTCCATCGGATTGGGCGGATTCTCGCCGGATACTATTACATCAAATCCGTTTATGGGGTCTTTAAATTGATATGGTTTAACGATATCAGATATTTTTAACTGACCTGTTAAATACTCAGAAAGACCTGCATATTTTTCGATTCCCAATTTTCTGTAAACAGACGGACGGCGAAGGTCGCAATCAATTAAAAGCACCCTTTTGTTAAGCTGAGATAACGCGTTTGCAAGGTTAACCGAGGTGATGGTTTTGCCCTCACCTGTTAATGAGCTTGAAACACCTATAACTCGGCAATTCTTCTCGTCTGCAAAAGAAAACATCAGTTTTGTACGCAATAGTTTATTGGCCTCTGCGGCAGCAAAACTGATTTTGTTGCCCACAAACGCTCTTTCGTTAACATTTGCTTTCTTATTAGCTAAATTCATATCCGGAACAATTGCTAAAACGGGAAGCGATGTAACGCTTGATAAATCCTCACCTGTACGTATAGTAATGTCAAGCAACTCAAATATAACTATTGCAGCAACCGAAAACGCTGCACCTATTAAAAATCCTATAATGGTATTTTTAGAATAATCAGGTGAATATGGAGCTGAGGGTGCTACGGCATAATCAACTATCTTTGCCTCGGTTCCGTCAATAATTCCGGAAATTCTCTTAGGCAGAATATATGCTACAGCATTGGCTATTTTTTCGGCCTCCTGAGGATCAGAACTTGTAACCGCAACCTGAAAAATTTCTGTTTCATTAACGGCAGAAGCCGAAATCATATCACTAAGTTGAGAATATGTATAATCAAGGTCTGCATAATCTATTACGGCATTAAGCGATTCACGGCTTTTAAGAATTACAATATAAGAATCGACAAGACTTTTAGCAAGTGAAATATCACTAAGACTCACCGAGCCTACAGAAAATGCATTTCCGTTAACATAAAAAAGTGCTGAAGCGCGATATTTAGGGGTTATAAGATATGTAGTGCCTAAAAAAGCTGCGCCCGCACCTATAACTGCGGCTAAAATTACCGCCCACACTCTTCGCATTACAGCCGAAAACATCTTGCGAAGGTCTATTGCTTCCTCATTTTTGACAAAACTTTTTTCATTTGTACTCATAAACTTGTTACTCCCGAAAAGTTATTAGCATAACTACCCTATTTTGCATATCTGATTCCTTTATAAATTTACCACAAATCAATTTAAATGTCAACTAATGAATAATAAAGA
This sequence comes from Acutalibacteraceae bacterium, assembly GCA_045646145.1. GTDB lineage: Bacteria > Bacillota > Clostridia > Oscillospirales > Acutalibacteraceae > SIG565. The sequence continues at coordinate 78,632 of JAZRKE010000032.1, read as the reverse complement.
AAGTAATTTTTTCGCCAACCTAATCAAAAGTATTCATAATTTCCATATATTCCCCTTGATGAAAATTTTTAAATGCTGATAAAATTATCGAACCCATATTACAATATTAATAATTACTTTCCGGAAAATAAAAACTATACATGTAAATTATAAAAGTGTTTACTTTAAATAAGAATTATGATATATTTAAAACAGTATTAAATGGAGAACTTATATGATTAAAAAATGCGAATATTGCAGTACTGTTAATTATTTTAATAAAACAGGCTACTGTAAAAACTGCGACCGCAGACTTACACAAAAAGAAAAGCAAAAAAATAAAAATATTGCGTATGGTATTCTGGACGAAACGCTGCTTGAAACATCGGTAGATTTTGATACGACGGTTAAATGTCTTATAGAACAGTCGGGAGGTTGCCGCGAGACACTTTCTGATGGTAACAGCTTGCAGTTTTTCTGTGAAAAAGATGGAGATTTTTGGGTGCGACCCGTCGGTCAGGGTTATTCCGGATTTGTTGACGGAAAGGTATATACCGAAAACGGTAAAACAAAGGTTATTATACATTTAAAAAAAGACCGTTCCAATAAAAGAACAATAATTTCAATCAGCCTTATTCCCTACATACTTATAGCGATTTCTATTATTGTGCTTGTTATAAGGAAAATCAACTTTACGATTACCACCATTGATGTTATAGCTGCTGTGTTTCTTTTATTCGCTTTGGTTTCAAATCTCACAGATCTAAACAAAAAAAGCCGAAATATTACAGCAGATTTACAAATAATGAAAGGTGAAGTTATAAAGCGTGTAAGAGCAATTGAACGCTGGAATGATTAAAGGCTTGACCGGTTGGTCAAGCCTTTAATCATATGATTTGAATTATCCAATAAATCACGCCGTAAATTGCACTGGCAAGTGTGCCGTAGGCGATTACGGGCTCTGCGATAGTGAACATTTTTACGCCAACGCCTAATATGAAGCCTTCGGCTGCTGTCAATATAGACACAGTAATTTGCAAAAATATTTACATTAAATCGGCGGTGTGGTATAATAATTCAAACGAGGTGATTTTACATGAAGAGAATCGTAACTGTTTTATTGATACTCGCAATATTGTTATCTCTTACAGGCTGTAAAAATAATGTTTCTGTTAATGAAATATATTTTGAATCTCTGAATTATAATAACTATTACAATTTTAGGTGTTCTTGTGATTTATGGGTGAATGATGATATATACTTGTATAATTCTGATGGATTTTACAATATGCGAACATTTGCTCACCAAAATGGTAGCAGAGTTAAATTGTTGGAATCAAACAATTTTATAAATGAAACCTATTACGGAGAAATTCTCCCTATAAATGATTTTGCTTATTTCACTACTTCAACTGATGACAATAATCAAAATTTTTATAAATTTTCTTTCGCAAACCAAAGTTATGAAAAATTATTCACAATAAGTAGTTATTCCGAGTGGATGGGAACGATTGATTATATTGCCTTTTCACAATATCGTGATGAAGAATTAGCCCAGACTGATCTGTTCGTTTATAACGTCAATAAAGACACCACAGTATCAATATGTAACGATATATTAAGCTTTGGTATAGTAAATAACAAAATCAGATACTTAACTTCGTTAAACACTGATACATTGGCACTCTTTGAGTACGACCACACTAATGATAAATCAAACAAAATTGGTGAAATATCAGTTAAAATCAAATACGAATTCCCAATTTATAACTTCACAAACGACTATACAACAATTGCACAATATGACAGCGATGATTATAGAAAATTTACCGTATATTCGTCCAACGGTTCGACTTATGAATACGATTTGCCTAAGTCCATACAACAGATTGTTGCCGGTGAGAACTTTGCCTATGCGGTATGCTATGAAACCAAAGAATATACTTCCACCGCTGTAGAACATAAGGATAACGGTATTTATAAAATCAATTTGGCGGAGGGCAGTTATGATGTAGTCGAAACCGTAGCCAATGATGATACAGAAATCCACATCGTTTCTGATGATGAAATTTATATTACACAGTATGAATTGAATTTCATTGGACAATATAAAGGTCATCTGTATAAAATGATTGTACCCAATAAAACAAAAACTAAAATTTTTGTTATTTAAAATCAATCAAGCCATAAACAATAACAAGACCTGCAATGGTAAACATTTTTGGACCAATACCAAGAACATATCTCTCTGCTGCTGTCAATATAGACACAGTAATTTGCAAAAATATTTACATTAAAACAGCAGTGTGGTATAATGAGATAAAGTGAGGTGTTTTTATGAGCAAAAAAGGAATAGAAGCTGCTGCAACAAAGCTTGAGGAATATTATACACAGTTCCCCGATTGGTATTGGAAATATGGACTTCACGATGCGGTTATACTTTTTGTTTCCGAATTACAATTAGTTCCCGATTATAAGGAAAAGAAACCAAAATTCAATTGTTTGGAAATAGAATTAGATAGCAAAAATGCCTTGTATGAACAAAACATCAAAACTATTCGTTTATACAACTATAAAATCAAAACACCTGATATTGATATAAACAGTATTGAAAAACCTTGGTGGATGAGTGACACCATTAAAGAACTGGATAATAAGCGATATTTACTTGATATTGAAATCGAATCGGCACGCGGTAGTCGAAAGCATTTTATTGTGAAATTTGAAATTCCTGAAATAGAAAAAACGCAAAAATAAAAATTGGGCGGTTAATAACCGCCCAATTTTTATATCATCTGTATTACCCAATAAATAACCCCATAAATCACACTTGCCACTGTGCCGTAGGCGATTACGGGCCCTGCGATAGTGAATATCTTAGCCCCCACACCTAATATCCAACCTTCGTTTTTAAACTCTATCGCGGGTGATGATACGGCATTTGAAAAGCCCGTTATGGGAACTAAAGTCCCAGCACCTGCATGTTTTGCTATTTTGTGAAAAATCTTTAAGCCCGTAAGCAATGACGCAATAAATATAAGTGTTACGGGTACCAGCATTTTAACAACCTTTTCACTGAGTCCCAAATACTGATACAACTCCATAAACAACTGCCCTATTACACATATTAGTCCGCCTATTAAATACGCCAGAATAAAGTTCTTTACTTTGGGTGATGGCGGAGATGCTTTTTTGACTAATTTTGAATATTCCTTTTTAGATACAGACATAAAAATACCTCTTTTCAGTAATAGTATTTACTAAAATGAGGTATTTATTTTTTATTTTTCAAAGCCGATTATGAGTCCACCCATTTCGGCATAGAAAGAGCAAAGAGCGCGGCATTCACCGATATCAATTTTAGCCTCTTTAAAACGCGAAATAATCATATTTTTAAGCTGCTGCGCCACAGCCAAATTACTGCAATGGTTTATTCTTACCTTACCACCGCAATAATTCATTTTAAGCATATTTGACAAAACCGATTTTAAAGCTTTTTCGCTGCCGCGCGGCTTTTCCAAAAGTTCAATGGTACCCTTTTCGCTCGCTTTACCGATAGCGCGAATACCGAGTAGCCCCGCCGCCTTAGCAGCAATAGGGCTTACTCTTCCGTTATTTGCAAGATTTTTCATAGACTCAAGCACAAAGAGTGTACCTAATTTTTCTTTGTATGCCATAATCTTTTCGCAAACCGCTTCAAATGAAAATTTCTCATTTATATATTCGGCTAATTTATCAATTATAAGTCGGAGTGCAGGACCGGCTGAAAGACTGTCTATAATAAACACCTTTCGCTCAGGGTACTTTTCCTCATAATCTGCCTTTGCTATACAGGCAGAATTATATGAGCCTGAAAGACCGCTTGTTATGGTTACACAAAAAACATACTGTGCATCACCAAATTTCTCGAGCCAATCCGACGGACTCGGACATGCGGTCGAGGATTTACCCTTATAAGAGGATAACTCCTCTGCCATTTTTTCTACATTGAGATTTTCATCGTCAATATATTCTTTTTGATTTGTTATAATCTTAAGTGGTGCGCTCGAATAATCTACACCTGAAAGGGATAGAGTATCGGACGAAGAATCTGCAACAATTTTGAATTTCATTATAATTTAAAGCTCTCTTTCTTTACCCCAGAAAAATACTGCGACAGTTCCCGGACCTGTGTGGCTACCGATGGTTGTTCCTATACTGTAAATCTCAGGTTTACCATTCAAATTTTTGAAATTATTAATTATTAAATCGGAAACCTTGTTAGCATCATCTATACAAGCCGATTGGCTTATAAAACATTTACCGTTATATTCTGCACCATTTTCTGCATTTTCAAGCATACGCTCAACTATAGCGGTTATTACCTTGGCTTTACCTCTTACCTTGCTTCTTGCTACAAGTTTTCCATTTGCATCCATATTAAGTAACGGACAAAGTTTTAATGCCGTACCGAAAAGACCTGCCGCCTTTGAAATTCTGCCACCCTTAACATAAAATGTAAGGTCGGTTGAAAAAAACCAGAGGTTCATTTTTAGTTTGTTCTTTTCTATCCAATTATATATATAGTCAATATCGTGCCCCTCATCGCGAAGGTCGGCAAGCTTATCAACAATAAGACCAAAGCCTGATGACGCGGCAAGAGAGTCAACAATATATAATTTACGCTCGGGATATTTTTCCCTTAAATCACTTGCGGCTATACGTGCAGAATTATATGAACCCGAAAGTCCACTCGATAAACAGATATGTAATACATCCTTGCCATCTTTCAAAAACGGCTCAAAATAGTCATAATACTCATCAATATTTACCTGTGAAGTTCTTGTGTCGGCTCCATCAACCATTTTCTGATAAAATTTTTCAAACGGAATGGTCTGACCTAAATCGTCAGGATACTGAATACCGTCCAAAAAATAATGGAAGCAGACATAGCTTATATTTCTCTTTTCAAAATGCTCTTTTGTTAAATCGGCTGTAGAACAACAGCTTAAAATAAAATCGTTCATAATACCCTCTCCTGTTTATAATTTTGACCCGATAAGAAAATTATAATCAGTATTTTTTAAAAAGTATATCTATAGTTGGCGCTTTTAATTCTCAACTAAAAAAGCGGTGTTCTCAAACAAAAAAAACCGTTCTCAGAATTTGAGAACGGCTTTTTTTGACAAATTATTTATGCTTATGAATACTAAAGCCTAAGGCAACTATTAACTGAACGGGAACTCCTATAAGGAAAAGCAGCCACCAATTATAATTCAAGAATGTCAGATATATACAGAGAATAATACTCCAACAAAGAAGTGAAACAAAAACAACATTTGTCTTTTTATTCCACCAGATAGCAGAAAAAACAAGTAAAACAATTAATGAAACCGGTAGTGCATACACAAAAACCATCCAATATGTAATATCGCACATATTCAGGATAACAAATATAACAAGTGCGAGAGTCCATACTCCTACAAATGCTATAGTGGGAATTGTTTTTTTATTATCGCGCCACTGCTTATCAGAGAGTACCCTAGTTGATTTAACCTCGCTGTTGCGAAGCAGGTCATCAACCGTTACACCAAAAATCTCACTAAGGCCCACAAGAACCTTCGCATCGGGTATTGCCTCTCCTCTCTCCCAACGCGACACCGCTTTATCGGAATAGTTCAGCTTTGCGCCGAGCTCAAACTGGGTCAGACGATGGGCATTTCTGAGTCTTATTATATTTTTAGAAAAAATCTCGTTAAGGTTTTCCATAAGTTACTCCATATCAGTTGTTGAAGTAATTATACCATAAAAAAACAAATCTTGCAATATGGCTATTTTTAATTTTTTGTAAATTAAAAGACCCTGCTTTCACAGGCTCTTTTTGCTTAGATTCTTGCAACTGAGCTTTTTCTTGCAGCTTCGGCTACAGCCTTTGCAACAATCTTTCCTATTCTTTCATCAAATGCCGCGGGTAATATATAATCTGCATTCAGTTCGGCATCTGATACGAGGGATGCTATTGCGTGTGATGCTGCCATTTTCATTTCATCATTAATATCGCTCGCTCTGACATCTAACGCACCCCTGAAAATTCCGGGGAAAGCCAGAACATTGTTTATCTGGTTGGGATAATCTGAACGTCCTGTTCCAACAACTACTGCGCCACCCTTTTTGGCTTCCTCGGGCAAAATTTCGGGCACAGGATTTGCCATCGGGAAGACTATCGCACCCGAATTCATAGTAGAAATCATTTCGGCTGATACTATATTCGGAGCCGATACACCGATAAATACATCTGCTCCCTTTAAGGCATCAGACAGGGTTCCTGTTAAATGCTCGTGATTGGTAATTTTTGAAAGTTCCTTGTGAGCATCGCTTAAATTCTCGTCGCACTCGCAGATAATACCAAACCTATCAACCATTACGAGATTTTCAACACCTAATTTAAGCAGATGCATACCGATTGCCGTTCCTGCACTACCTGCGCCGTTAATAACAACACGTATTTTATTAATATCCTTTTTTACAACCTTTAAGGCATTAAGCAGTGCTGCCGCCACAACAATGGCGGTGCCATGTTGGTCATCGTGAAAAACGGGAATATCGCAAATTTCTTTAAGACGCCTTTCAATTTCGAAGCAACGCGGAGCTGCAATATCCTCAAGGTTAATTCCACCGAAAGAGCCCGAGAGAAGATAGACGGTTCTGACGAGTTCATCCACGTCCTGAGTTTTAATACACAGTGGGAAGGCATCAACATCAGCAAACTCTTTAAATAAAGCACATTTGCCCTCCATTACAGGCATTCCTGCCTCAGGTCCTATATCACCGAGGCCTAAAACGGCAGAGCCGTCGGTAATAACTGCAACAAGATTATGTCGACGTGTAAGCTCATAAGACTTATTTATATCCTTTTGAATTTCTAAACAAGGCTCGGCAACACCAGGTGTATAGGCAACCGATAACTGCTCTTTATTTTTAACAGGTGTTCTTGATATAACCTCAATTTTACCTGCCCATTCTTTGTGCTTTAACAAGACTTTTTCTTTAATATCCATAAAACATCACTCTCTAATATTCTGATGTTAATATGTTAACACAAATTAAATCCTGATGCAATAATAATTTAGCGTGAATATCACGGGCGCATACCGCCAGGTCTGCCTCCGGGCATACCACCTGGCATACCGCCCCCAATAGCATTATCTGACGAACCGTAAAGATTAGTAGTAAGCTTAGCAGAGGCTACGGTTTCGCCGTCAACCAGAATGTTATAGGTGCTTCCCTTTTGAATTTCAGGAGAACTGACCACCACACAGTTATATGCCTTTTCGGCTTTAATCGACACAAGAGTCTTACCCGATGCATCGGTAACCGATAAAGTGCTTGAAGCTTTCTGAGAATTGAAGGTTGTGAAAATACATCCCTGTTCGGCGCTCGTAAAGCTTTGTGCCATACCTGATGCGCCTATGCCTATAAAGGTACCGCCCGTAATTTCAGCTGAGGACTGATAATCGAGCGTTCCGTTGCCGCTATTCTGCGGACCGTTTACAAATATAACCCCACCCGATACAGAAAGTGTACCATTGGAGTCTATTCCATCGCCGGATGCATTTATTGACATATTACCACCCGTGATTTTAATTGAGCCTGTAGAATGCGAAAACATATTTTGCCCCGGTCTGCCACCTATAGCAGAAGCATCATTACCGCCAGCGGCATTCATACCATCATCCGAAGCGGTAACCTTGATATCACCTCCACCGATAACGATATTTGTAGCCTCAATACCTTCATAACTTTTATTAATTTTTATGTTACCAGAGGATATAGTAAGTGTATCATCTGCATGAATTCCATCATCACCAGAAGAAATATCAAAATCACCGCCCGATATTTCTACCTCTTTATTTGAATGCACTGCGTCATCAGAACTGTCAATGCTAAAGCTTCCTCCAATTACCATGATGCTATTACCCGCTTTTAATGCCTTGGCTGATTCAGCAGTATTGGTGGTAGTACTCTGTCCGCCAAAGCCCCAACCGTGATTGAAGGAGCCATCCGATTTAACCGATGCATTAGCGCTTCCGCCACCTGCTTTAGCGGTTAAGCTCACATTATCAATTTTAAGCACCGTTGCCGCCTGCAGCACATCATTTTCACTGGTTACATTAAGGGTTCCACTTTTAATGTAAATATATCCGCGCTCAGCATCCTCGGTATTGTCCGAGCGAATACCGTCGCTACCGGCAGTAACATTTATGTTTGCATTATCTATTTTTACACAATCCTTACCGCCTAAAGCTACATTTTTGGAAACTGCATATATAGTAGCATCAACTATAACGAGGTCATCCTTAGAAATTACCGCGTGCTTATTATTTCCGTTTACACTTAAGGCTCCTTTGCCGTTTATAGTTAAATCTGCTTTTGAAAAAATGGCCGCATCAATATTTGTGTCCCCGTCTGTTTCGGTGTAGCCCTGACCGTCTGAAACCAAATTTTCCGTTCCATCCTTAAGCGTTATAAAAACTTTATCAGCATTTTTTACATACACCGCATTACCTGAGGAATTTTCTATACTCAAATTATCAAAGAATATTTGAATTTTAGCAGTATCGGGTGCATCAATAATAATTTTACCGTCCTTGTAATTTCCCGAAAAATTATAATTTCCCTCTTTTGTTATTGTTAAATCTCGGTTTGAAAAGTCTGCACCACTACCACTGATTTGAGCAGTTTCTCCCGAAAATACAACTATCGTATCAATCGACTCTTGGGAGGAATTTAAATCTCGATTTGAAAAACCGAAATCCATAGCCGAAATATCAGCTTCTACCGATAAATCTTCCACATAATCCTCGGTTACATCGGTTAAACCGTTTTCTTCAATAATCTCTGTTTCTTTGCAACCGCAACCAAGAAGCGCTATGCTCAGTAAAATACATATTAGATTAATTAACTTTTTCATTAAAGTTCTTCACTTCCCTCTAAAATCTGTGTAACTGCAATTTCAAGGTTACCATTGCGACATCTGAGTTCATCAATCATTTTTTGCAATTGCTCCTTGTTTTTCATTTTTATTCTATAGCTTAATTTATAAAGGCTACCCATATTAGTGGTTTTCACACCTATGAGCTTAGCATTTGTGGTGTATTCCGAAAAAACAGAGGAAAAGGCGTCCGAAAAACTTATATTTTCAGGTATTGTTATTCTCAGATCATAATAACCGTCATTTTTAGAAGGGGATATATTCAGCAATAATATAACACCTCCCGAAAGCAACGTGAAAATTAAGGCTATGTAGATATATCCTGCACTCGTAGCAAGACCTGCTGTCATAGCAAGAAAAATTAGCGCTATATCACGCGCCTTACCCGGCACAGAACGGAATCGAACAAGTGAAAATGCACCCATTACCGCAACACCAGTTCCTACATTGCCGTTAACCATCATTATAACGGTGCTTACTATTACGGGTAAAATGATAAGGCTTATTGTAAAACTTTTAGTAGAGTCAACCTTAAAATTTGCCACAAAGGCCGTTATAAGTCCACAAAGGAGTGCGGCAGCAAAGCATAAAAGAAATGCTTTTAAACTGAGTTGTGTTCCAATAATACTGTTAAAAATTTGAGACATTTATGTTTTCTCCTTTTTCTAAAAATTTGTAATGTCCGCTTTTTATATATGCATTTGCATACTTTGAAAACCTAGAGGGCTTTATGTCCATTTCGCTGAGTATGTGAGAAAGCCATAACGGCACTGCTCCATCGGTTTTAATCTCCATAATAACATCGGTCTGTGGAATTATCGGCTTACCATAAGTACCGAGAGTCAAATCCAAATCGTAATCTCGGTATAGCAAATTACTGTCAAAGGTTATTCTGCATTCGGTATTGTCTTTTAAAAAATATGCTTGTCGGTCATAAGAAATCATTATTTTTGGTATGGGATAATTATATAATTGCAGAAAATAATCGATTTCGCGCATAATCTGAGTGTCTATAGGCTTTATTCGGGTGCTGAGATAATTATTTATATTCTCTAAAGAGGAATAAATCCTACGCTTAAAAACAACTCCTTTAAACTTTTTCTTGATTTCAAGAAACACTCCATCGTTTTCTTTAGGTGTGTTATACGCCCTGATGCGAAGCTTTTCCTTATAACAAACAGCATCAATAGAATTTCTGATTAAAAGAAAATCAGGTGTATCAAAGTACAGATTATTAATAGTGCTTTTGCCGTATTCATCCGGCACTACCCTTGCTTTAATGCGATCTAGAAATTCAGAGGCTAAGGATGAAGTAATATAATACTTCTTTTCCACTCTTTTAAAAGTATATTTTTTATGCAAATACATCACCTCGTCTCTTATTATGAATGATACCACCGCAAAGTGAAAACAAATAAATCAAATTTTGAACAAATTGTTAAGAAATTTTTGCCCCGTAAGAAAAAAGTATTGACAAGCAGATATAAATTCATTATAATTGAATGGTCGCAAAATTTCATATTTTGAATATCAATGTGTGGCTCAGTTTCGTAGTTTTTCATTTTGCCGCTGCCTGTGGCAGATACAGGCAAATTGAAAAAGACGCCGCGGTCGAAATTTATAGGCGCTCTAAGCCGTATAAATTTCGGGCACCGCAAGGGTAAGCTGCGTAGCAGCGCTCTTAACTATGCACAATTATCTTATCACTATAAAATTTCAAAATTTAATATATCGAGGTGTGGCTCAGTTTGGTAGAGCGCTGCGTTCGGGATACCATACCGAACGGTTAGAGTAAAATCTACCGAACTGCGACAACCCCTTACAAATAGCCACTTTATCGGTGGCACAGTATTTATAAATTAGCGGTAAACACCGCTACGACCACATATAATCCCACAGATACGAAATTTACCGTAATTTTGTGGTGAAAATTTAATAGAGATCGAGGCGTGGCTCAGTTTGGTAGAGCGCTGCGTTCGGGACGCAGAGGCCGCAGGTTCAAATCCTGTCGCCTCGACCAAATTTCCGTGTTTCCCTTGTGGGAGACACGGATTTTTTATGCCTTATTCTTTGGTTAATGCGTAGTAATTTTTACGCCACTTGAATTAATTAATAATGTATGTTATAATACCAATACCATAAGTCACCGAAGGCGGAGTGCCGTAGCACTCATATGCCGGATTAGGTGTCCGAGTGAGCTCGGGTTATTGTGTAAGCAATAGCCGGAGTTTTTTCTTTTTTAGGAGGATAATTATGAAAAATACGAAAGTTACGCTTATGCCTTTAACTGCGGATGACAGAGAGCAGTTTATTTTGGATAACCAATGGGCGTTTAAATACGGTGCATTACAAGAGTTTGGCGAGCGTGACGACCATATTGACGGTGACGGCGAAATTATATCACGCAAGACTATTGAACGCTGTATTGATGACCCGCAAAATGAAACCTACCGCATTGTTTTAGACGGCAAAAGAGTTGGCGGTGTGATACTAAAAATCAACAAGGAAACGAATCACAACGAATTGGAGATTCTTTTCACATTACCCGATGAGCATAGCAAAGGCATCGGATATGGTGCATGGCAAGCGATCGAGGCGCTCTATCCCGAAACGGTGGTTTGGGAGACTTGTACTCCGTATTTTGAAAAGCGTAATATTCATTTTTACGTTAATAAATGCGGTTTTAAGATAGACGAGTTTTGGTGTGAATATTATCAGCCTGAGCATCCTATGACGAACGATGATAAACTCGACCAAGGTGAAGGACCTGATGTGATGTTCCATTTTGTGAAGGTGATGAAATAAAATTTAGGGCTGACGTAATTAACCGTCAGCCCTTTTTGGTATTGGCAAATTATGTTTTCTTCGGTTTTATCAATTCACCTATCATTGCACCGCCGATGATACAAACCGCACCGAATACTTGAATTGTAGTCATTTTTTCGCCGAGCAATAGAGCCGCAAAAACAACCGCTGACAACGGCTCCAAGTAACCACATACTGCTACTGTTTGAACAGGGAGTTTTGCGAGCGGTGAAAAATACAGATAACAACCGATGCCTGTATTAAGAATACCAAGCACAAATATCCAACCCCAAGCACTTGTAGGTACATCAAGGATGAAACCTTGCTTTATGCCCGTAAATACCGCAACAGTCAAGAAACTTACCACAAGTTGTATTACCGAGTTTTCCATTCCGCTGATATTCTTCGATTGCTTGTTGAGTGTTACCATAAAGAAATACATCACAGCCGACATTGCACCGCAAAACAATCCCCAAGGATTGCTACTGCCAGCCGAATTCCCATTTACAAGGAAAACGCCGACAAGCACGGTTGCAAATCCCAATAATTTAGGAGCAGTTAGTTTTTCACGGAAAATAATCGGTGATAATATCATCACAATTACAGGTCCGCAATAGTAGAGCAATGATGATAAGCTTACACCTATTTGTTGATATGCTTCATAAAGAAACATCCAACTCGTTCCCATTGCAATACCAGACAAAACAATGAAAATGGCATCTTTCTTATATTCTTTTATATGAAATTTACCTTTGCCGATTAGAAACAAGGTAATCAAAAGGATACTGCCTATTAGTGTTCGTAAGAACACAATTTCGTAACTGTTTAGCGGTATATGACTTGCCACTATTCCGTTAAGTCCAAACAGCAATAATGCTGATATGTATTTAATAAATGCTTTGCTATCCATTGGATACATCTCCCTTGAATTAATATCTATCGAGCTGATTATACCATATAACAATTTCTTTTTCAACAAAACTATGGCGGTAAGGTTTTTGTTTCCTTACCGCCTTGTGTTCGTTTATGCTGACTGTGATGCTTTTAGCTTCGCCTTGGCTTCTGCAATTTCAGCTTTGACTTTGGGAATCATCTCTGAAAGGAGTGTTTCACATTCCTCTCTCGTTTTAGCGTACACATTGTATTTCTTTCGTTTGCCATCGGGGAGTCTTGGAAAGTAACTGCCTTCCCATAGGTTTTCACTGATCTGATACAAGCATCCGGTGCCGGGCTTTCGTATTTTGCTTTGTACGGCTTCAAATTTCGGTTTACACGGCTCGTTTGTATCTTGGTCGGGTGTTTGCTCGTCCTCGGTACTAACGCCGTCATTTTTGCCGATTCCTTTGTCAATTTTGCTTGCCGCCTGCCGCCTCATTTCGTGGGTGCTGTGCAGGTATATATCAAGCGTGGTTTGGGATGACACATGACCTATGATTGAAGATAAGGTTTTCACATCCATACCGTTTGCGAGTGCTGTTGTAGCGAAGGTATGACGCAGATCGTGGAAGCGGATATTCCTACAGTCTGCTTTTCTAAGGATTTCTTTCACTTTTTTTACTACCGACTGCGGATTCCTTGGCATATCTTCAATTATCGGCGATGGGAACAACCACCGTGAGTTAACCGCCTTTTTATATTCGGCTAACACATTTAATACCACTTTCGGCAGTATTATCGTTCGTATTGAGCTTTTGGTCTTTGGCTCGGAGATTTGCATACTGCCTTTCACATGATATACCTGTCGGCAGATGTTCAGTTCGCCGGTATCAAAGTTTAGGTCATCCCACTGCAGAGCGAGGAGTTCTCCACGGCGCATTCCTGTGGTGAGTTCCAAGAGGAGCATTTCAAAGTATTCTTCGTATTTTGCTTGTATAAGGAACCGTTGCATTTCTTCGGGTGTCAGTACCTGCATCTCACGGGATTTCTTAGGCGGTAGTTTACAACCAATTGCAGGATTGACGGTTATAAGGTTTTCGCTTACCGCCTTTTCAAGCGCCTGTCTGCATACGGCATGCATTGAGCGTATTGTTCGGTCGGATAGCCCATCCCCTAAGCATTCGGCATATTTTAATCGACCGCCGTTCTTGGCTCTTGCATAAAACTGTTGCAGGTCGTTTTGCGTTAGCTCATTTAGTTTTATGCTACCAATTTCGGATATGATGTGATTATAAATTTTGTTTTCGTAGCTTGCTTGTGTGGATTGCCGTATGGTCATTTTACAATACTGCTGATACCAGAAGTCTATCCACTCACCGAATGGCATGTCCGATTTTACGGTGTTGCACCTGACGAGACCGACTTTCTCTTTAAGCTGCTCTAACTTTTCAAGGCATTTGGTCTTTTCGAGGGCGGTCACGCATTTTGTGAGTGGCAGTCCTTTTTCATCGTATCCGATGACTACTCTTGCTTCCCACCGACCGTCTGCTCTTTTGCGAAGCGTACCTGAACCTTTCTTTCTCTTTTTACTCATATTAAATTCAACTCCTTTCCGAACATATCCTCGACAAAGTTTTCTACAATGTCGGATGCTCTTTTCTGCATATCTGTGGTGACGTGAGTATAGGTGTCGAGCGTGAAGCTCGCATTGGTGTGACCAAGGATTCCCGATAATGTTTTTGCATCGACTCCGCTTGTGAGAGCGTGGGTGGCGAAGGTGTGTCGTAGGTCGTGGAAGCGTATATCGGGCAGGCCTGCATTCTTTAGAATGGTTTTCATTCTGTTGTATGCCAAGTCGGGCGATACAGGTCTTGACGGATCAAGCGGATTTTCAAATATCCATTCACTACAGCTTTTGCGCTTGCGTTCTTTTAATAATTCCGCCGTGCTTTGCGCTAATATTATTACACGCTTTCCTTGACCTGTTTTGGTTTCGCCCTCAACGATACCGCCTTTCTTATCGTGGGATACACTGCGGTTGATTTTTAGTGTGCCGTCACGCTCATCGAAGTCTGTCCACTTGAGACCACACAACTCACCTCTGCGAAGTCCCGTTGTCAGCTCGGTGTAGAACAGGTCGTGCCATATAATATCGTTATCTATGGCATCCATAAACCTTTCAAGCTGTTCTTCATTTAATATTTGAAGTTCGGGTTTCTTCTTTTTCGGCGGATTCGTACCGGTTGTCGGGTTCTTCGGTATAAGGTGTTCCTTTACGGCATCATCCATTGCTTTGTGGAGCATATTGTGGGTGCGGACGATGGTTGAGTCGGACAAGGTTTTACCGAATTTCGGGTGGTGGTTCTTTCTGCCTTCCTTTTTGAGTTTGACATACATTTTTTGTATGTCGTTTGTAGTAACGAAGGCGATGGTTTTATTACCGAGGATAGGCTTGATATAATCCTCGGTAAGATGTTTGTAGCTATCGAAGGTGCTTTGGCGGATTGTGTTGCGCATATATTTTTCAAGCCACACATCCAGCCACTCGCCGAGTGTCATTTTACTATCCTCAGTAAGTTCTACACCTTGATACTCATTTAATTTACGGTGCATCTTTTCGGTTAGTTCTTTTTGCGTTTTTCCGTAGATATAACGGAAGATGGGAGAGCCGTCATCTTTATGACCGACTATGATTCTGCCTTCCCATTTGCCTTTGAGTTTTCTAACCATTCCGTCACCGTTCGGTCTGCGTTTTGCCATATTATCACTTCCTTTCTTGGCTAACGAGAGTCGTGTTCAATACGGTTTTCGGCGAGCCTTTTTTCGCACGGCTTTGTGCTTGTTTTTGTAAGGCGACAGCCTTACTGCAAACTTCACACTTCGCCGAGCAAATAAATTCTTAGCCGAAAACTCTGCGACCTGACAAAGTAAGAATTTTTTGTGTCGGCAAAGTCGAGGAGTGCAGGAATACTTTCGTATTTCAAACGACGAGACAAAGTCGAACGGGAAATTATACTTTGTCAGGCGTGTTGCACACGGCTCTCGTTAGCCGACAACACAATACCACATAACTTTTTCAATATTCAGACAATATTGACCATAGGTTCGAATAAAATTTAGGTTGCGCATACATTTTATGCGCAACCTCCTTACATACTCTGCTCATAGCTGTTTTCGTAATCGCTTTGCTCGGGACGGATACCGAGAGCCGCTTTCTTTTGAGCGATCTTGGAACGGAGCTTGCCGTCCACCTGATTGCGGAGTTTCTTATCCCTGTTATCGTAACTCTGACTGATGGTGCGGAGTAGTTGACAAAGAATTCTGCCGAAAGCAGAGGCGGTGTAATGGTGGGGAGTATAACTTTCACTGTGCTGTGTATTATTAAACTCCACCGCCGCTTTGACAATAACATTTTTGATGCTGCGGAACTCTTTATTATCTTCAAGCGGAATGTCCGGTGTTTTCTTTTCGTGGTAGAGCGAAAGTTTTTCACGGTTAATTTCATTCCACTTGAAATAAAGTTTGGCGATGTCGGTGTCCTTCGCAAGCTCGGCAACGATTTTATCTACCGTTTCTTTAATATCTTTCGGCAGATATCCGTAAACTTTTTTACCTTTTACCGATTTTAATTGCTCGGCGAGTTGTAAGAATAAATCATTTACCTGCGGCGGAAGTTCATAGCCGTTTTGCTCATAATGTTCTATGAGCTGCTTGAATCTATCCTTCACCATCTGCCGTTGCTTTGTTTGCATTTCAAAGAGACGGTACTGCTCACCGCGGAATATTTCGTTACCGAACATACTGCGCATATCATCAATGGCACGCTTTGTAATCCAACCTTGCTTGGCATCGGCGGCGTAGACCATCAGATGCACATGCGGATGATGGTCTTTATTGTGGAACGCCGCATACCAACGAAGATTATCCAAATCAATATTGTGAGCATCGGCGATTTCTGAAACATTACTGCGAATTAAATCACGCCACCGGGACGGATTATTATATCTCAGTCGCTCGGCATCCTCACGGCGAAGACTTATAACGTGAGTCCAGATGATTCCCTTGTGATTTGAAACTTCCTCGGCAACTTCTTCGAGGTCAATCGTATCATCGGTCTGAGAAAATAAACCGTGTGCGCCGAGCTTTTCAACACCGGGGCGCTCACCGTAATACTTTACGAGATTTTTTACCGCATCGAGCCTGTCGATGTTTCTTTCAATCACCGCTTCAATAAATTCGGTAGCGTTAGTTTTTGAAGACTCCTTGAGGTAATCTTCGTATTCAAGATAGTCTTTCGTTTCGGGGAAGGTATCAAGAATATTTTTAATGAGCCTTTGCTGACGGACGGTGGACGGTGAGCGGTCGATACCTACTGCCACCTTTTCCACGCTCTCGCGCGTTGCCATATATCGAAGCAGTTTACCTGCATTCGATGATTTTGGGTTGCGCATATAGCGACTTGTGAATATAATTTTCGGCATTAATAATCATCTCCGTCTTTATAAAAATAATCGTAGTCAGTATAAACATTTTCTCTCTGCCTCATATCTTCAAGAGAAATAATACCGTTGGTCGATGCAACTTTTTCAGCACTCCAACGGTAAAGTTCTTCAAGATATTCAGAATGAAAGTTGTGATCATCTGCAACCACTTGCGTTAGCATTGTGATTTGCACCGCCATTTTATAAACCATTTCCGAGAGGTTGTGCTCGGTATTTTTTATTTCACTCTTGATGCTTGAGGCGAGTATCGGTGAAATATAATTTAGATTTTTGCCTTGCCTGAGGTAGCCAAGATAGAATTCGATTGCTTTAATAATGAATGCATTTAGCGAACGCACATGTGCTTCTTCCAATCTTTCTTGGATTTCCTCTTTGAGTTTTTCGTCCATACGGACGGTTAAAGTGTAATTATTATCCATTTTTCTTCTCCTTTCGCTAAGATAGCATAATTTTGCGTTTGCAACGCCTATTAAAATCCCCAAACGGTCGGCTCTGCCGTCCGATGTGGCGCCGTGCGTGATAGCGCACTTTAACCCGCTTCAAATAATGACGACCTTTTTCCGTCTATAATACCGTGTTTTCGGTCGTATTCTTCGAGTTTACGGATTACATTCTGCCGTGCCATTTCCTGTTCCGCTTTCCTGAACTGCTGTGCATTGAAATAGTCAACCGCCTCTTGTATTGGTCGGATGGTATAGAGCAAATTTCCGTTTTGTTTCTTGCCCGACTTCAAGGTAACGGTTGTCTGCTCGGTTGAGATAAGGCACTTATTTTCAAGGCTTCTCACGTGCTTCATAACAGTTTTACGGGTGAGACCTAAAGCCTCACCCATTTTTCTGTAGCTCGGATAACACTGATAGGAGTTATGGTCTTCGCAATACATTAGGTAGTTGTATACTGCGATTTCACCAACCGATAAACCGAGGCGCATTATTTCATTCGGCACCATATAAAAACTTTTATACGGATCCCGTTTTTGTGAACCGAAAATCATTTAAGCACCTCTCCCGAAATCATACTCGACCATGAGTTCATACAACTCATCTTGAGTCAGATGCTCACGCAAAATCAACCACGCCAACAATTTTGCACCTTTGGAATGGTATTGATTTTTGAAAAGTTCGTAGGCATCTATCACGGTGCCTGATTCCAATTCATCACACACAATACGGCGCAAATCATTTTGATAATAAATTTTACCGAACACAATTATTTCTTCGCTGTAGGTAAGTTCGTAAAACGCCTGAAGCAATAAGCTGTATTCTTCAGTGTTATCAAAAAGTTCTTGCACCTCATTTGTGAGGATGCGTTCTCGCAACGCTTCGAACACGTCTTCTTTCTTGTACCAATAAATAAGATTTTTAGTCATTACATTTACCTCCGATCTCCTTTTTTATCCATGCCTGAAATTCTTCCTTGGGTACTACGAATCGGTTACCGATTCTCACTGCCGGGAAGTCCTTTTCGTGCATGAGTTCATAGGCGGTGGACGATGCCACGCCAAGTGTTTTTGCTACCAAGTCTGCGTTCAAAAACAGCGGTAGCTCATCGTAAGATTTAATTTGTGAGTGTTTCATTGTTTGTATCAATCCTTTATAATTTATTTGACTCTCTTATTTGAAAACGCAGAGTCTGCGTTTTGCTTTTCTACCGCTGCATTTGAATTTACAGCGGAGTTTTGTCTGCAATGAGCACCTGTCATCACTCCTTTCTTAAATAATAAATTTGCCCCCACTCAAAAAAGTGGGGGCAGTATTCATATTGCGTTATTTAATGTTTTGTGATATACTGAAAACAAATCGAGGTGTAACAGATGCAAGTTAAATATCAGATATACAGATTGTCTGCAAAAAGTATGATGGGATATGCAAAGAAAAGTGGAAGCATTTCTCATGACTATAAATACGAACTCAACAAAGCGCAGACCGATAAATGCAAAATATATACCGCAACGCATGAGCAGGATGACAATGCATTGTTCTACCAGATTATGTGTCAGCTACACGGTGAAGATTTTAAAACGCCTACCGATAAAAAATTAATTACTGACCTTTCAGATATTATTTGCATCGTAGATTTTGAAGGTATCTTTGACCGTAATGCTTCTTTTGAAAAATATGCCGACCGACAGGAGAAGGCAAAAAGTATGTTTTATCCTCAAGGCATAGGTTTGGATTTGGGCGGTGGATATAATTTTTATCTTCCTTTTGAGCGGTCGGCGAGTATGAGCCGCAAATGTCAACTCACCTTCATTCGTGATGATTTTTATTTTCCTGTTCGCAAACGAATTATGATGGATATGGAACTCAAGTCGTGTCAATTGTCAAAGCTCTATGCATACAACGGCTTGATGCTTTCAAGCGGTACACGTGTAGATAATATAGAGATTGACAAACCGCACCGTGTTATTGTCATCGACAATCCTGAGTATGTTGAAAAAGATATTCCTGTGATAACTGTTAAAGATACAACGGGCGAAGGCAGTGTACGCAAATACGAACGAGTGGAAACAATTGAGGATATAACGATTACCGCCTTTGACGGCGAAGGTCTGATTTCAAAAGAATATGCCAAGGTAATAGATAAAACTTATTGCGGTGAGCATATCCATACCTCGTTTCAGATTCGTATGCCGTATGTAAAGGGTATGCTTCATAAAGTGGATTTTAAACACTTTTTATCAGCTACCGGTGTTGAAACAATAACCGATATTTACGGTAAGGCTCATCGTATTGACGATGTGGATATTATTCTTACCAAGAGCATGTTTAAGGGATACGGCTGGCTTAAGAACTGTGATATGACTTGGGAAGATTATTGGGAAGCCTTCCGTAAATATAATCACGCTTTGTATATCACAAACGTCAGCCATGTAATTCCGCAAGAATATACCGACCTTAACTATCAATTTATAAGCACCCTTGCCATAACTGATGAAGAGTTCCGTCCTAAAGATTTGCCTGACGGATGGGATCATTCGCCTAATGATGATGAGCGCCATTGGCTTACCAAACTCACCGAAACGGAATACTATAATCTTTGTTGCGATAAAGAATATCGCCTTGATTATTTTCTTAAAGTATTAAAAATAAAAGGGTACGATAAGGAAAGTAAGCGTTATAAGCTCGCGCGGATTTTGAAGAAAAATCCATTATTTATAAACGAGTCGGTATATCACGATGAACTGAAACCAAGAGCCGAGAAAATATTTGAGGACTATTCCGTTGGTACTATATTGGTTGAGGGCGACAATCGTTTTCTGTCGGGTGACTTAATAGAGTTTTTGCGATGGCTTTTAAGTGACGAACGCAAAAAGAAAAAGAGACAGCGCACCTTTGATGAGGTGGCTAAGGAAAACAAATTACAACCTTTTTCTTTTCATGCGCCAATGTCTAAATATAAAAACGGACAGGTCTGTACACTTCTTAGAAATCCACATATTGCTCGTAATGAAGAAGTACAATTGCGTGTTCATACTGAATTTGTAAAAAGGGATAATATGCGCAATTTTTTCTTAAAACACCTTACCGATGTGGTTATGATAGACCCTCGTATTTTAGCTGCCGAGCGTTTGGGCGGTGCTGACTATGACGGAGATATGATTCGCACCATATCTGATCCGCTTGTTAACGAATGTGTCAGCCGTAATTATTCAAACGCTGACCTTGACCACCGTAGCAATATACCGCTATTAAAAATCCCATCAGCCGAACCGCAGATTCGCAATGCTAATGACTGGATTGCACAGTTTGAAACCATACGCAATACCTTTTCCTCTCGAATCGGGCAGATCTCCAACGCTGCACTCGATAGAAGTATTATTGCTTATAACGAAAACTCTACAGCTGAGGAGCGTGAGCGTTGCCGTAAAGAAGTTGAGACTTTGGCTATCCTTACCGGTCTTGAAATCGACTCAGGTAAAAGCGGAGTAAAGCCTGACCTTTCAGAGTATTTAGGAAGCGGACGGGCAGAAAGAAGCATATTCTTAAAATATAAAAACCTACAAGAGAAAAAGGATGTTGCAACGGCTTGGTATCAACCCTCCAATAAAAAACAATTGAAAGAACTGTTGACAACTACTGATTGGAACAGTATTACATCCAATGTAGAGCGTATGCCGATTCTTGCACACAAATTAAAGGATAATACCATTCCTGTTAAGCAACAAAAAATTCCCGCCAGCAAATTATTTTCCTTTGCGGTGCAACCTGCTTGGAAAGATACGCTTGACGGAGAATTACTTTCTTGGATGAAGGGACTGATTGCGGATTATAAAGAAACGCTTAACCGCATCCGCAGAAGTCGAGTTACTATTAACAATAGAAGCCGTCAAAACGATGTTAACCGTATTCTTTATTCGAGAGGGCAAGAAATAAAATATGATTCTGACTCACTTTACTCCCTTTTTGCAGGTATTGAGCCGGAGTATATTTCTATTGTGCGTGAATCAATCATCAATGAAAAGTGGCACTTGATGGAGCGTGAGGAACGCTATGATTTTGTAAAACGCCATTTTCCAGACTTTGATTTCAAATGGTATTACGATCTGCTTTGTGATTTCCGTCATGGCGGATTTCGTCTGCTCGGCGATATTATTTGCGATATTGATGATGAAAATAAATCTGAGAAACGCAAAAAACTTTTCAAAGATGGAGACAGTCAAGAACTTGATTGTATGCTTAACGGTTATCTCAACAAACCGCCTGCCGAGTCATTCCGTGATGCTGTTATCCGCACATGTCTTGAGCTTATTAAAAATAAAATGGAGCCGGGCGAGGCTGTTATGTATGCGGTGGCTCTTGATGAACGCAATTTTATGTGGGACGTGCTTTGCGATTATGTTGAAGATAATGTTTTAAAGGAGGAAAAGAACCGTGCTTAACGAACAGCAAGAATTTTTATCTTATACAGGCATTCCTGTATATTCTTCAGCGAACAAGCAGGACTACTCCTATCTCGGCAGAATTGCATTTGCCACCATCCTCGATTTTGAAGGATTTCCACGCATACTTTCAATCGTTGCGCGCGGTTATATGCACGGCGGTGATTCTCCTAATATTGAGCGAGCATATAAGGCACTGTGTGCTTGGTGCAGTATTCCCGATAAAAAAGAAAATGCCACCCGTGAAGAGTGGCAGTATAAAAGTGATTTTCGTGAGTTGCATAGCGAGTTCCCCGAACTTGTAACAGAGGACGGAGAAGGTTGGTTTTACCGTAATGTTCACGGTATTGCGGATTATATTTTAAGCAACCCCAACAAAACAAGCAACGGTGCATATGATAATGCCATTGCCATCGAAAGCGGCTTTGATAAAAAATGGCGCAACAAGGTCATTCAATTTCAAATCCCTATCTTTTCTGAAAAAACAAAAGGTGCATGGATTGTTCGTTTTGATGATGTAATTGCAGATGCCTTGGAACTCGGAGAGTTGAAAGTTTATCCCGAAACATTGCCGGAAAATATATTAAAAAAATTATCTGCCGTTACTGATGATTTAAGAGACAAAGTTTATTACCTTGTTGCGTATTATCTTGCAAATATTGATGATGAACTTGAATGGGTTGTTCTGCCTGTCGTTTCCTTCGATGCTTATTTTGGCGGTACAACCTTTAGCAAGAAAATATTAAGTAGGCTGCCAAAGGATATTATTATTCGTGATCGCACAGGCTATGGTGTCAGCAGATACAAAGTGGCAGAAGAGTTGATATGCAACGAACTGGAACGGCGTGAGTTGGCAAAGCTTAGAAAATAAAATCTGCTTTTCTTTGGTTCATGCGTAGTAATTATTACCCACCTAAAAAGAGGTTTTTATTACATTTTGGTACAAACCACCTGTTTTTTGAGGAAAATTTAGAGTATAAAAATCTCTTGTAATATTGCACAGGAAACCGCAGATATATCGCTGATTCCGTATTGATTTTCGGAGCAAACACGGCTATATGATAGACTGTCCTGTGCATAATGCCGAGGGATGCCGTACAATCGAATGGAAATCCTCTTATCGATGCCCACCCTTATCCGCACCAAATAAACCGCTACAAAAGCAAAAGACCTTCGAACTTGTGATTTCTCACTTGCTCGAAGGTTTTTATATTATCCACCGTAATTTTCTTCGCTCATGCAGATGCAGACATACCATTTTCCGTTTGCCTTGGTTACGCCTACGGCGATGTAGGGATACTTGGAGCTGCCGACATACGACCAGTGTCCTTTGCTATGATGGAAGCCGTCTGCGATACGGTCTGACATACTTTCTGCCGTACCGAACCAGTCGCCCATGCCGATAGCTTCTCTGCTGAAACCTTTGTAGTAACTTTCTTCGGGCATCCCATAAGGCGCGAGGTCAACATACTGACCGTATTTTAGTTCTGTGCTGATATGTTGTTCTCCACGATGCTCAAAGTTCGTTGTAAGTTCATTTGCTCTGTACCGCGCCACCTCGGTCAATCCGGGGAGCATCGTAGCTGCCGTATCACCCTGTGCTATGCGGTAGGCATTAACCTTTTCTATAACAAGCCTTTCAATTTCCGCAGGATCAACCTCCGGCCATTGTATCCCTTGATATATTTCTTCTTGCGGTTCTTCGGTTTTAGGCGGATCATCCGTTTCCACTATGGTGATGCATCCGTTTTCCTTTGGAGTTTCCGCCGCCGATTGCTCGGTCGGTTTTGTTGTTACCGCAGGTTTTGTTTCTTCCTTCGGCTTTGCCGTTGTTGTAGGCTCTGTAACGGTCGTGGTTGGCTCTGTTGCCTGAACCTTGCTCTCGGTCGGGGTAGGCTCTTTTTCTTCCTCTGTTGGTTCTACCGCCGCCACAGGCGGTGGTGTTTCGACGGGCGTTTCCGTTATTGCCGTTTCCGATACCGTTGTCGGCGGACTCTCGGTAGGCGGCGGTGCGGTTTTGCTACCGCATCCCACCATACTCACGAGCACCCCACAGCAGAGAAGAAGCAATATTATCTTTTTCATATATCTTCCACCGTTTCTAACCCTTTCATCGCTTCGACCATTATTCGCACCGCAAGGATGAAGCCGTCCCTAAATGCATCTCGCTCTGTCAGTCCTGACAGTTCGCTTGTGCAGTCTTTGAACTTTTCAAAGGTTTCTTTTTGTTTCTCTGTGAGGGAAGAGTTTAATTCTTCCTCGTTTTTGCATATCAGCTTGACGAGCTTATCCACCCTTGTTCCTCGCTTGATGTACCTTTCGTGCGGACTGATGTTGCCGTAGTACAGATCTTCAAGTGTTGTCATGTGAGTTGCACCTCCTTTTGCAACACAAACACATACCACAACACTTTTCAAAAGTCCAGCGTTTTTCGATGTGAAAAGCAAAAAGCGCCGCATTTCTGCGACGCCTGCACTTTATTTAACAAATTTAACTGCTGTTCCGTATGCTATAACTTCGGCTGCACCCTGCATAATAGCAGATGAAGCATAGCGAATATTAACAATGGCATCTGCGCCAAGGGCTTCGGCTTCTACAACCATTCTCTTGGTGGCAAGAGCACGAGCCTCGTTCATCATTTCGTTATAAGACTTAAGTTCTCCGCCAACTAAGGTCTTAAAGCTTTGGGAAATATCCTTTCCGATATGCTTTGATTGAATAGTGCTTCCTTTTACAAGACCTAACATTTCGAGTTCCTTGCCGCTTATATAATCAGTATTTACTAAGATCATCTTCTTCACCCTTCTTAATCTCTTTAATTCTTTCTATGCAAACTTTGAGCATGACGGCAGAAAGAGCAAGCGGAATAATTCCTAAAAGCCATTTCCATACGCCGTCTATCAACGCTATCAAAAACCCAAAGTAAACAACATAATATAGAACCATAATAATAGTTACTAAAATTGGCGCAATCAGTTTTTTCTTATGTTCTTTCATATCAATACCACGAAATTATTTCAATTTTTGGAGTTTTAATGTGTTTGCTATCACGATAAGCTGCATTCCTTTTTCAAGAGGAAGTGCAGGATCAACGGTTGTACTGATTTTGTCTCCACTTCGTATTGCAACTACGTTAATGGAATATTTTTTACGCAAGCTCAGTTCTATAAGCGTTTTGCCAACCCATTCATCTCTTACGTCGATTTCTACCATAGAAACTTCATCGGAAAGTTCTATCATTTCAGAGAAGCCTGATGTAAGCAGATTTTTCGCAAGTCTTGTTCCGGATTCTTTTTCGGGGAAAATCACCTTATCCGCACCGACACGGCTCAAAATCTTTTGATGCATTTCATTGCCGCATTTAACGATAACTGTCTGAACACCCACTTCTTTGCAAAGTGTTACTGCCATAACGCTTGCTTCAAGATTGCTTGCCATAGCAACAATGACAACGTCGATATTAGATATACCAAGCCTTTTAATTGCCTCCGGCTCGGTAATATCTGCACACTTGCATACGGGAATTGTTTCAATGGCGTTATTGACATTGTTTTGATCAATATCAACAGCCAAAACCTCCGCACCATTCTTTACAAGCTCTTCTGCAACAGCTCTTCCGTATCTGCCGAGACCTAATACGGCATAGGTTTTATTGATACTCATAAAATTATCCCTTCTTATCCCACGCTTATTTCTTCAATCGGGTTTCTTACAATATTCTGATTATCTTTGCTTCGTTTAAATGCAACGGCTAACGATATGGGGCCTACTCTGCCAAGATACATCGTTATGATAATAATGAGTTTACCGATACTATCAAGAGAGGCAGTAAGGTTTCTTGTAAGGCCTACGGTTGCCGTTGCACTGACCGTTTCATAAACAATATCGAGTGCATTTGCATCTGTCACTGCAGAAAGCAAAACGGTTGAAACAAACATAATAATAAAAGACATACAAGTAACGGCCACTGCTTTGCTAACCGCCTGTTTTGTGAGCCGTCTGCCAAAGAGGTCGGTGTCCTCCTTGTTGCGAATAGAGGCGAATGCAGAGGCAATAAGCACGGCAAAGGTAACCGTTTTAATTCCGCCGGCTGTACCTACGGGTGAACCGCCGATAAACATCAACAGTAAGCACACCACCGATGAAGCGTTCGTGAGGTTTTCTTGCGGTACTGTTGCAAAGCCAGCAGTTCTTGTTGTAACCGACTGAAATAAGGATACTTCTACTTTCTGCAACAACGTATAGTCTTTTATCGTTTGCGGATTGTTGTATTCAAAAGCAAAAATCAAAGCCGCACCAACAAAGATCAAAAGCAAGGTTGCGGTAATAGCGATTTTACTGTGCAGGGTGAGATCTCTGAAAAATTTCACTTTCTTCTTATTAGCTTGTTTCAGTACCCGAAGTACATCCCACCAAACGATATAACCGATACCGCCTAAAACAATCAAGGCACATGTAACGATATTGACAATGGGATTAAGGGCATAATCGCAAAGACTGTTTTCGGCAATAATATCGATACCAGCATTACAAAAGGCTGAAACAGAAGTAAACACCGATATCCATATTCCCATTAAACCCAACTCAGGGATAAACACCGTCATATAAAGCAGGGCACCGATACCTTCTATGACAAGTGTTCCGCCTACAACCCTTTTCACAAACCGAACAAGTCCCGAAAGAGAATTCAGATTGAAGGCATCCTGTAATAACAGTCTGTCGCCAATACCCATTTTCTTGTGCAGGAGTATCATAAGTCCCGACATAATGGTGATAACGCCAAGACCGCCGATTTGAATTAGTATCAAAATAACAACCTGCCCGAAAACACTCCAAGAAGAAACAGTAGGCGTTACTACCAAGCCTGTAACACAGGTGGAGGTGGTTGCCGTAAAAAGTGCATCCAAGAAAGGTGTTGCCTTCCCATTGGCAGAGCTTATAGGAAGTGAGAGTAATAATGCGCCTATCAATATTGCTATCAAAAAGCTCAACAATATAATATGTGTTGTTGATACCCAAAGCCGTTGTTTTCTCATATTATCCTAACGCTACCATGCTGAAAACAAGTGCGAACAACGCAACGGTTTCGCAAAGACCGACAACAGTAATGTACTGTGAGAAGCCTTTTCCTGTTTCAGCTAAGGCATCTGCACCTGCAGCACCGGCTTTGCCCTGAAATACAGCAGAAAATGCCATCGCAACGCCTGATGCAATTCCAAGACCGAGCAAAAAGGCAGGATCAGCAGAGGAACCCTTCATCTGTTGCATCAAAAGAAAGCCGTAAATTGTCTGTGTAAGAGGCGCACCTGCGAAAACAGTAAGAATAAAAGGTGCTGCCTTATTGCTCATATAGCACTTTTTCCAAGCACCGATTGATGCCTGACCTGCAATACCGATACCGATAGCCGAACCGATTGCGGCAATACCCATTGCCAATGCTGTTCCAAGTAATCCTAAATTCATAATGATTCTCCTTTTAATCAATTTGTTCTTTAAATGGTTTAAATTTATGCCCACTCCACGACATATCTAAATGCGAGGAGAACTCTAAGGTGTTAAGTCTGATTCCGTGAACGATAACCGACAGAATATTGAGTATCATATTCAGTCCGTGTCCAAACACCAACAGTACAATAGCAAGTATCATAAACATGAAGTTACCGAGTAATGGTCCTGCGAGCTCGTTTACCGTTGCGGATATTGCGGCTCCTGCAAGACCGACAGCCCAAAGTCGTATATACGAAACGATATCCGAGAACACATTTACCACACCAAGCAAAACCGATACAATATTGGTAAGACTTGAAAGTATGGATTTAATAATACTTCCTTCATAGTTTGAGAATACGAAGCTCAGGACAAATCCTATTCCTATCAGTGCAATAGCCACCGTTCCTACGGGAACGCCGCCGATTACGAGTCCAAAGCTAAATACCTCGGCATTTACAACTAAACTCAGCACTAAATAATAAATACCTAAAAGCTGTAATATTGAACCGATATCACCCAGCATTTTGATACTACCCTTGTTCCTTACAGCGCCCTTTATATGAGCCACAGTGAGCTGTATCAAAGCCAGCGAAAAGCAGAATATCTGCAAGTTTTGAGCCGTGGTAAGCCCAACACCGTCAGGAGTCCAAGGCAGGCTCCAAAGCTTATCGGCATAGACGTTTGAAATTACCGGTATGGATAAGCTCTTTAACCACTCGGGTAACTGCTCCGGAGAGAGACCGAACCAAGTACAGGTAAGCGTTCCCCACAGAACGGTTGACAGACCGAAAAGTCCTACGAGTAAAAACATAGGTGAAATCTGCTTTTTGGTAATAAGCGATTTTATAATGGGGATCGCTGCAACAGCACAGATCAGCAATCCGTATCCGCCATCACCGAAAATAATGCCAAAGAATATGAGTATAAACGCTAAAAACCAACCGGAAATGTCATACTCAAAATATCCGGGAACGGTACCTAAGAAGTCGGTCAGAGGATAAATAAGACTTACAAACTTATTGTTTTTAAGCTTGGTGGGAACGTTATCCTCTTCGCTTGGCTCTTCCACAAGAAGTCCCCACGAATTGTCCTTAGCAGTCTGCTTTAATCTATCAAGATTTTCTTCTTCGATATATCCCTTGAAATAAGCAACAGAAACCGCGCCACCACCATCGGAAGATAGGTTTTCATCTGCCATACCCGTAGCGTAAGTTTCAAATTCTATTTCCTTTTCAAAGACTTTTATTGCTCTTTTTAGGCTGTTTGCATAACAGATATAAGATGCAACCTGTGCATCTATCGCTTGGGTTCGAGCGTTTAATTCGGAAATCTTTTGCCTCATTTGGTCGGTAGACATTTGCGGCAATAATAATCGGCAACTGTTCAAAGATGATACGACTTCATCGCCGTCATCCGAATCGGCGTGGAGCAACAAGAATTTGACTGACGATTTGTTGGCATCAAGCTTTACGGTTTTAACGCTGTCGGGCAACGCTTCATACTCGGACTTGGGCATCTCATAGAAGGATACTCTGATTCCCTTTGCCTCCAAGTCGCTTATGCTGTCGGGCTTAATATCTCCCCAGCTTTTTAAACGGTCAAGCTCAGAACTCAGAGCAATCCGTTCAGCCTGACATTGCTTTTTCTCTTCATCAAGGGATGCAATCTCATTTGCAACGGACAAAGCCTCTGTAGCACTCACGTCTTTTTGTTCTGCATTTTTGTTTTTTCCTATGGTGAAAACTGCACTTTCGAGCAAAGCGATTTGATCCCCGAGTTCTACAAGTCGTTCACCCGAACCTTCCGTTATCTCAATGTGGACAATTCCTAATTTGCGAAGCTTTTTCAGGGTTTCATCTTTTTTGTTTTCTCTGATGATAAGAGATACTTTTTTCATAGGCACTATCATAATGAATAAACCTCCTTTTCGGAAGCCACAGCATTACGTAGGGCTATCTTGTGCTTTGATATTTTTGAACGCACTACGGCACTAACTTGTTGGTCTGCCATATAAATCGATATTTTTTTGATATTTTCCTCAGTTTCGGGGATTTTAACCTTTTCAAACAGGTTTACTCTTTGAGAGGTTGCAAGTAACTCAATCTCTAACAGCCTAACCTGTTCATCCAACACTTCCGCCTCTAAATCGAGGGACATTGCCTTCTCCATATGGTTTGCGGCTATGTCCACCCAAAGAGGTGTTTCGTAGAGATCATAATCACCTCTCCTGAAATCCGCACCTTCAAATGTAGGAATATCAACACCGGCAATGTTTCCCGTTCCTTTGCGGATATTGCTAACCGTTATAATTCCTTCGGGGAAGGCATCCATTTCGCTAAAAACAGCAATCCATTCTCTAAACCCAAATTCAAGGTTTTCTCTTTCTTTTCTCACTGCCTTAGCCTTGGCTTCAATTGTGCGAATCTCTGATTGGAGTTGTTGCTTTTTCAGTGTCAGAGTAGGCAAATATCTGCGGTACATTTTAAGTGCGTCCTTTTGTACCTTTAACTCGTTTTTAGTTAGTTTGATTTTTGCCAAAACTACAGCCCTCCTTAACCTTTGGGCCAAAATTCATCAGTAAGGTCTGACTTGATTCCGGTTTCATCTTTCTCAAAGCAATCCGCTAAAATTTCCCATCCCAAGTCAAGAGCATCTTCAAGCGAAAGATTAACGGACAGCGACATCATACGGCTTTCAAAAAGCTCACCGTATTTTAGCAATTTTTCGTCCCAACGGCTCATGGAGAAGCCCATGTTTTTCTTTTCAAGCGTTTCCTTGTAAGAAGAATACAAACGTATCATTGCATCCATAAGTGCTCTATGGTCTTTTCTTGTTTTGCCGTTTACGTTTTGCTTGAGTCGGGAAAGAGAGCCAAACGGTTCAATACGTCCGCCTTTAAGATAATACTGTCCTTCGGTAATATATCCGGTGTTGTCGGGAACAGGGTGAGTTACATCATCACCGGGCATGGTAGTAACCGCCAAAACGGTAACTGAACCGGAATCGGCAAAGTCAACTGCCTTTTCGTAACGGGCGGCAAGTTGAGAATATAGATCGCCGGGATATCCACGGTTTGACGGCACTTGTTCTTGCGTAATAGCAATTTCCTTCATGGCATCAGCAAAGTTGGTCATATCGGTAAGGAGTACCAATACGTCTTTGTTCTGAAGAGCAAACTGCTCTGCCACCGCCAATACCATATCGGGAATCATCATACACTCAACGGTAGGATCGGAAGCAGTGTGGATAAACATAACGGTTTTACTTAAAGCACCGCCTTTGGAAAGTGCATCCTTAAAATACAAGAAGTCATCATATTTAAGACCCATACCGCCAAGAACGATTACGTCAGCTTCTGCCTGCATTGCAATTCGTGCAAGAAGTTGGTTGTACGGCTCTCCGGAAATGGAGAAAATGGGCAATTTCTGAGAAACAACCAAGGTGTTGAACATATCGATCATAGGAATGTTGGTTCTCATCATTCGGTTGGCAAGAATACGTTTGGTAGGATTAACCGAGGGGCCGCCGATGGGCTTCATATTTTCCGTGAGTGCAGGGCCTTTATCTCTCGGTTCGCCTGAGCCGTTAAATATACGTCCTAACAAATCTTCACTGAACGATACTCGCATTTCGTGACCTAAAAAGCGCACTTCATCTCCTGTGGAAACACCTTGACCACCGGCAAAGACCTGCAGAGACACAATATCTCCTTCAATCTTATTAACCTGAGCCAGAGATTTGCCGAAACGCGTATTGATCTGTGCCAATTCCTTATACTGAACACCGTTTGCTCGGACAGTGATAACATTACCGGTGATAGATTCTATTCGGTTATATACTTTGTTCACTCTCATTCACCGTCCTTTAATAGTTTTTCGGCAGGTGCGGCTAATTTGCCATCACCTTTGTGATACAATTCATCAATCTCAGATTCGGCTTTTTTAAACGCTTCACTCTCAAACTCGGTATAATTCCAGTCAATAAATTTCTGGCGCATACGGTTAAAGAAGATGCGTGCATCGTCTTTATTCTGAACAGCGTAATTACTGCCCAAAACATACACCAGTTTGTCGGTAACATAGCGTTGACGCAATCTTCCACAGTTTGCCTCAACCAAATCAAATGAGTTCTGTTGCAGATAAACGGCATCGAGCATTTCGGATTTTAAATAGGTAATGTAATCTGAAAGAGTCGTACCTTCTTCACCGACAACCTTCATCATAGATCCAATCTCATCTCCGTGATGAAGAATGCTTTTACAAAATTCTAACTTTTCACTGTCAATAACACTGTTATATTTTGACCAAGAGATAAGCGGGTCAATGGCAGGATACTTTCTTGCATCCGAACGCTCACGGGAAAGGCCGTGGAAAGCACCTACAACCTTTAAGGTCGCCTGTGTTACCGGTTCTTCAAAGTTGCCGCCGGCAGGGGATACCGTGCCTCCGATAGTAACAGAACCGGTACTGCCATCAGGCAAGCGGACATAACCTGCTCTTTCATAAAAGGCTGCAATATAAGATTCCAAGTATGCAGGGAAAGCTTCTTCACCGGGGATTTCTTCAAGCCTGCCTGACATTTCACGCATTGCCTGCGCCCAACGTGATGTTGAGTCTGCCAGCATAAGAACATGAAGTCCCATCTGTCGATAATACTCAGCAAGTGTTACTGCGGTGTAAACCGAAGCTTCACGGGATGCAACAGGCATAGAAGAAGTATTACATATAATAATGGTTCGTTCCATAAGCGAACGGCCGGTTTTGGGATCTGTTAGCTCGGGGAACTCAGTGAGCGTTTCAACAACTTCACCGGCACGCTCACCGCAGGCGGCGATAATAACGATATCTACATCCGCATATTTTGATGTGGTATGCTGTAGTACCGTTTTACCTGCGCCAAACGGTCCGGGAGTGCAATAGGTGCCGCCTTTTGCTACAGGGAAGAAAGAGTCGATAAGACGAACCTTGGTTTCCATGGTTTCGGCAGGTGCCAGTCTCTCGCTATAGCATTTTATTGCACGTTTAACAGGCCACTTAAATGACATAGATACGGGAATTTCACGGCCTCGCTCATCAGTTACCACCGCAATAGTTTCTTTAACGGTATATTCACCCTTTTCGGCAATGGATTTTACCGTATAGTTTCCAAGCAGATAAAAGGGAACAAAAATTTTATGTGTAAACGGACCTTCGGGAACGGTTCCGATGTATTCGCCCGCACGAACAATGTCGCCGACATGGGCTAACGGTGTAAACTCCCATTTCTTTTCAGTGTTAAGCCCGTCTGCGTAAATTCCTCTTTCCAAAAACCAGCCTGCTTGCTCTGCTAAAACAGGGAGCGGATTTTGCAATCCGTCATAGATTTGACCGAGCAAACCGGGGCCGAGATCTGCAGACAACATATCTCCCGTAAATTCCACATTATCTCCGCATTTAATGCCATCGGTCATTTCGTAAACCTGTATTTGTGCGATATTTCCTCTTATGCGGATAATCTCGCTTTTTAGGGCAGTATCACCCACAAAAACATAGCATATTTCGTTCATGGAAACATTGCCGTCAAATTCCACCGACACCAAGTTTCCATTTATGCTAACTACCTTTCCTTTATTCTCGGTCATTGTTTTGCCTCCAACCTATCTCCGTTTAAAATGGAGTTGTAAATATTTCTGTATGCTTCTTCTCCTGCTTTTGTATCGAACTGTCTTATGCGGAGAAGCAATTTTAACTTAAGTCCGTAATAGAAGATATAATCCTCTGAAAAATTATCCATAGGTCTTAGCTTTTCTAAGATTTCCAAACGGTAACAGTTTAGATATTTTTCCGCTTCCATCGGATTTTCCATTTCAATTACAGTGTTTGCCGCTTTGGTATATTCCACGGGCAAAATTCTGTTTTCCGTATCAAATGGCTTTTTCATTTTTTCTGCCCGAACTTTACCAAGTGCAAACCGTAAATTCCGTTCGCTTTCGTTAAAGCTATCAATCAACGCAGAACCCGAACTCTCAAAACTTTTCGGCGGGGACAGCGTAAGCTTTTTCATCTCATTCTGTGCTTTTTTCCCTAAAAAACGATTGCAAAGCTCAGTGAATCGTTCTTCGGAAATCGGAAGCGGAGTATTGTCACTTATCCCATCCAAAGACGGTAACTGCGAAATTAAATAATATTCAGCCATAGTTATTCCTTCGCCTCTTTCAAAAGCTCGGTAACCTTAGGACTGAGATAATTTGAAAGCATATCCACGACCGCTTCTGAAGAATAATCATAGTAAGCGCTATCGTTATTTACAGCAATGCGGAAACCACCATCGAAATTATCATTTGCCTTCAGCGTGATGCCCTTCAGCATTTTTTCTTTAATGGCTGCCAGCAAGGTTTCTTCAAGTTTCTTCAAATCCTCACTGTTTAAGATCACGGATATATATTCGGCATCAGGCTTGTTTGCCCAACTCTCGACAATACTAACGATAAGCTCTGCAAGCGCCTCCGACGAATATACGGCAGAAACGTTTTCGCCTATAATTGCTTTTAGTTCTCTGGATACACTTTCTCTGAAAGAAATCAGTAAATTGCGACCCGCCTGACGAATAGCATCCTCACTTGACTTCAACATTCGGTCATTCTCAGCTTTAGCATTAAGCAAAATTTTATCTGCTTGTGCCTGTGCATCGGAAATAATTTGTTCCGCTTTTTCTTTTGCAGATTTAAGTATAGCTTCCGCCTCTGTTTCAGCAGCCTCTACACCATCCTTTTTAATTTGGTCAATCAGTTCTTGGAGTTGTACTTCCATAATGCTATCTCCTTTTTATATTTAATCATAATGATTTGCTATAAAAAAACATAAGGGAGCCAGTGTCCTCTGCAGTCAGCTGGTTCCCTTAAATATTATTATAACTATTCGATTTTATATTATTATACCACGTTGTTTATTCTCCGTCAAGAATTTTCTGAAATTTGTTTATCTATAGCTTTCTCAATACAAAAACCGCCATTTTAAGCTAAAATTCTTTCAAATTCTTGACAATTCTCAAAAGGTGTGTTATCATACTTGAGTTAAACTGAATATTGGCTAAAAGAAATCAGCAGGAGATACGGCTCACGCCTTTCCAAAGGGGTAATACTCTCGGGTGTCGATTTGACGAGGACTGCTGACGGATAGCAATCTGGAGAAGTTCGCTTTGCGCGGATGCCGAAGGGGCAAGGGTCAAACCACAATCTCTCAGGCAAAAGGACAGATTTATTATTTATAAAGACATTTACGTAGAATATCTTTGTTATACTGCCTTCTCTATTTCACCGCTATCCGATTGGTTAGCGGTGATTTTTATTATGTTGGTTTAACTAATATTTATAGGGGGTTCATTTGCAATGGACAAAATCTTACAAGCGATCGAAAGCATAAACAGCGAGATCAACGGCGTTGTTTGGGGTGCATTCGGTCTACTTCTTCTCGTTGGTACAGGTATCATCATTACCGTACTTACAAAGTTTTTTCAGGTTTCTCACATCGGTTTATGGTTCAAGCATACGCTTGGTAGCCTTTTTAACAAGGATGTTATCAAGCACAGCAAGGAAAAAGGTTCTATTTCGCCGTTCCAAGCACTTTGTACCGCACTTGCCGCAACTGTAGGAACAGGTAATATTGCAGGTGTTGCCGCAGCAATATGCATCGGTGGCGCAGGCGCGGTGTTCTGGATGTGGCTGGCAGCATTCTTTGGCATGATGACCAACTATGCCGAAAACGTTCTCGGTATTTATTACAGACGCAAAAATGCAAACGGCGAATGGTCCGGTGGTGCTATGTACTATCTTGCCGATGGTCTTGGCAAGAAAAAAGGAATGAAGTATGTCGGAAAAATTCTTGCGGTTCTTTTCTGTATCTTTACAATGCTGGCTTCCTTTGGAATCGGCAGTATGGGACAAGTTAACAAGATCGTTACTAACATAGCTCAAGCATTCGACGTAACGGCTCTTTCTTCTGTTGAAGTATTTACAGGTGTTTCTCTCTACAACATCGTACTCGGTGCAATTATTATGTTACTTACTGCTCTTATCACTCTTGGCGGTCTTAAGAGAATTGCTAATGTAGCTGAAAAAATCGTTCCCTTTATGGTGGTACTTTTCGTCCTCGGAAGTCTCGCTATCATAGGTGTGAACTACGCAAATATCATACCTGCATTCAAGGCTATATTCGTCAATGCCTTCAAACCGGAAGCGTTTGTCGGCGGAGGTATCGGTGCCATCATAGGCAAGGTAGTTACCCAAGGCTTCAAGCGAGGCGTATTCTCAAATGAAGCTGGCCTCGGTTCTTCCGTTATGGTTCACTCCAACTCCAATATCAAAGAACCTGTGAAACAAGGTATGTGGGGTATCTTTGAGGTGTTTGCCGATACTATGATCGTCTGCACTATGACTGCTCTCGTTATTCTTACAGCCGGCGGTCTTAACGGTGGCGTATTTAACGCTTTGACAGGCAAAATTGCAGAAGGTTATACCGATGCCACTCTCGTTGGTGGCGCATTCAACTCGGTATTCTCTTGGGGAGATATCGGCGAAAAGTTCATCGCTATTGCTATGTTCCTTTTCGCTTTTACCACCGTCCTCGGATGGTCTCACTATGGGTCAAAAGCATGGGAGTACCTTTTCGGTGCTAAAACCACCTTTATCTTCCGTATTATTCACGTATGCACCGTTATCTTCGGCGCTGTTCTTACATCTTCTCTTGCATGGGATATTTCAGATACCTTCAATGGACTTATGATGATTCCCAACCTTATAGGTGTTCTTGCTCTATCTCCTCTTGTTATGAAGATAACTAATAATTACTTGAGAAGAGTCAAGAAGGGCGAGGATATCGAACCGATGTACAATTTTGATCCCGAAACCCAAGCCCAAGAAATCGAACGTGAAATATCCGTGGACTAATTACAGTCTGTATTTGATAAATATATCTCGTAAACTTAACGACGGCAGAGAAGTTCATCTCTGCCGTCATAATTTTACACTGTTTTCATCCTTTTCCACTTGAAAATAATTATCGCGCAAACTAAATTGCGTTGAATAAGAAGAGGCCATAACTGTGAGTAACAATTGTCATAAAATTAATTTTCGCTTTTCTTTGGTTAATGCGTAGTAAATTTTTCCTACTTGATTTATCTAAGAGTATACGGTAAACTACCTACGACAGAAATAAAAAATCTACGCGTTTTGAACGACCACATAAAACGGTTGTTTTAACTGTGGGACGGTATCAAAAACGGAGGGAGTTTATCTTTATTTAACGACCACATTTCATCCCACAGACCGAAATGGAGTAAGCGGAAACAGTGGAGAAAAGATGCCAGGAGACGATATTTTGACCGAACGGAAAGCCTTATAAACCGCCAAAGACGGCTAAACAAGAGGCTTTCAGATGCGTTCGGGACGCAGAGGTCGCGTGTTCGAATCCCGTCACCTCGACCAAAAATCCGTCGACTTTGTCGGCGGATTTTTTATTCAAGCCGATAGGCTTGGTATATCATCACGCTTTAGCGTGTATATCATTGCCGCATAAGTGCGGCGTATATCATCACACCGTAGGTGTGCATAATTCTATCGGCTTGATGAGATACAGCGGCTTTGCCACTGATGATGTGCAAAACTTGCGTTTTGATGATATACAAGGCTTCGCCTTGATTTTAAAACCTGGTATTTAAGCGTTTTCACATTATCCAGTCGAATTTTTACTGATTCAAAAGTATTAAACAAACAAATAACATCACTCCTTTCTTGTTTGTTTTAATCATAAAGCAGTGCATATTTACTATTGAAAAATTTTATGGTATAATTTATAAGTAAAAATTTTAAAAGCGAAGTGCCAAGGTTATGGCAGAAAAGAAATACGTAATTGATAATGCCGAACTGATGGCAGAGTGGGATTGGGAAAATAATTCCAAAATAGGTTTTGACCCGAAAGAACTAACATGTGGCAGTCACAAAAAAGCCTGGTGGAAATGTAAAAACGGTCATGTTTGGCAAGCACAAATTGCCAATCGCTCCAACGGAAATGGATGCCCTTATTGTGCCGGGCAATGGGTTATACCAGGTGAAACGGATTTAGAAACTAATGATCCCGTGCTTGCTCGAGAGTGGTTAGTTGAGGAGAACCTTCCTTTGACGGCCAAAACTGTTTCGTGGAAAAGTAACCAGAAAGTTTGGTGGCAATGCCCGACCTGTGCGCATAAATGGCAAGCTAAAATAGTTAATCGCACCAATGGTCGTGGATGCCCTAAGTGTAATTCGCGAAAGCAAACCTCATTTCCCGAGCAGGCGATTTTTTATTATATCGTCACGGAATATCCAGATGCAATCAATAGATACAAAGCCGAGTTTCTGAAAGGAATGGAATTGGATATTTATATACCCTCTAAAAAAGTAGCTATTGAATATGATGGTGTTGCTTGGCACACATCTGTTAGTTCCCAAGAGAGAGAAAAGCGAAAATATTCCATTTGTAAAAGCAGAGGAATTTTTCTGATTAGGGTAAAGGAACAAATTAAGGTTGATGATAACTGCGACGCTTTAATTGCTACTGATTATGATAATTTGAACTTCAGAGAATTAGACCGGGTTGTTTCAGAATTATCAAGATATATTAAAATATCTTCTAAAATTGATACAGAAAGAGATAAAAGAACCATTCAATTGCAGTTCTTAACGAACAAAAAAGCACAATCAATTCTTCACTTACACCCCGAAATTGCTGCTACGTGGAACACTTCAAAAAATGGTGAACTAACACCCGAAATGTTTTCTCCTGGCTCAACCGATAAAGTGTGGTGGAAATGCTCTGTCTGTGGTAATGAGTGGAAAACAAGAATTGACCATAGGTGTGCCGGTGCCGGATGCCCGATATGTTCGACGGATGAGGCGATGAGAAGAAGAAATAGTAACTATATTAATAAGAACGGCTCATTGGCAGACCATCACCCCGAGCTCGTTACCGAATGGAATTATGCAAAGAACGGCGAATTAACACCGCAAGATATTCTTTCCGGCTCAAATCAAAAAGTTTGGTGGAAATGTAAAAACGGGCACGAGTGGCAAGCCACAATTGCGTCTAGGACAAAAATTGGAGCAGGCTGCGCCGTATGTAGCGGAAAGAGGATACTGCCCGGCTACAACGATTTAGCAACACTTAATCCGAAACTTCTCGAGGAATGGGACTTTGAGAGAAATAAGCTTAAACCAACGGAAGTAGGCCTCGGTTCGAACAAAAAAGTGTGGTGGGTAGGTGAATGCGGTCATAAATGGAATGCTGCTGTTAGTAGCAGAGCAAAAGGATCGAATTGTCCATATTGCTCAAACCATAAAATCCTAGTTGGATATAACGATTTGGCAACCACCAACCCAGATTGGGCATCTGAATGGCATCCTACATTGAACGGAGCTTTAAAGCCAACAGATATTACTGCAGGAAGCGAGAAAAAAGTGTGGTGGTATGGCGATTGTGGTCACGAATGGCAGTCGATCGTTTATCATAGAAATAAAGGCGTTGGATGCCCTATTTGTGGAAAAAATAAAAAGCGAAAGTAGGAGAGATACGCATTCATATGAAGAAATATAGCAAGAACAATAAACAGAAAAATAATACATCCATAGGAAAGTATTTATTATTTAGGATTTCAATTGTAACTATTATTTCCATAATACTTTATGTGGGAATTTATTTTCTCTTTTTTACAAAAGGGATAATTCCCCCCGGTGTTGGATTAGCGAAAACGGATTGACTTTCATTCTTAGGTGCATACCTTTCTTTCTATGGAACAGTTGTTGTAAGTTTAACTATTTTTTGGCACACAAACTATGTTGCAAAGCAATCTGAAGAAAAAATAGCACTCGAAAGAAAAAAGCGTATTCAACCAGTGTTTTCAATTGAAATTGGTTCACAAAATACGAGAATGGAAAAACATTCTTCATTTGTTAATATGGGAAACAAACCTGAGCGACCTTCAAATGTTATAATCAAAGTTAAAAATGCTAATGAATATCCCATTACAAACGTTATTATTTTTGATAAATATATCATCCCACTCCTTGAACCCGGCGAAGAAAAATCTGTATGCTGCACATATTCCGATCCAACAAACACTTACACATTTTACAGTTCGGTTGCCGTTATTGATGAAATTGACTATGAAAAAGATGTTCGCGGATTGCCAAAATGGTTCAACATTAATTATGACGATATTGACGGGAATGCAATGTATCAAACCTTTAAATTAAAGCATTTTGACGAAACTGAATACTACTCATTAGAAGGACAACATGAAGCATAACTAATGAATTTTCATAGTAATCAAGGAGATATGTACTGTTTTTGACTGCGAAAAACCTAGTATTTATGCGGGTTTACGCTTGATTACTATAACGCTACTCCGACCAAAAATCCAAGTCTTCGGACTTGGATTTTTTATCCCTAGCGAAAGCAATTGTATAGCGTTAGCAACAATTCTATACTTTTTCATATTTACGGTTATTTTTATGCCTTCGTGAAAGACTAAATTAAAACGGAGGCGTAATATGGATTTAATAAAGGTTATTCTTACATCAGTTTTATCGGCAGTGGCATTGTTTGTGATTGCAAAAATATTAGGACACAAGCAGATGTCTCAACTCGATTTTTTCGATTATATTACAGGTATTACCATTGGCTCTATTGCAGCCGAACTTGCAACCGAGCTTGAGCAACCCTTAAAGCCGCTTATAGCAATGATAATTTACGGAGCCATAACTGTAGGTCTGACTTTCATTACCAGCAAACTACCAAGAATGCGAAAATTTATTAACGGAACACCGACAATAATTATGAATGGTGGCAAAATATACCGTAATAATATGAAAAAAGCTAAAATGGATTTAAGTGAATTTATGGTAATGTGTCGGCAAGAAGGTTATTTCAACCTTAACGATATTCAGACCGCTATTTTTGAATACAACGGCAGACTTACCGTTTTGCCTAAGGCTACAAAACGCCCGGTAAACCCTACCGATATGAATTTGATTCCGCCACCGGAGTCAATTAATACCGAGGTAATTATGGATGGCAGAATTTTAGGAGAAAATTTGAAGCGGTTAGGACTTAATGAAACCTGGCTGAAAAGAGAATTAGAATGTCAGGGATATAAAAACGCCAAGGAGATATTCCTTGGCGTTTGCGACGACAATCTTCAATTAACATTATTTGAAAAATAACAATTATTTTCTATTTTTAATTTTGAAAAAATTTACTGTTAAGAGAACAAGTACAATAATTCCGATGTAGCCAAAAATAGGATATACCGTACCAACCAGATCACCAAAACCGAATATACTGCCCAAAAAGGCAAACAACGCTGTTAACACTACAACAAATTTATAAGCCCTATTTTGCAACACAAATTTTA
Source organism: Acutalibacteraceae bacterium (assembly GCA_045646145.1). GTDB lineage: Bacteria > Bacillota > Clostridia > Oscillospirales > Acutalibacteraceae > SIG565. Next base: position 37,705 of record JAZRKE010000032.1, on the reverse strand, counting down.
TTTTGAAATAATTTGTAAGTGCCATATAACACGAAAGCGCGGCACCAAACATTCCTAAAAATAAGAGCATTGCATAAATTACACCCGACAATTTACCGAGACTCAATGCAGCACTTAACATAGGAAGCTCAGCTTCCATAGCATTTGGCACCGACCAAATAACAAATATAATTACCGTAGCCATAATACCCATTATAGCACTTCCAAACGCTATACCACTCCAAAGTGTTTTTTTGCTTGTAATCTTGCTGCTTACCGCAGAAAATACACCCACAGATGAAAAAATACTATAGGAAAGGTAGGATATGGTTGAGGCCACCCAATTATTAAGAAGTGGATTACCCGAACCTGAAAAATCAGGGAGCGTAAGAGTGAGTCCATTGCGTACTATAACAATTATGCATATTATAACGGAGGCCATCGAAATAAACGGTATAAGCACTGAAAAGGCATTAACAATTTTTTCGGTACCTAAAAGCACAAAGAGCGCCAAGGCAGAACAGAAAACTATGCCTACTAGATTTCGGTTAATAACTGTCAGGCTGTGAACGAGTGTGCTTGAACCTGAAACCATAATTACTACTATAGCAAATACAAGCACTGCCTGTAAAACACCGAATAACATCGAACTTTTGTGAAACCGTTCGGGCAACAGTACCCTTTCGGGATTTTCAGTTTTACGGCTGATAGAAATGCTCAGAATAAATCCGCAAAAAATTCCTATTAAAATTACAGATAAAAAGCAACCGATTAAGCCCTTTATTCCAAATGCCGCAAAAAACTGCCACAGCTCATTGCCCGACAAAAAACCGGCACCCAAAAAACAGCCGCAAAATATTACTGCCAACTGAAAGGTGCCGATTTTATTCATACATATATCCCCTAAATAAATTGATTAATTTATTATATGCTCGACTTAAGCGAAAAAGAATTTCTTTATTAAACAAAGTCCGCCGCTTTTATTAACGACCTTAACGTGATGCTTTTTATTTTCTACACCGTTAAAGAAGGTGCGGTGGATAGTGGCGCTCGACCAGCTTTTCATAGAAATTGTGCTGATATATTCGCCGTCTAAATAGCACTCAATTTCTTCGGCTCCGCCCTCAGCACCGTTTTCTCCGCCGTAGCGCATCCAGGCGCTGAAGTGGGTGCCTGTGAACTCAAACTCAAAGCTATCCCCTGCATTCTCACTCATAAACCAAACGTTATTCTCACTGATATCACGAACCCCAAAGCCTTCGGTTTTAAGCGGCTCAAATTTATCGTAATCAACCATTACGGTATCACCTAAAAGCAGATTATCCATTTTAGGTGCGGGTACGGTATGCTTTTTAATCTCACCAAAGGAAGCGCTAACGATATTCTCGTCGATAAACTTATTAACAACGCTCGCATAGAAAGCATAGCCGTCATCATTCGGGTGCGCCCAGTCCTTAAGATAATAGTCTTCTTCCCGATTATTAACCTTCATATCCTCTGCTACGGCGCTTAAAATGTCTATTACGGGAAGTCCGTAACGCTCGGCAATTTCGTAATGAGCCTTTGCGATACTCGTCGGTCCGTTTCTCATATTACCTCTATCGGTAATAACAACCATTATAATATCAATCTCATCATTAAAGTTATGAATTGTATGTAAAAGGCTTTCATAATAGAGATAGGACGTTTCGGCATTATAGCCCTCGTAAGAGTCGTTAATAGAAAACTCAATGAATACTAAATCGGGGTTATGATAGAGCACGTCGTTAACTAAACGAAAACGACCATAGCCTGTGCCAGTACCACCAACGCCTGCATTGATAAGATTAATTTCGGCATCGGGAAAATTCTTCTTTAAATGCTTGCCCGAGAGCGCACGCCAGGAAAATTCGTTTGCATTGGTACTTCCGAAGCCATTTGTTACCGAGCCACCGAGATAAACTATAGTAGCCTTTTTATCTTCCTTTAATTTTTTAATGATATTGTTTAACATTTATATCACCCATTAAAAAATAATAATTCGTATCCCATGCGGGAATATAGCTGTGATGCCGCATAAAGACATTATAATCGGGGTTTATGGTTTTTACAAGTATCGGAATTAAAAAAATATCGGAATTTTTATGATATGCCGCTATATTAAGGCGCGGTTTATGGTTTTTTAAGGTTTTTTGGGCGCCTTTTATGGCATTTTCCTCAGCACCCTCAACATCAAACTTAATATACGCATTATCCTCCAGGCCCAAACTATCGACACAAATCTGCAAAATTGTAGTGCCGCCGCTATTAACAGCCGAATTTCTGCCGCCCGACATTTTAAAAAGCGCTTGTCCATCCGTTTCCCCTACCGCCGCTTGAATTCTGGTTATATTCTCTATATTTTCTGTATTTGCGGTGAGTTTGCGGAAGTTTTTAGCGTCGGGTTCGATGGCAATTATTTTTTTATAAGACGTGTTATACTCTAAAAACTCATTTACCGTATCTCCGTTATATGCGCCGAGGTCAAGGAAGGTATCGGCACTTTTTATATCTAAAATATCAAAGATTTCCTTTTGCTCGCTTTCACTTTCAAAAAGATATTCGATTTTACCCGTTAACTTGAACATTACGGTATTCTCGTACACTTTTTTAGACTGCTCGTCCGAAAGATATGAATATGCTGTTTCGAGTTCTTTTCTATGTTCTCTTGCATATTCAAGATTAAAAATTGTTCCGTCGGGAATAACAGGAACATCAGGTGCATAAAGCTCGGTTTCCTTTGATATTTTCTTTATATTATCTATTACCTCGGGCAGATAAGTACCGAATGATACTAAGGATATAAAATCATTATATTTTTCCTTTACCTCGCTAAAGCTTTGCACCTTAAAGCCTCTGAAAGTGCGGTTTCTTACAAAGCCGTCGGACGCAAAAACACCCTCGACCTTGATTTCAAGGCGGGTTAGTTCATCAAGTATTTTATCGGCACCGTTACCGGTGCCGTAAAGGAAAATTGGTTTTTTAGTTCCCTTTAAATTGCCCCATAAATCCTGCATATTTATATTCCTTTATTTTTTTACCATTATACCAATTTTAAAAGATTTACACAACCTTAATTTTATCCGCCTTATTAACACCCAATATGCTGCCTATTAAAGAAGAAAGTACGGTTACGGCAAAATGAATAAGGCTCATAAGGGTTATATTGTTACTTAAAATAAGTCCGATAACTGCAACTAACAAGAACAATATACCCGCGTTTATCAAACCGCATATAAAGCCTTTAGCTTTATTTTTGTATGCCGATATATAACCTCCTAAGCCACTGCCTATGGCTAAAGCAATAGACGAAAGCGGTGATGCCATATTAATATTTATATTGAAAAGCAGCATTATTGCCGCAAAAATAAGCAGTACAGCAAAGGTTACTGCGACGCCGACGGCGGCACCTAACAAAATATTTATATAAAACTGTTTTGTGGAAATCTCTTTTTTGTAAGCACTCATAAAATATCCCTCCGAGTAATTATACTCGAAGGGAGTTTTAGTTATTACTTATTTTTTGCAGAGTCGCCGTCATCATGAACGGTTAAATTCTGCTGAATAGCCCAACGGGCAATCTTCTGCTTGGTGTGGTCAAGCTGAGATTCAATAACAACTGCGTCTTCCTTAATGGAAACGATTTTGCCGTAAAATCCGCCGATGGTTAAAATCTCATCACCTATCTGCAGTGAATCACGTAATTTCTGCTCTTCCTTCTGCTTTTTCTTCTGCGGACGGATAAGCATAAAGTAGAAAAGAAGCACCATTAAGACAATACTTCCAATAAAATACAAGGTTTGACCTGTTGAACTGCCAATACCTGCAGCCTGAACTGCTTCGCCCTCTAATAAAGGTAAATACATTTTTTATTCCTCCAAAATTTATTTTAGTATATTATACATTTATTCTGCCGGTTTTTCAAGCATTAAATTCGAGTTGAGTAAATTTCTTCCTTTTCTTTTTTAAATTCGGCAAAATTACCGCTTTCGAGCGCATTTCTAATGTCTTCCATAAGGTGATTATAAAACCACAGATTATGAAGCACCATTAGTCTGCCTGAAAGCATTTCACCCGCTTTCAGCAGATGGCGGATATATGCCTTTGAATAGCGTCTGCAGGCAGGACAGCCGCAGTTTTCATCAATCGGCGTCATATCACGCTCGTACTTTTGATTATTGATATTTATAATGCCTTTTGAAGTAAAAAGGTGGCCGTGCCTTGCATTTCGGCTCGGCATTACGCAGTCGAACAAATCTACGCCCCTCTCAACCGCATTAAGAATATTTGCAGGGGTGCCGACACCCATCAAATACCTGATTTTGTCCTTAGGTGCAACGGGCATAACATTATCTAAAACATCATACATTACTTCTGTAGGCTCCCCCACTGCCAAACCGCCTATAGCATAACCATCAAGGTCGAGCTCACGAATTTCTTTCATATGCTCTATTCTTAGGTCATTATAGGTGCAACCCTGATTTATGCCGAAAAGCATCTGTTCACGATTAATGGTGGTTTCAAGGCTGTTTAATCTATCCATTTCTTTTTTGCAGCGAATAAGCCAACGCGTCGTTCTCTCGCAAGAATGCTTAGAATAACTATGCTCAGCCGGATTTTCAACGCATTCATCAAAAGCCATTGCAATTGTTGAACCTAAATTCGACTGAATTTGCATACTCTCTTCCGGTCCCATAAAAATCTTTCTGCCGTCGACATGGGAAGAAAACTGCACGCCCTCTTCACTAATTTTACGAAGTGCCGCTAAGGAAAAAACCTGAAAGCCGCCGCTATCGGTTAAAATGGGACCATCCCAGGTGGAAAATTTATGAAGTCCCCCACAGTCGTATATCACCTTATCGCTCGGTCTCACGTGAAGATGATAGGTGTTGGAAAGCATTACCTGACATCCCACGGCTTTTAGGTCTGCCGCACTCACTCCACCCTTTATAGCGCCCTGAGTTGCAACATTCATAAATGCAGGTGTTTTTACTACACCTCGGTTGGTGTGAAATTCACCGAGCCTTGCATTATTCTCGGTTTTTAATAATTTGTACATACTGTTCTCCTAATAAATAAACATCGCATCACCGAAGCTAAAGAAACGATATTTTTTATCTACCGCCGTTTTGTATGCGCTCATTGTATTATCATAACCCGCAAAGGCGCTGACGAGCATTATAAGTGTGCTCTCAGGTAAATGGAAGTTGGTTATAAGCGCATCCATAACCTGAAACTTGTAGCCCGGATAGATAAAAATTTCGGTGTCATCCGTACACTCTTTAATTGCACCAAATTTTTGTGCCGCCGATTCAAGCGTTCGACAAGAGGTTGTTCCAACACAGATAACTCTGCCGCCACGGGACTTTGTTTTGTTTATAATTTCAGCGGTCTCCTGAGATATAGAATAATGCTCAGAGTGCATTTTATGGTCCTTAATATCGTCGACCTTCACAGGTCTGAAGGTACCAAGGCCAACATGAAGAGTTACATAGGCTACATTAATTCCTTTTTCCTTTAACTGTTCCAACATTTCTTCCGTAAAATGAAGTCCCGCAGTTGGCGCGGCGGCAGAGCCTAACTCCTTAGAATAAACCGTCTGATAGCGTTCTTTATCGTGAAGTTCCTTTTTGATATAGTGTGGCAAGGGCATCTGCCCTACCTCATCGAGTAACGAGAAGAATTCGCCGTTTGCAGTAAATTCTATAATGCGGTTTCCATCGGACAGAACATCTACAACCTTAGCAGATAAATTATCTGAAAAGATAAATTCATGCCCCATTTTAGCCTTTTTGCCCGGACCCGCAATGCACTCCCACAACAGAGTTGTTTTTTGTTTCAAAAGCACAAATTCTACGGTGGCGCCTGTGTCGGTGCGCTTGCCGAAGATACGCGCGGGTAACACCCTTGTATTATTTAAAACTATGGTATCACCCTGCTTTAAATAATCGAAAAGATTATAAAATTTTGTATGCTCTACTTCCCCGTTTTGCCGATTTAGCACCATAAGTCTTGACGAATTACGGGGTTCTATTGGCGTTTGTGCTATTAGTTCTTCGGGAAGAAGATAGAAAAAATCGCTTTTTTTCATTATTTTAGGTCCTTTAATGCTTAATTATTTGACAAACCACATATTTAATGCTATATTATTATATTATAAATATTTTAATAAGGCAACCCCTATTTTGAAAGGCAGTGTTTTTATGAAAAAATATAAAGTTGGTATTATCGGTGCTACAGGTATGGTAGGTCAGCGCTTTGTACTGCTTAACACAAACCATCCGTGGTTTGAGATCAAGTGTTTAGCGGCGTCTGCACGTTCGGCAGGCAAAACCTACGAGGAGGCTGTAGGCTCACGTTGGGCTATGACCGACCCGATGCCCGAGAACGTTAAAAATATGCCCGTGCTTGATGCTACGGCTGATATGAAAAAAATCGCAGAAATGGTTGATTTTGTTTTCTGCGCGGTTGATATGAAAAAGGATGAAATTAAGGCTTTAGAGGAGGCTTATGCTAAACTTGAATGTCCTGTTATTTCCAATAACAGCGCACACAGAGGCACTGCCGATGTTCCTATGATTATTCCTGAAATCAATGCTGACCACGCTAAAGTTATTGTAAGCCAGAGAAAGCGCCTCGGCACAAAGCGTGGCTTTATTGCGGTAAAATCCAACTGCTCACTACAAAGCTATGTTCCCGCCCTTTATCCGCTTGATAGTTTCGGCATAAATCAGGGCCTTGTTTGTACATATCAGGCAATTTCGGGTGCAGGTAAAACCTTCGAGCGTTGGCCCGAGATGGTGGATAACGTTATCCCCTATATCGGCGGCGAAGAGGAAAAATCAGAGCAAGAACCGCTTAAAATTTGGGGTAAAGTTGAAAACGGTGTTATCGTTAATTCCGCTACGCCGAAGCTTACAGCTCAGTGTCTGAGAGTTCCCGTATCGGACGGTCATATGGCGGCAGTATTTGTAAGCTTCGATAAAAAACCTACAAAGGAAGAAATTTTAGAAAAATGGCAAAGTTTCTCAGGTCGTGCTCAGGAATTAAACCTGCCGAGTGCACCTAAGCAGTTCCTGCATTATTTCACCGAGGACAATATGCCTCAGACCAAGCTTCACCGCAACCTTGAAAACGGTATGGCGGTGTCAATCGGCAGACTGCGTGAAGACAGCCAGTATGACTATAAATTCGTATGCCTTTCCCACAACACCTTGCGCGGTGCGGCAGGCGGCGCTGTGCTCTTAGCAGAGCTTTTATGCGCTGAGGGCTATATTGATTAATTTTTGTGAGGTAATATTATGAAGAAGACTATTTTCACAGGTGCTGCAACTGCGCTTGTAACACCAATGAACGCTGACACAACGGTTAATTATGATGTATTAAGAACTCTCGTTAACGAGCAGATTGAAGCAGGTATCGATGCACTTGTTATCTGCGGAACAACAGGTGAAAAGTCAACACTCAGTTATAAAGAGCATGTAAAGGTTATTGAAGAGGCTATCAAGACTGCCGACGGCAGAGTGCCGATTATAGCAGGTGCAGGCAGTAACGATACCGTTTACTCGGTAGGCCTTTGCAAAGAAGCAATATCTCTTGGCGCCGATGCTCTTCTATCGGTTACACCTTATTATAACAAGGCTTCACAGGCTGGTCTTATCGCGCATTACAACTATATTGCCGACCGTATTGATAAGCCGCTTATTGTTTATAATGTGCCCTCTCGCACAGGTGTTTCTATTCAGCCCGAAACCTATTTAGAACTTTCCAAGCACGAAAACATCGTTGCTATTAAAGAGGCTAACGGTGATATTTCAAGCGTTGCAAAAACCAAGCAGTTAGTAGGCGACGCACTCGATATTTATTCAGGTAACGATGACCAGATTATTCCTATGATGTCGCTCGGTGGAAAGGGTGTAATTTCGGTACTTTCAAATATTGCGCCGAAGGAAACCCACGATATGTGTATGGCATATTTAAACGGCGACACTAAAACCGCTGCCGAATTACAGCTTAAATACATTCCATTTATAAATGCTCTTTTCAGCGACGTAAACCCCATTCCCGTAAAAGAGGCTATGAATTTAATGGGTAAAAACGTAGGTCCCACAAGACTGCCCTTAGTTCCTATGAACGAAGCTAAAAAACAAGAAATGATTAAGATTATGTCCGGACTTGGACTAATTAAATAAGAGGTAGCAAGATGTTAAAAGTAATACTCAGCGGTTGCTGCGGTAAAATGGGAAGGGTTATTAATTCCATAATTGAGGAAGATGAAAATCTGACCATCGTTGCAGGTGTTGACCCATACGGCGAGAAATATGCCGATTTCCCTGTGTTTCCAAATTTTGCAGAGTTGCCCCAAGCCGATGTGATTATAGATTTTTCGCATCCTTCGGCGCTTGACGGTTTACTTACCTTTGCGGCAAAAACAAAAACACCCGTTGTTATTGCAACAACAGGCTATAACGAGGCTGAAACCGAGAAAATCAGGGCGGCAGCAGGCATTATCCCCGTTTTCTTTACCTTTAATTTATCGCTCGGTGTTAATTTAATGGTGAGCCTTGCTAAAAAGGCTACAGCCTTTTTAGGCACTGACTTTAATATTGAGATTATTGAAAAGCACCATAACCAGAAGGTTGATGCCCCTTCGGGCACTGCAATAATGCTTGCAGACGCTGTTAATGAGACACTCGATAACAAGATGCTTTACGAATATGACCGCCACTCTAAAAGGCAGAAACGAAACAAAAATGAAATTGGTATTCATTCGGTTAGAGGTGGCACAATAGTTGGAGAGCACGAGGTAATTTTTGCAGGAAATAATGAGGTAATCTCGATTAAGCACGAAGCATTTTCCAAGACCGTTTTTGCAAACGGCTCGGTAACCGCCGCTAAGTTCTTGGCAGGAAAAAGTGCAGGGCTTTACAATATGAACGATATATTAGACTTCTAAAAGATATATTAAAAGGGCACGATATAATCGTGCCCTTTTAATATATCTTTAGTTTTAATTTTAATTCTAAAAAATTAATAATCCATACAGAATATCACTTCACATTGCTTATTTTAACAATTTACACTTCTTGTTTCTAATATCAATAAGTGAAAGTAACTCATCGGCAGTGGAAGAAGCAAGTTCAAAATCTTGCGCTTCAACTGCATTTTCAAAGTCAGAGAAACCGTTCTGAATTTTTTCTTCAACTTCAACAAGAACTGCATTGGACATAGGATCCGAATAACGCACAGCATCATAAACCTTCTTTGAGAGTGTTTTAAGTTCCGCTGTCTTTGCAGTGTTCATAAGGTGTTCTGCATCAACGGTTAAAGACTTAATGATGAAGGTTTGAACCTTTATTTTTTCATCAATGCCTGCAACAACCGAAACTGCACCCTTGGCTTTCAAAATAGAAATAATTGCGAAGCCGTATACTAAAACAACTCCGATATAAACAATGAAATCGGGAATTATCGCAACGAAGAGATAAATGCCTGATAATATTAAAGAAAGAATAGTAGCGATATATGCTGTTCTGAACTGAGAAACAGTCAAGAACATTCTCTCTTTTATATCCACTTTTAAGGTCAATACAAATGCAACACCAATAGCGGTTCCAACAAAGGCAATCAACATGCCGATGAAGAATGTGAGGTCATAACGGTTACTATGCAATTCGCCCTTAATGCTGGTAACACTCTTCGGAATAACCAATGTTTCAACACCGTCTTCTAATGCATCAAAGGAAATCGTGGTAACAATTTTACCGTCAATACTTTCAGGAACTAAAACCAGATCATTTTCTGCATGATATCGATTAATATCAATGCTCTTATCTGAGATGTTATCATAAGAGAAAGGAATGTTTGCTGTATAGAAATCTACGAAATATGAATCGGGTATTGTTTTAATTTCAAACTTTATCTCTTTATCTTCGGAAAGTTTCTTATACAAATCAGTATCTTCATACATATAAACGGTAACGCCATTAAGTTCCTTTACTTCAAAAGCTGTAACTGATTTAGGAAGATAGATGCTCTTTAAATTCTTTGCATTCTCAAATGCTTTTTCAGATACTTTTGTTATTCTAGTTCCTTCAATGTCAACAGGGATAGCAATCTTTTCACTTTCGCCCCTATAAGCAACGATAGTGCCATCATTGTTATAATCAAAGTTTTCAAGATTCAATATACCTATGTATGCATCAGAATCGGAAATAATTTGACAATCAATATTATGCTTTTCAGCATACTCCTCAGCATAAGAGCCGTCATAGCATATAATATCTACGCTGTCTGACTTATCATAAACAATTGCCGACGCTACACCGAATAATATAAATATTATTAGAAAAATACTTACAGATATTTTTTTAGCATTCATTGTCTTGCCCCTCCTTACATAATCTCAGCAAGTAATTTTGACTTCATGCTATTGAATTCTTCTTCTGAAAGCATTCCTGCTTCCTTCATCATAGTAAGCTTATCAACTTTTGCTTTGAAAGTTGCCATATCGTTTGCAGGGGTAGCAGTTGCAGTTGCTGAGTTCATTGCATCATTCATCATTCCGCCAACCATACCACCAACGGCACCGCCAACGCCGGCCATTGTTCCGAACCCGACACCCATATTGGTAAACTCACCAACAGCTTCATTCTGAGCGACCTTTTCAACAACATCGAATCCACGCTCTTGGCTGTATGTATAACCTTCCTGTGCTCGTTTGGTTGCTTGTGCCTTAGAGTCAATAATAGTCTTCTGGGCCTCTGTTTCAGCGTAAATGAGGTCTGTTTGCTGCTTTAACTTTGCTTCTGCAATATCGGCTTATTGGCGGAAATGCAGTTCCTTGAACTTCTCATACTGTCTATCACCATCGGGTTTCAGTACAGTGGTTACAAAGAACTGTTCAAGCGATACTCCGTATTCTGCAAAGTCGCCGATAAGAAGGTTCTTAATAGCATTAGAGAACATAGTGAGGTTTTCGTCAATCTCAAAAATGTTAATACTATTAGTCTTCATAACCTGTGCAATATAGGTCTTCACACGGGTCATAAGGAAAGAACGGAAGTAATTGGTCAACTGTTGCTGACCGAGGTAGCTTTCGGTGCCAACCAACTTCAAAAGAAGTTTGCGGCTATCTTCAGCGCGAAGGCTCATTTCGCCAGATGCGCCGATAGAAAGCGGGAAGCCATAATTAGGCTCTATGTACTGAACACGGGAATCGGTACCCCATTTAATGTTCATCTGCTCGGTCTTATTAATGAAATAAACCTCACAGTGGAAAGGTGTCTTATCGTCAGTTGCCTTATTGAGCACCTTGCCGATAAGCGGGATGTTCTGAGTTTCAAGGGTATAACGACCCGCACCGAACATATCAAGTGCTTGACCGTTCATAAAGAAGATTGCTTCCTGACTCTCGTGAACAATCAACTGAGTAAGGTAATTAAAATCCTCACAAGGATGTTTCCATATAAAGGTGCTGTTATCACCTTCGTATTTAATTATTTCTGCTATCTTTGCCATTTTCATTTCCTCCCATTTTAGTAAAATTCATTGAACGATATTTTCTTTATTAATCCACACCTGTAAGAGATTGCGGCCATATTAAATATGATGCAAAACTAACAATCTGAGTATAGGTGCAGTTATAATTATGGTTGTAAGAAGTTGTCAATTTCTTGTCAGTAATGACTACCTTTGTATCACAGTTTTGACAAGTTAATTCAACTATTTTCGTAGACACTTCCTTATCCAATCGCTTCAATCGTAACTTTCCAACCACTATTGCCCCAATAACTATCAGAAGCATTAACAACAATAGAACCAGATATTACCGGTCCATTCAAATTTTTCACTTCCGAATTACCTGTAGTATAAATACTAAACCACTCATAACTGTAAGTAGCTGTACCATAATGCACTTTAACATCGACAGATCCTTCCCCAGATGTCTTAGCCACTGTTACCTTGAATTTTCCGTTAGGAAGAGAGTAATCAATAACCTTTGAACCAGTTCCAGAATAAGTCAAAGCCTTAAATGTAATTGCGTTACATATTGAACACTTGACGCCAATAGTAATATGCCCAAAAGCAACTCCAGAAGTCTTACCACAGGTTTTGCATTTTGCAGGAGTTGAACAGGTTGCATTGGAATAGTTATGACCAGTTGCAGGATAATCTCTATGAGTTGTTTCTCCACAACCTTCGCACTTGAAATCTTTATATCCAGCTTGATCACAAGTAGGGGCTTTTGAAGCTATTTCCACAAAGTTACACAAGTGAATTAAATCGCTGCTGTCTTTATAACCTTTAATTTGCGTAAATAAAGCATTCGCTTCATCCCATGCTTTCTCATTCCGCAAAACATTTGCTTGAATATATATGCACTCCTTAGCTTTTTCAACAGAGTCCTTATAGTTGTCAAGTGTATCATATATTTCGTATGCTTCTAAATACTTGGCATTTGCAAACAATTCTTCAGCTTTAGCATAATTGTGTTTAGGTATAATAATACCAAAATAAATTACAGTCGCAACAATTATCGCTACAAATAAAATAATTGAAATAAGAAATATCTTGATATTACGTTTTTTCTTTTTAGTCAAATTTTCCTTTTCGGAATATATTAAACGTTCACAATTATCAATTTGTACGGACACATCTTTATAATCCTTAATTGAATTAAACTCTTCAATAGCTTTTTTTAGAGTGGTAATTCTGTTTGAGGCCTTGGAATGCATAAGTTTAATTGTTTTCTGATATACCGCTTCTTTTTTAGCTATAGTGGCTTTTTCAGTGCAAACGGCAGATAATTCTCTCGCATTAACATAATCACTAATAGAGTCAAACAAACCTTTTGCATAAAGAAAATCATCTTCTGACAAGGCATCCTTCATTTTTACAACGGCCTCATCATATATCGCCCTCATGTTGTTATCTTCAATTTTGGAAATATAACCTTCTAATATCGATTTTAACTGTGGGTTAGCAAAGCGAATTGCTTTTTCATAGTGAGGAGAGGTTCCGAAAGATTTGGTTAGGTTAGCAAGGTTTTCCTGTTTTCTTACCCCGGTTTCAAGCATTAATTTGCCCACATAAATCATTGGATGTTTAGGAGCCACATTTAAAGCCTGTTCTAAGTATTCGTCAGCTTTTTCATTTTCACCATCCTCGATTAAAAGAAGTGCGCGGTCGATTAGGGCTTCAACGCTGATATTGTTATTTACAATACTTTCTTGGATAGATTCTTTTACGGTGTTAAAAGGAATTATCTTCTTTATGCCACGAATCAAGTCCTGCATAAAGCCGAGTTTTGACATATCCTGTGCCTGTAAATGAGAGAACTCTTCAGGTAAGTCATATGGATCCATATCCTTATATGCGGGAATAAGCATTTTTCTTGCACCGTTTTTGATAAGTGCGAGGTATCTGCTCCATTCGTTTTTAACCCATACGGCATTAAAATATTCAGGCTTGGTACCAAGCACAACCATGATCTTTGCGGAGTTGAGGGCAGCAAATATATAAGGTTCGTATGCAGAGCCAAGCTTATCTTCCAAGGTGATACGGGAGAAGAATACCTTGTATCCTTCCCGAACCAGTTCGTGATATAACTCGGTGGCAAGAACGCTATCAGGTGTTCGGCGACCATTGTTGTCACTTTCTTTGTAACAAATAAACACATCAAAAGGATCTTCTTGATTTGAAATTGCAAGAATGCCTTTTTGGATATCGTTAATTACGGTTGCTTCCTGCTCGTAAACTTCCTTCTGATAACCATCCGCATACTGTAAAGCAGATTTATAATCTTCATCATCGAAGATAGAAGTAAATTGAGCACGGTTGACTGTGGGGATTCTCTTGCGAGTAGCAGGGTCTTCCACGTACTCAATACCATAACGACAAAGCACCAGAGACCAATAGGTTTCTGCATCGGTATTGTCGTCATTCAATATCTGCTCGTAAATGCCCATTGCTTTATCAAATTCGTTGTTACAGCGAAAATGATTTGCACGGTCATAAAGATTTGCCTTGCGTTCATCGTCAAGTTTGGGCAAGGTTTGTTTAGTACCGCAATATTCGCAAACCGCAACCGTTTCATTATTAACATCAAGTGCTCCGCCGCACATTTTACATTTGAAAACTGCCATTATTGATTCCCCTTAAAACTACTCTATTCCGCTTATATCTATCCACATAGCTGGGCAAACATTTGCGTCTTTAAGCATCAAGTCTATTAAATATTGCAGAACCCTTTCATCTGTGGACATAGAATTGTTAGAAGAGCCGATATATTCATAATTATTAACAACGGAACCTATCGCTCGTTTATATATATTTTGATTTGAATCTCTTAGAAAATGATAATCGTTAGTTTTAAAACCGCAATTTCTCATTTCCGTTTCACTTAATATAAATACTTTATCAGTAATTGGATTTGGTGAGATATCATCGGTTGTTTCGGTTGTTAATATTAAAGCTTTTAGCCTTTCGTCAAAGGCATTATAGAATTCTGTGTTTAAAAAATCTCTTAACTCACTGTTTTTCCAACCTCCATGAAAAGATTTATTAAAACTTTTTGGGCTAGAAAGAACTAATAAAATTTTGTTTTCTTCTTTCTTTGTCACCCTCCATTTAGTTTCGAAATCACTATAGTAGCTGTTTTTTAATGATATTTCCTCTCCAAGACCTAGGTCCTTCAAATTGGCTTTATAAGAAGCGATTACCATATCATCACTGTCTTTATAGTTGTCAAGAGAAGCAAAATACTCTTCCGCATATTCATAAGCACCAAAATTGTAAAATCCCTTTGCTATTTGATAATCACAAAAAGTCCACCCGCCAAATTCCGAAGCTGTAATGATAGAAATTGAAACAAGTAAAGAAATTGAAAATAATTTAGTCTTTTTAATTTTCTTTATAGAAACTTTCTCAACCTTTTTGGTGGCACAAACAAAAACCATCCATACAATATTTAGTAATAAAAGGGCAATATACAAAATAAACAATTGTTCTTCAATTATAAATAAAACATCCATACAAAGCAGCATTGCGATACAAATGCTTTGAATTATAATAGACAAAATCTTGTATCGGTTTAACTTAGCAACAGTTAAAGTGGGAATTATTAATGAAAACAACAGAATGGACAAAAATGCGAACGCAGATATTGTGATAGAAGCACATTTACACAATAAATAAACATTTAAAAACAAACTAATAAAGTATAAAATTTTGCAAGTGTTATTTATTGGAAAGACCAAACAATATTTTGATTGTTCTCTTCTTTTCCTTTTTAAGTTCTCTATCTCCATTTTAATTTTAGACGGCTTTTTATCTTTAATCTTTTTTTGTTTAATTTGCTGTTGTACATCGCGATTAAATATTTTTTTAAGCCCTCTGATAACATCTGTGATAAAGCCTATTTTGCCCATATCTTGCGCCTGCAAGTGAGCAAACTCGTCAGGAAGCTCATAAGCATCCATATTTCTGTAACAAGGGATAATCATTTTTGAACGATCGGTCTTTATGAGTTTCATAAACCTTGACCATTCATTGCGAACCCAAACAGAGTCAAAATATTCAGGTTTGGTGCCAACAACAAGCATAACCTTTGCCGAATTAAGCGCAGCAAAGATATAGGGTTCATATTCATGGCCTAGTTTATCCTCAAGAGTTATCGGGGCATAGAACACCTTAAAGCCTTCCCCAGTAAGCTGATAATAGATATCGTTTGCGATAGTACTGTCAACCGTCCTTTTTCCATCCTCATCGGTTTCCTTATAGCAAATGAAAACGTCAAAAGGCTCTTCACTATTAACTATAGCCAATATGTTTTTTTGCAGCTCATCAATAATTTTAGCTTCTGCTATGTATAGTTCCTTTTGTTCGGTGTCGGCGTTTTCAATCGCAGCAAGATAATCCACGTCCGCAAGAACTGCTTCATAAAGAGTGCGGTGGCAGGTAGGAATTCTTGAATATGTTTTGGAATCCTCAACATACTCAATTCCATATTTGCACAAAACCACACCCCAGTGAGCTTCGGAGTCTGAATTATCAATATCTAAAATTTTCTCATATACCTGCTCAGCTTTATCAAATTCACATTTGAGTCTTAGATTATTAGCACGATTGAACAAATTGGAAACAACCTCATCCCTTGATTTAGGAACAGTTTGTTTCGTGCCACAATATTCACAAGTAGCAACCGATACACCATCTAATATATCTAAATTGCCACCGCACATTTTACATTTAAATACCGCCATTGATTAAGTCCCCTCAATTAATATTCCTTGATTTCCAAATTATCTACCGCGAAAGCAAGACACTTCTGAATGACTTCATTGCGAGTTCTACCTGTTTCCTCAGCAATTGCATCTAATTTCTTAACTAACCCATCTGGTAAACGGATAGAAACCACTGTGGAATCACCCCTGTACTTTTTTGAAGAAATAACGAGTTTTTCCTTCGACATAATTCTTCTCCTTTTGATATAAATCTACATTTTATATTATACTACGTTTGTAATATTTTTGTCAACTTTACATATATCATTTGTATTTTGTATTGAAAATATCTTTTCTATTTATATCTAATATTCACCTAATTTAAATATATTTATAAAATAAGCAGCAGAAATTACCTTTGCAATTTCTACTGCCCATTTATTTTGATATGATAATTAACTTTAAAATTTAAAAATTGTGAAAAGTCTATATGTTTTTAATATAGCAACGGCGACGCTTATGTAGCTCCTTATCGAAGGTCTTCCACTGGGCGAGAATTTTCGCATTTGTTTCAAGCTGAGGACCTGTTTCGGCATAAACAATTCCGTTTTTACTTGCGTTCTGAATGAGGTGGTCGAGCACGACGGCATTAAGACCCGAGCCCTGCAAATCGGGGCGCACAGCAATTAAGAACATATCGAGCGCATTGTTTTTAGCAAAGGCTTTAAGCACCCCTACCCAACCGAATGGGAAAAGTCTGCCGTGAGATTTCTTAATTGCATCGGCAACCGACGGCGCACTAACGCCGAAGGCTACAAGCTCTTCATTTTCGTCTAAAATGAAGCAACAGAACTTAGGATTAAGAAGCGGTATAAATTTATTAGAATACTTTTTAACCTGACGGTCATTCAGTTCAACAACGCCGTAAAGCGGTGCATACGCCTTATTTACAAGGTCGAAAACCTTATTGATATACGGCTTATAACCGAATCTTGTTCTAACCTTTGCCTTATGGTAATTACCGCGAACAAGTACTCTTTCGGCAATTCGGTGCATCTTCTTTGCTATATCGCTATCCTTTTCGGGTGCATAAATTTTATACTCAACCCAGTCGGTGTCTTTTTGGTAGCCTAACTTCTCTAAATGCTCGTTATAATAAGGAAAATTATAATAGGTAATAAACATATTCCGTTTATCATAACCTTCTACGAGCATACCCTCTCTATCCATATCGCAAAAGCCTAACGGGCCGTGCACCTGATTACAGCCCTTCTCTTTTGCCCACTCTTCAACAGCACCGAAAAGCGCAGAAGAGACCTCAATATCGTCAATGAAATCAACCTGAGAAAAGCGCATACGCTGTGTGCCCCATTTCTCATTTGATTTATGGCTTAAAATAGCACCTATTCTGCCCACTATTTCTCCACCTTTGTAGGCTAAAAAGGTTTTACCCTCGCAGTAATCAAATGCGGGGTTTTTCTTTTTATCCCAGTCCTCCAAATCGTCGCCATAGAAAGCGGGAACAAACTGCGGAACGTCCCTATACATTCTGTTTGGGAAATCAACAAACCTGCGAAGCTCAGACTTTGTGGTAACCTCTTTTACGGTAACCGAAGAGAATACTTTCGGTTTCTCCATTACTATACTCATATTTTTTACTCCCCTAAATCGAATTTTGGTATATAGTATTCCTTTGCACTCCTGCGGCTTTGAATATAGACATTCGGCATATTATTACCGCATATATAATCTACCACCTTATCATACTCACGCTGAGTAATGCGGCGGTTGATTTCAGAATAGTTTTCTGCTTTTCCGCAGGGTATATACTGCGCCATAAGGCTAAAGTGAACGTCGGGTATATTTTCACTTACCCAGTCTATAACACCGATTGTCTCATTTGTGTTCATAGGCAAAACAAGGTGGCGTACGATAAGACCGCTTTGCATAATACCGTTCTTAAATATAGGCCTCGCTTTTAATCTATATGCCGCCAAAATAGCTTTAGATGCAAATTCAAAATAATCAGCGGCAGCGGAATATTTTAAGGATTTTTCAGCCGATACATATTTTAAATCAAATAAATATATATCAAAAATATCCTCGTTTATGGTTTCTTCTAAATCATATCCGCCCGAATTGAAAACTAACGGGATTTTGGGTTTATAAATTTTAAGAGCCTCTTTAATTGCCAAAACATAATGCGTGGGATTTACAAAATTTATATTGTGGGCGCCTTTTTGTTCGAGTTCTCTAAAGATTTCGGCTAACTCGCTCGGTGTAATTACCTGTCCCTTACCGTTATGACTTATTTCATAGTTTTGACAATAAACACAGGATAAAGAACAACCGCTGAAAAATATTGTTCCCGAGCCATTTTGTCCGCTTATGCAGGGTTCTTCCCAAAAATGCAAATCTGCTCTTGCAATTTTAGGATAAATGGGCATTTTGCAAAAGCCGCCTATATTCTCGGTTTCAGTTCTCTCTGACCTACATTTTCTCGGACAGCACTCACACAGATACTTCATTTTTCTCTGCAACCTTTGGCCTTCTTAAAATTCTGCGGCTGACCTTAAGTGAAGAATAGGTCTTTTTGAACATTAATCTGCCTATAAATTTCTCGTTACATTCACTGCAAAAAAATTCGCTTGTAAACCAATGGTTTCTATAGCTCCATTTTTTATTACGAGTGGCCTTTACACCACATTTATCACAGTAAAAATCAAGGTCGGCAGGATTAATGTTTTTATCATTGATATTGCTAAGATAGTAATTTTTAAAGGTCAGTCGCTCAAAAAATTCAGGTTTTGTCGCATCCTTTACATATGTTTCAAAACCTTCCTCATTGAATGTTTTTTTGAGCAATTGTGCCGCTATCATACTGTCATCAGCAGCTGTGTGTAATTCAAAATTTTCAACCGATATACCAAAATATTCTGCCGCATCGGCAAGAGAAATCTGATTTTTAGTAGTTGCTTCCCCGCGCTTCATATTGGACTGCACATATTTCTGCAAATCCGCATAACGTTCCAGACGTGGCATTAATCCATCTGCAAAAAGCCTGGCATTTTCAACAATAACATATAAATCCGAATTACTCCACGTCATAGTTACTATATCTTTACCTGCCCACTCGTTATACATTTCGGTGGCGGCTTTAAGCGGAATTCCGCTTTTCATTTCTTCGGTGGTAATTCCTGTTAACTCGGTAAAACGACGTGTTAACTTTTTTGAAATACAGGACTTTACCAAAATTTCAATCCGGTCTATCAGCTCGAAATCACTATTAAGTTTTACCGCCCCTATTTGTATAATCTGATTAACAAAGCCGTTTTTCTTGTGGCAATAGGCATTATCCCACTCTAAATCAAGAATAATATAGTTCATTATTTATTCCTGCTTTCGTATTTCATACGCGCTTCTTTACCGAGAATTCGCTTTCTAAGGCGGATATTATTAGGGGTAATTTCAACAAGCTCATCATTCTTTATGAATTCAAGCGACTGCTCTAAACTCATAACGCTGTGTGGAGTAAGCCTTAGCGCATCATCACTACCTGCGGCACGGGTATTTGTCATCTGCTTTTTCTTGCAGACATTACAAACAATATCCTCATTTTTGGGATTTTCACCCACTATCATACCCTCATATACGGGGGTGCCGGGTCCTATGAAAAGTCTGCCTCGGCTTTGTGTATTGAAAAGTCCGTAACCCGTAGCCTCGCCGTCCTCGTGGACCACAATAGAGCCTGTGGTACGTGATTCAATATCACCCTTATATGCCTCATAGCTTGAGAAAATATGATTCATAATACCATTACCGTTAGTGTCGGTTAAGAACTGTGAACGATAACCGAGCAACCCTCTTGCAGGAATCAAGAATTCAAGATGAGACATTCCGCCCTCTCTGACACCCATATTCTGAATTTCAGCCTTACGGGTGCCGAGTCTTTCCATTACGGCACCTACATATTCCTCTGGCACTTCTATCATAAGGAGTTCTATCGGCTCTAAAAGTGTGCCGTCTTCTGCTTTTTTGTAAATAACCGCAGGGGGCGATACCTGAAATTCATAGCCCTGACGGCGCATAGTTTCAATAAGTATTGATAAATGCAGTTCTCCTCTGCCCGACACCTTGAAGGTATCTGCCGAATCGGTTTCTTCTACACGAAGGCTTACGTTGGTTTCAACCTCTTTGAAAAGTCTATCACGCAGATTTCTTGAGGTTACAAACTTACCCTCCTTACCCGCAAAGGGTGAATTATTTACCATAAAATTCATAGAGAGCGTTGGCTCATCAATTTTAACAAAGGGAAGTGGCTCAATGCAGTCGGTAGCGCAGGCGGTTTCTCCGATGTTAATTTCCCCAATACCTGCCACTTGAATAAGGTCGCCTACGGTTGCCGTTTCGCATTCCGTTCTTTTTAGTCCGTTAATCTGAAACAGTTTCGCAATCTTTACTGTTTTGTGTGTACCGTCGCGATGACAAAGCACCACATTCTGCCCTGCATTCACAGTTCCACGCTCTACTCTGCCCACTCCTATTCTGCCAAGATACTCATCATATTCAATATTTGAGAATAGAATCTGAAGCGGTGCATCACTGTCCCCTTCAGGCGCCGAAACCTCATTAACGATAACCTCAAAAAGCGGCTCAAGGCTATCGCTTAAATTATCGGGATTTAATGAGGCATAACCATCTCTACCGGAAGCGAAAACAACAGGATATTCTATCTGTTCCTCATCTGCACCAAGCTCGATAAATAAATCGAGCACCTCATCAACCACCTCATGCGGACGGGCAAATGGACGGTCTACCTTATTAACCACAACGATAGCCTTCTTACCGAGTGAGAGAGCCTTTTTAAGCACGAAACGGGTTTGTGGCATACAGCCCTCGAAGGCATCAACCAAGAGTAAAACGCCGTCTACCATCATAAGAATTCGCTCAACTTCGCCGCCAAAATCGGCGTGTCCGGGGGTGTCAACAATATTAATTTTAATATCCTTGTAATAAACGCTTGTGGTTTTTGAAAGGATTGTTATACCGCGTTCGCGCTCTAAATCGTTCGAATCCATTACGCGCTCATCGACCTGCTCATTAGTGCGAAAGGTACCACTTTGTTTTAGCATAGCATCAACAAGGGTTGTCTTGCCGTGATCAACGTGGGCAATGATTGCAATATTTCTTAAATTCTCTCTGATAGTTTTTGCCATATATTTAACAACCTTTAAATCAAATTTTAACTTAATTATTATACCTTTTTTGACGCACTTTGTCAATAAAAGTAGAAATATGTAAAAAGTCCCAAGGGCATAAGCCTTTGGGACTTTAAATTATTTAGAAACAATTTCGGTTTTGCCGCCCATATAAGCGCGGAGTGCTTCGGGAATTTTAATGGTATACTTCTCACCGTCAAAGGTAAGGTTGTTTTCCAAGAAGGCAATAAGCATTCTGGGAGGTGCCACAACGGTATTATTAAGGGTGTGAGCAAGATATTTATTGCCGTCCTCCCCTTTAACTCTGATGCCAAGCCTGCGCGACTGAGCATCGCCTAAGTTAGAGCATGAGCAAACCTCAAAGTATTTCTGCTGTTTCGGACTCCAAGCCTCAACATCGTAGGATTTAATCTTTAAATCTGCAAGGTCGCCTGTGCAGCATTCGAGTGTTCTTACAGGAATATCCATGCTTCTGAAGAGTTCTACCGAATAACTCCACATTTTATGGAACCATTCCATACTTTCTTCAGGCTTACAAATAACTATCATTTCCTGCTTTTCAAACTGATGAATTCGGTAAATTCCGCGCTCCTCAATACCGTGTGCGCCCTTTTCCTTGCGGAAGCAGGGCGAATAGCTTGTAAGGGTGAGAGGAAGCGAAGCTTCGGGTGTAATAGTATTGATAAACTTACCTATCATAGAATGCTCACTTGTACCTATCAAATAAAGGTCCTCGCCCTCTATTTTATACATCATAGCATCCATTTCTTCAAAACTCATAACACCCGTTACAACGTTAGAGCGAATCATAAAGGGCGGAATGCAGTAAGTAAAGCCCTTATCTATCATAAAGTCGCGTGCATATGCAAGAACAGCTGAATGGAGTCTTGCTATGTCCCCCATCAAATAGTAGAAGCCTTCACCCGCAACTCTGCCTGCAGAATCTTTATCAATACCTGAAAACAGTGCCATAATATCGGTATGATAGGGAATTTCAAAATTTGGAACAGTTTTCTCCCCGAAGCATTCAACCTCTACATTCTCACTATCGTCCTTACCTACGGGTACAGACTCGTCCACAATGTTGGGGATTTTCATCATAACCTCGTTTAGCTTTTTTTCGTATTCGGTTTCAAGCTCCTCGAGGTCTTTTAAGCGGTCTGCCTGACGGTTAACCTCATCTCTAAGTGCCATTCCTTCTTCTTTTTTGCCCTGACCCATCAAAACGCCGATTTGCTTACTGAGTTTATTTCGATTAGCTCTAAGCTCATTAGCCTCATTATTTGCAGCGCGTTTTTTAGCGTCAAGCTCAATAGCCTCATCAACGAGAGGAAGCTTAGAATCCTTAAATTTCTTCTTTATATTTTCCTTCACAATTTCAGGATTTTCCCTTATAAATTTAATATCTAACATTAAAATTCCCCCAATTTTTTCTAACAGAAAAAGTATAACACAAAGCTGCTTTTTTATCAAGCATTAAAAGTTGATAATTCCGAGATGCTCGAGCAATATTTTAGCGCCGATAGCTATTAAGATAATACCACCCGCAAGTTCTGCCTTGCTTTTATATTTAACACCGAATACATTACCTATTTTCACACCTATAGCCGAAAGTGTAAAGGTAATAATTCCGATAAAGAGTACGGCAAGCCATATATTCACACCGGGAAGCACCAATGTGATACCTGCTGCCAATGCATCAATGCTAGTGGCAAGGGCCATAATAAGCATAGTTTTAGCACCAAAGGAGGCATTAGCATCGTCTTCACAGCCGCACAGCGCCTCTTTAATCATTTTACCACCTAAAAATGCGAGAAGTACAAAGGCTATCCAGTGGTCTATACCCTCAATATAATCTTTAATAGCTACAAATAAGAAATACCCTATAAGCGGCATTAACGCCTGAAATGAACCAAACCACGCTCCGCATAAAAGCGAATGACTGGGTTTAAGTTTCGTTACGGCAAGTCCCTTGCAAACCGCCACAGCAAAGGCGTCCATTGAAAGACCTACAGCTAATAAGAAAAGTTCTATTACGCTCATAAAAAACTCCTTAAATTACATAGAAAAATATACATACAAAATGCGCTAAACTCGCAAGTACCACGAATATATGAAAAATCGAATGGAAATATCGGATTTTTGCGCCTATTCCGAAAAGAATTGCGCCTATTGTATATAAAATACCACCAAGCAAAAGCCAGAAAAAACCCATAGGAGTCAGCGCCTGATACACCGGCTTGATTGTGAAGATAACACACCAGCCAAGACCTATATAGCATATCATTGAAAAAATCTTATAGCTTTTAAGGTCTATGGCATTAAGAGTTATGGCAAGTGCTGATATTCCCCACACAAAAGCCAATACTATCCAAGCGGCAATCGGATTCACCGGACGCAGAGAACAGAGCATTATGGGAGTATATGTACCCGCTATCATAAGATAGATTGTGCAATGATCAATAATCTGCAGCACCTTTTTGCCTGTTATATGCCTGACACCGTGATAGACACTCGACATTGTGAAAAGTGCCGTAACACTGCCACCATAAATCGCCGAGGAGACAACTGCCCAAAGGTTTTTATGAAGGGCTGCAAAAATCACACACAGCGCACAGTAAATAATACCGAAGCCACCGCCGACAATATGCGTTACCATATTAAAAATTTCTTCACCGCACGTATAGTCGGGTAAAATTCTGTCAATTAATTTTGTTCTTGCCATTCTAAAACTCCAATACAGCATTAAAGACGGTATTTTCACCGCATATACCCGAAACTAAAACCTTATCACCGTCAAAGGCTTTAAAGATACGAATAGTATCACCTAAGCGTGTTTCTTTAACAAAGTGCAGTTCATAGGTCTTTATGGGGTGCTTGGATAAATATTCGTCGGTAAAACAGTTTAGCACCATTTCGGTATATTTTTTATTGTTCGTATGCTCGTTTATATCAATATCGCTATCAATGATTTTTCTCTCATAACAAAAATCGTTTTCGGTGAATGTGGGGCGGATGCGAGTAAAATCCCCTGCCTCCGATTTTTCATCTAAATATTCGTGTCCACCTGAAAAAACATCGGTATCCATTCGCATAGGGCGGCGTGTTTCAATATTTAATACACACCATTCACTTGCGGCATTAAGTAAAACATTACCGCCGTTGTCCTTTAAGCGATACTGCCTTTCTACCTTAATCTTATGAGGCGGAAGCGGCCAGGTTTCAGCGATGATTTGACCATTATCAGAGAGATAATTCTTTATATCAAAGCGAATTTTTGAGATTATCCAAAAACCCCCTTCCGCTAATATAACGCTTCTTCCGTAGCCGAATTTTTCGGCATTTTCGGTAGCCATTATTTCTACCGCATCGGCGGCAGTTTTGATAAATCCCTTTACACCTGAGGATGTATTTATAGTTTTAGAATAAAAATTAAGCATAATAATATCTTTCCTAATTTAAAGAACAGCCGAAATCGGCTGTTCTTTAATTTTTTATATCTTCATTAATCCGAATGCGCTCATAACCGAGGTTACAAGAATTATGAGTAGGCAAACGGGAGCTACATATTTAATAACAATATCAAAAAGCTTTCTTCCCTTAAATTTACCTGTAAGCTCTACCTCTTCGGCTATAACCCTGGTTTTTAAAACATAGCCTATGAAAACTGCGGTAAGAAGCGCTACTATCGGCATTATAACATTGTTGCTTATGAAATCGAAGAAGGTTAGGAAGTCCATTCCTAAAATCTTGAAGCCAGCCCATACGCCGTTGCCGAGTGAGGACGGAACGCCAAGTAATAAACAGCCTATAAGCACTACAATACAGGTGAATTTTCTGTCCCAGCCGAATTTATCACAGAAAATAGAAATTACGGTTTCGGCAAGAGAAATTGAAGATGTAAGCGCCGCAAAGAGTACTAAAAGGAAGAAAAGTGCACCTACAACGGTACCTCCAGGCATACTTGCGAATACCTTTGGAAGCGTTACGAACATAAGTCCGGGACCTGTATTAAGAGCCGCCTGATCGCCGCCTGAGAAGGCAAATACAGCAGGGATAATCATAAGACCTGCAAAGAAGGCTACACCCGTATCGAAAATTTCAATCTGATGAACAGAGGATTCAATATTTACATCCTTTTTCATATATGAGCCGTAGGTTATCATGATACCCATAGCGAGCGACATTGAATAGAAAAGCTGACCCATTGCCGCTATAACGGTTTTAATGGAAAAATGTGAGAAATTAGGTGTTAAATAGTATTTTACACCCTCCATAGCGCCGGGGATAAACATAGTGTAAATGGCTATTCCCACCGCTAAAACAACGAGAACAGGCATCATAAATTTACTAACATTTTCAATGCCCTTTTCAACACCGAAAAGCACTACTAAGAATGTAAGTCCTACAAAAATGGCAAACCAAACGAGTGGCTCACCGAGAGAACCGGTAAAGTTTTTGAAATAATCATCAACCACCGCCTGAGAACCCTGACCCGTAACATAAACTGCTAAATATTTAATTACCCAACCGCCTATTACTGAATAATAAGGAAGAATAATCATAGGAACAATGGCGCCTAAATAACCGATAAAAGAAAACCGTTTGTCGAGCGCCTTATAAGCACCGATAGCACTAAGTCCCGTTTTTCTGCCGATGGCAATTTCGGCAACCATGAGCGCAAAGCCGAAGGTAAGCGCCAAAACTACATAAACAAGCAGAAACATACCACCGCCGTACTGGGCTGCAAGATAAGGGAAACGCCAAATATTTCCTAGCCCCACAGCCGAACCTGCGGCTGCAAGTACGAAGCCGAGTTTACCTGTAAAACTACTTCTGTTCTTTTCCATAAAAACTCCTCAATACGTTATTTTAAATGTTATTATATACTAAACACACAGAAAAATCAACAAAGATTTGATTATTTTAGCGTTTTGGAGTTGATATTTAATTAGATAATAAGTATAATATAATGGAAATAGTATTTACTGGGAGGTATTATTTTGGATTTTAAACAGTTTTGGGATGAAATTTCTAACAAGAAAATTGCAATGTGTGGTGTGGGTGTCAGCAACACTCCTCTCATTTATACATTTTTAAAGCAGGGAGCCAAGGTTTATGTGTGTGATCGCAGAACAAGGGAGCAGATAGGTCCTGTTTGTGCCGATCTTGAAAATGCAGGTGCTGTGTTAAGGCTTGGGGAAAGTTACCTTGATAACCTTGAGGTTGATGTTATTTTCCGCACCCCAGGAATGAGTTTTAATCTGCCCGAGCTTAAAGAGGCGCGACGCAGAGGAATTGCGGTTACAAGTGAAATGGAGGTCTTTTTCGACCTCTGCCCTGCCAAGATTTTTGCTGTTACAGGCTCTGACGGAAAGACTACCACCACAACACTTATCGCACGTATGCTCGAAAAGGAGGGCTACACCGTTCATGTTGGCGGGAACATAGGAAATCCTTTGCTTCCCGAAATTGAAAATATAAAACCTACCGATATGGTGGTTGTTGAGTTATCCTCTTTCCAGCTTATATCAATGCGAAAGAGTCCTGATGTTGCGGTCGTTACAAACCTTGCCCCCAATCATCTTGATATCCATAAAGATATGGATGAATATGTAGAGGCTAAGAAAAACATAGTGCTTCACCAGAGCGCCTTCTCTCGCACCGTTTTAAACTACGATAACGAGATTACTATGGGCTTTAAAAACTTTGTTCGAGGTCAGTTTATCGGTTTTAGTATGGAAAGGTCGGTAAAAAACGGCACCTGGCTTGATGAAAACGGAAATATCTGCATTTCTTACCGAGGAATTAAGGCTCCCATTATGCACCGCGATGATATTGCAGTGCTTGGCGACCACAATGTTGAAAATTATCTTGCCGCTATATCGGCTGTCTGGGGCTATGTAGGGGCAGACAGTATACGCGCGGTAGCCCACGAATTTATGGGTGTTGAACATCGAATTGAGTTTGTAAGAGAAATAAACGGCGTTAAATACTATAACGATTCTATTGCCTCAAGTCCGACAAGAACTATCGCAGGACTAAAGGCTTTCCCACAGAAAGTTATTCTGATTGCAGGCGGATACGATAAGAAAATCCCCTTCGATCCTATGGCACCTTATGTAATCGACAAGGTTAAGACCCTTATTTTAACGGGTCCGACGGCCGAAAAAATTGAACAAGCTATTGTAAACACTCCCGAATATAAGGGTGCTCCGCAAATTATTCACGCTGAAAATTTAGATAATGCTATAAAAATTGCGAGTGAAATGGCAGTACAGGGTGATATTGTAACCCTAAGCCCTGCCTGTGCTTCATTCGACGCTTTCCCGAACTTTGCCGCAAGAGGAAAATACTTTAAGGAATTGGTTAACAAACTGTAATGAACATTAAAAATACTCTTTTTGCTTTAAGTAATTTATCGGCTATTGGCACAGTTACCGACGCCGCCGATAAAGCCGCTGAAATTTTAGGTGAATACTGTAAGGTAAGCCGTCTAAATGGACTTAATGTTCTCGGTGAAATTAAGGGTGACGGCGACTATACCCTACTGCTTGACGCCCATATTGACGAGGTCGGCTTTATTGTAACGCATATATCGGATAACGGATTTTTGACGGTGCAAAAGTGCGGCGGCATTGACCTTAGGCATTTACCCTCGAAAACCGTTACCATTCACGGCAAGGAAAAAATAATAGGTGTGTTTTCGAGTATTCCTCCCCATTTATCAAGGGGTGATGAATTGCCCGATAATATTACCGATTATAAAATTGATACCTTGCTCGGCAGTAAAGCCAAGGAAATAGTAAGTATTGGCGATTTTGTAACCTATAACACCTGTGCGGCTACACTCTCGGGCGGTTGTGTTACGGGAAAAGCCTTTGATGACAGAGCGGGTGTTTGTGTGCTTTTAGAGCTCGCCCGCAGACTTTCTACAAAAAAATTACCCATAACGGTTAAATTTTTACTCAGCGATGCTGAGGAATTGGGGCTCAGGGGTGCTACAACCTCTGCTTTCTCGGTTTCCCCCGATGAAGCGGTGGCTATTGATGTATCCTTTGGCAACGGTCCCGATATATCCCAATATGAAAGCGGAAATCT
This sequence comes from Acutalibacteraceae bacterium, assembly GCA_045646145.1. Lineage (GTDB taxonomy): Bacteria > Bacillota > Clostridia > Oscillospirales > Acutalibacteraceae > SIG565. The sequence goes on along the minus strand of JAZRKE010000032.1, from coordinate 9,162 downwards.
GGGCAGCGGCGCTATGATTGGCATATCACCCGTACTTAACCGCACAATTTCGGACAGGTTAATAAATATTGCCGAAGGTAATAACATTAAATATCAAACCGAGGTTATGGGTGGAAAAACCTCTACTAACGCTGATGTTATATCGGTAAGTAAAAGCGGAGTTAAAACAGGTCTTATCTCCATTCCGCTTCGCAATATGCACACCGACTGTGAGGTTTTAAATCTTTCAGACATAGAAACGGTTTGCGATATACTCGAAAACTATATTCTCTCAGGCGGTGTAAAAAATGATTGATAATTTAAGAAAATTATGTGAATTTAATGCGCCATCTGGAAATGAAGACGCCGTAAGAGAGTTTATTATTTCCGAAATTAAAGATTTTACCGAGTGCGAAACCGATAATTCTGGGAACATTATTGCCTTTAAAAAGGGTAAAAATAAAACCGATAAAAAAATAATGGTTGACGCCCATATGGACGAGGTCGGCATTATTATTTCGGGCGCTACCTCCGACGGATTTTTGAAATTCCAGACTGTCGGTGGCATTATGCCCTCGGCGCTTTTTTGCAAACGCGTGACAATTAATAACTCTGTATTAGGCGTGATAGGTGCAAAGCCTATCCATTTAACAAAGGGTGATGATGCTAAAAAATGCCCCAAAACAGATGCTATGTATATTGATATAGGTGCTAAAGACAAGGATACGGCTCTATCAACCGTACCTTTAGGCTCGTTGGGTGTTATCTGTTCAGACTTCGATGTTATAGGGGACAATATACTTTCAAAAGCACTTGATGACCGCATTGGCTGTGCGGTGCTTATAGAACTGATTAAAACATATAATGATTACGATTTTTACGCCACCTTTACTGTGGGTGAGGAAATCGGTCTTCGCGGCGCTAAAACTGCGGCGTACACAGTAAACCCCGATTATGCTTTGGTGCTTGAAGGCACAACCGCCTCGGATATAGACGGCACCGATGATGCTCAAAAAGTGTGCACTCTGTCTGCCGGCGCAGCAATATCGTTTATGGATAACAGCACCCTTTATGACCGCTCGCTTTATAATGCGGCTTTAAATTCGGGTGTTAAATGTCAGCCTAAGGCGGCAGTTGCAGGTGGCAACAATTCGGGTGCAATTCATCTATCAGGCTCAGGGGTTAAAACCCTTGCTATTTCGGCTCCCTGCCGATATATACACACTGCGGGCAGTGTCGCAAATATAAACGATATTAAAAGTATGTTAGACCTTACAAAAGTGATGCTAACTAAAATCGGCTCGGGTGAAATTTAATGGTAAAGCTTATAAAGGAAATCCCAACACTTAATATCTGCAGTGCCGCATATATTAAGGTTTGTTGTGCCGCAGAAGCATACAGTAAATATGAAAAGATAGGTATTTTCTGGAAACAGACCGATGATGGCGGTAATATTACCGCACTTATATGCCTTATTGATAACAGTATGACTATATGCAATATCGGCGGCGATATTGATGAACTCAGCGCCTTTATAAAATGTATAGGCCCCTCGCTTATCTTTACGGAACTTGCTACTGCTGAGGCTCTTAATTTAAAGGTCGGAACGGTATGCGATACCCTTTATATAGACCCGCCCTACGATTTTCCCGATGCGGCTGAAAACACCTATGCGGGTCTCGATTTCGCCTATAAAACGGTAACCGACAGGCTTTATGTTGGTGATGAAACGGCTTTTAAGGCCGACATTTCTCACCGCATAAGACATAACTGTGCTACCTTTGTTACTACCCCCTTTTCTGCTGCCTTTCTGCTTTACTGTGAGCAAGGCGCAATACTCTCGGGTATTGCCGTGAAAGAGCAAAGCGCCCGTAAAAGTATTGGTTCGGCTACATTCAAAAGAATTTTGATGATGGCTCGAACACGTCGGGTTTATGTTTGCGCGGAAGAAAAAAATACACCGTTTTATTTAAAAAACGGGCTAAAAATAATAGAAAGATGTGCTTACTGCAAATATGAAGGAATTTTTTAACATTGACGAAAGGCTTTTAAAAAAGGCTGACGAAATCGAACAAAAATGCTCCGATGTATTTAAGAATATTGAAAAAATCGGTGAGTATAATCAGTATAAGGTGCTATCAAGTTTTATAAATAACGGGGTTAGCGAATCTCATTTAGGTGAGTCCACAGGCTACGGCTATGGCGACAGAGGCAGAGATACCCTCGAAAAGCTTTTTGCCGAGGTTGTAGGTGCTGAGTCGTCGCTCATACGCCATAATTTCGTATCGGGCACCCATACCCTGACCGTTGCCCTCTTTGGAATACTCAGACCGAATGACAATATGCTGTGCCTTACAGGCAGACCCTATGACACGCTGATAGGTGTGCTCGGTATTGACGGACACTCTGACGGCTCACTTAAGGATTTCGGCGTTAACTATAACGAAATACCGCTAAAGGACGGCAGACCCGATACCGAAGCAATAAAAAACGAACTTAAAAATAAGAAATACAAGCTTGCCTACATTCAGCGCTCCCGTGGCTACAATCTGCGACCGAGCCTTACGGTAGACGAAATCGGTGAGCTTTGCAAAATAGTGAAAGAGGTATCTCCCGATACATATATAATGGTAGACAACTGCTACGGCGAATTTGTAGAAACAAAGGAACCAACTGAAGTAGGCGCAGATATCATTGCAGGCTCACTCATTAAAAATCCGGGCGGCGGAATTGCTAAAACCGGCGGATATATTGCGGGTAAAGCCGAATTAATTGAAAAATGCGCTAACCGCCTCACCTGCCCCGGAGTTGGTGCCGAGATCGGATGTACACTTGGCCACAACCGAGAGTTATATATGGGGTTATTCACCGCTCCCACGGTTGTTGTATCTGCCTTAAAGGCGGCAGTGTTTACAAGCTGTTTATTTGAAGAGTTTGGCTTTAGCGTAACACCCCGATATGATGAAAAACGTGGCGATATTATTGAGGCTGTGACTTTAGGAAACGAAGAGGCTTTAATCGCCTTTTGCCAAGGCATGCAAAAGGGTGCGCCGATAGATTCCTTTGTTGTTCCTGAGCCTTGGGATATGCCTGGGTATGACAGCAAGGTTATTATGGCGGCAGGCGCCTTTACTCTGGGTTCTTCAATTGAGCTTTCTGCCGATGCGCCCTTGCGAGAGCCCTATGCTGCCTGGATGCAAGGTGGGTTAAACTATCCCATCGCTAAGGCGGGAATACTGCTCGCCGCTCAAAGTATGCTCGATAAGAAACTAATAAATTTATAGGATGATAAAAAATGAAAACTGTTTTTAAAGGGGAAATTATTAATGTGGTAGCCGACAATAACGGCTTGGTTATTGCCTATGTCCACGAACGGCTCCAGGACAAAATTATGGTTGCCTACAAAAATATTTCCTTTGATAACGGAAAAATAAGTAACGTGCCGAGAAATCTCTATGAGCTGACCAAATTCGGCACTAACTATAAAGATATAATAAGTATAATAAAAAACCATATTACAACCCATTCTGTTCTGCTTGAGAACGGAAAGACCTTTACTGTCGATACCGACGGTACGGCATATCTTTTCGATACCGACGGCGGACTAATCTGGAAGGGCGAGCTTATCTACCGAAAGGCAAAGCCGACGGGTATTGCCGTTCTGAAAAGACACCTTTGGGTAGCATTCGGCGCGCTTAACGTTATAATGCGAATGAACCTTGCCACAATGCACGAGGAGCTTCGCCTCGGCGGTGGGAACGCCTCCCCTTTCATAAACCCAATTAACCTTTTCCCCGATAAAGACAGTCTGCTGCTTTGCACCGAGGGTGGAACTGAAATTTTATCGGTTAACACGAATACCTATTCCATTGAAACATACAGAACATTTGAAAGACCGATAAAACAGTATTTAAAATGTAATGACTATGAATTTGCAGTGCTTGATGACGGAATATATTTATTAGACTAAAAAGCAGCAAGGAAAATTCCTTGCTGCTTTTTTAGTTATCGTTGGTTAAATCTCCGTTACCATCAACAGAAATTACTTCGCCTAAATAGGTCGGTTTTGGTTTAAAAATGCAATTTAAAAAGTCTTTATTTCGGGCGAGCATCTCTCTGAAATTTCTTATAGACTGACCAGCATAGGTATCTAGGTCGGCGGATACGCCATAGGCCTCAATACCAAACTGTTCGGCAATATATAACGCACGATGGAGATGATACCTCTGTGTTACAATAATAACCTTATCTGCATCGAAAATCTCTTTGGCACGGTATATAGTTTCATAGGTTGAAAAACCTGCGTGGTCCATAAAAACATCTTCAGAAGGTGCACCATTCTCTATAGCGAAGTTTTTCATTGCACCCACTTCATTATAGTTCTCTTGCCCGTGGTCGCCGCTCATAAGTAATTTAGGTGCAGCACCCGCCTTATACACCTCAAGTCCACGTATCAAGCGGTCTTCGAGCATATGGCTAAGACTTCCATCATCCTTTACCTGACAACCGAGAACGATTATGCAATCTACATTCTCGAGTTCTGCGGATTTCTCGACTGTTATGATACGGTCCATACCGACCGATTTTACGTGAGCGTTAATAATAAGCAGTGCTGCTACTCCTACTACTGCAAGGCAGAGTAACACAATAAGCCAATTTTTTAGTAGTTTTTTCTTTATTTTAGTATTTTTCCGCATCATATTCATCAATTTCGAAATCAATTGTATCTACTACCGCTTTAACATTTTTAAAGGTTTCATAATTTTCAACCGTTATTACAAAGTTTTCGTAATCGGTATACTCGGTTACCGTGCCATCAAGATTCTCAGTTTTATCCTGCTTTACTATAACCTGACCTTCAATATGAACTGCACTTAAACTGTTTTTAATATAGTTGTCAAAGTATTTACTGCCATAGGTTTTAAGGTCTTCTGAATAGGCATAAATTAATTCCTCGGTCTTTGCCGCATCAATAACCGCTTCAAACCTGCCTTTATACTCACCTTTTTCATAAATGTAACCCGTGAGTTTCCATTCTTCAACCTTTTTATTTTTAAAGTTATCAAACTTTTCTATAACCTGACGAGAATATTCTTCGGATATAAGTCTATCCTTATATTCCTTGGCGATAGTATCTTCAACGAGATATACTCTTGTGGCTATTTCTCCATTTTTAAGAACATAGGCTATTCTGAAATAATTTGTTGAGCCACCCGAGTAATTCGTATCGTGCTCACGGACTATCGCTCTATTAAAGTCAGCCGCCAACTGAATGTTCTTTACATTTATATTGGTACCACCCGTTTCGACAGTTACGCTTTCAATTTCATCTACTTCTGGAAGGTTATATTTCCAACCGAAGATATCAAGTTTAATACCGAAATTGGTGATAATGAGTACGGCAGAAGCTATAAGACCTACGATAACCGCTCTCTTTGCCTTTTTAAAGCCTCGGTTGATAATGAGTGAATAGACAACTGCCGCAAGGCATGCGCCAACGACACCTGCGAGCCAATAGGCAATTTCCCCTGCGTCCTCGCCGAAGATATAGCCCATTACGAAAAGACCTAAAGCCGCTATTATAAAGCCGATAATTTCGGGGATAGATTTAAAGGCATACGAGCCGCCTAATTTTTCACTCTTGCGACGATTATAGAATATCACGTTAAGTGCGCCAAAAAGGGCGAGCATATCTATAATTGCAAAAACATTGAGCGCTGAAAAGAGTGGGTTTTCGGGGTCATACAAACATAACACCAACTTTATTATGGCATAGCCGAAGGGTGTTGTGTGGGATATTATATTAGTATCATAATCGCCCGAATAGGTAAAGCCGTAAAGATGGGTCTCACAGAGCCAGTAAACAAATGCGACGATAATAGGGATACCGATATTAACGGCAAGTAAACTCAATATACTATCGAACACACCGCCTGCGGTTATGATGAAGAGTAAGGTAAAGAGCCCCAATACCGCCATCATAAGAACGGTGAAGAAATAAGCACCGATAATTGCAGTTCTGTCAGCCGCTACAATATCCAAAAATGAAAGGGCGTAGGTGCCGATATAGCCGACGGTAAGCGGAATAAGCGAGGCTACAAAGCTACCCGAAAATCTTGCAAAGAGCAGTTCTGAGCGCTTTAGCGGCAGAGCGTGGAAATAATCGCTTGCGCTTCGGTTATATAGGTAACTGAAATTTATGTAGAGCAGTACCATTAAGAAAGCCGTAGCCGCTATCGCCATAAGTGCGGCAAAGGTTAAAAACAGATTTTCATAGTTATAGATAAGCTTATCGTAGTTTTCTACATAATCTGTAATAACGGTGTATAGGTAAACGGGCGATACCATAGCCGCTAAAATGGCTGCTACTAAAGAGAAGCCTAAATTCTTTTTGAGCGTGAAAGTAAATATATTAAACGGTGTTTTATTTAATGATATTTTCTGCGTCATACCCTTTTACCTCCAATTCATACATAAATATCTCTTCAAAGTTTAGGTCTATAGCCTCGATAAATACGGGGTTCAGTTTATTTAAGAAGGACATAATCTCCTCTTCCTCACCCTTAACGATTAGCTGAATAAGACTGCCTGTTTTCTCGCACTTAATACAGTTAAGTTCTGAGAATACCGACATGTCAGGTGTGCGCTCGAAGGCAAGCTGAATTTTATGAACGCCTTTTTTAAGTGCTTCTATATCGTCGCTAAAAAGTATTTTACCAAAGTGCAGAAGCCCCACCCTATCGCAAAGGTAATCAAGGTCACGAAGATTGTGAGAAGCGATAATTGTGGTCATACCCTCTGCGGCGCCGTCGGTAAGCAAGGTTTTTAAGACCTTACGCATTACAGGGTCAAGTCCGTCAAAGGCTTCGTCTAAAAGCAGATAGCGAGGCTTTACAGCAAGGCAGAGCATAAGCGCCGCCTGACGCTGCATACCCTTAGACATTGTAGAGATTTTAATTTTAGTATCAAGCGGGAAAATGGTTTTTAAGTATTCAAACCTTTCATCCGAAAAGGTAGGATATATGCTTTTATATAGCTTTGCCATTTCGTTTATATTTGACTGATGAACAAAATACGGAGTATCGGCTAAATAGCAAATCTGAGATTTAATTTTGGGTGAATTAAAGGGGGTAACCCCGTCTACGAGTATTTCGCCGCCGTCTAAAGAATATACGCCCGAAATAAGCCTTAATAGAGTTGATTTACCCGAACCGTTTGAGCCCACAAGCCCGAAAACACTACCCTTTGGGATAGAGAATTCAACATTATCGAGTGCGATTTTTTCCTGAAAGCGCTTTGTAACGCCCTTAATTTCAATCATAATTAATCCTCCTTAAATAGCAGGTCTATCTGCATTTTGAGTTCTTCTGCGGTTTTGCCCATTCGTTTGGCGTCCCTTGCCGCCTTCAAAAAGTCCTTTAAGGCGAGTTCGTCTAAGGTATTATCGGTGTCAGAGTCGTGAGAAATAAATGAGCCCTTGCCCGATACAGAATAGATTACTCCCTTTTCTTCAAGGAGAGCATAGGCACGCTGAACTGTGTTGGGGTTAATGCCAAGCTTCAGCGCCATAGCGCGAACACTTGGAAGTGAATCTCCACCCTTTAGTGCTCCCACCATTTTAAGCCTTACAATACCGCTTACTATCTGGTCATAAATAGGTACACCGCTTTTATAATCCAACTGTACCATAAAGCTTACCTCCCGTCCTTAGCGTATTAATTCGATTAGTACAGTTATATAGTACACCTCTCTGCGAATTTTGTCAAGCACTTTTTGTTGAAAAAATTTACATTTCGTGATAATATAGGGTAGAGCGAATAACCCGAACTCCGTTTTGAAAAGGCGGATTTTCGCTCACACTTTGTTAAAATACTCGTTAATCCGTCAGGATTAACTGCGTTTTGTGCCTCGTTTGAACAAAAATCTGCTCTTTTTAAAATCTTCGACCTCAAAGAGAGAAGATTTTGAGTGATTTTTATTCAATACAGGCGCAGTAAGGCTGACGCCTTACAAGAATGAATTGGGTAAAAAGCGCCGAAATAAGCCACTTTGAGGCGGGTTCGGATTATTCGCTCTACCCTATAGTCGAGGTGAAAAATATGGTAATGGTTTTATTGGCAACCTATAACGGTGAAAAATATTTAGAAGAGCAGTTAAAATCTATTTTAGACCAGACCTATACTGATTTCAGAATTGTTATAAGGGACGACGGCTCTACCGATAACACCTTAGAAATTATTAACCGTTATGCCGAGATTTTTCCCGATAAAATAGAGGTCTGCCCAACAACCGAGCCTTCTGGTAGCGCCGCAGGTAACTTCTTTAGACTTATTCAATTATATAATGATGACTACATAATGCTCAGCGACCAGGACGATAAATGGTTGCCAGAAAAAATTGAAAAAACCCTTACTGCTATGAAAATTGCGGAGGATAAAAACGGAAGTAGTACCCCCATACTCGTTCACACCGATTTATTTGTGGTAGATAAAAAACTAAATATTATTTCGGATTCATTTATAAAATATCAGCGTTTGACCCCAGAGAGAACGGAGCTCAACCATCTGCTAATGCAAAATTCAGTTACAGGCTGTACCGTTATGTTCAACCGAGCGCTTCACGAAAGACTTTTTTGTTTACCTACCGTTACGGCTATGCACGACTGGTGGCTCACACTCATAGCCGCCGCTTTCGGCAAAATCGTGTTTATTAATTCCCCCACAATGCTTTACCGCCAACACAGTAATAACGAGGTTGGTGCAAAAAACGCAAGAAGTTTTTCCTTTTTTATGGGTAAACTAGGGCAAATAAAGAAAATGAAGCAAAATTATAAAGTAATTTCCATTCAAGCCCAGTTCTTATTAGAGAATTATGAGGAAATGCTCAATATAAAACAAAAAAAGCTCTTAGCGGCAGTAGCAGAACTTCCATCCCTTAATAAAACAGAAAAAATCAAGATAATAAAAAAGCACCGTCTTTATAAAAACACGGTACTCAGAAATATAGCACAATTTATATTGATATAAGAAAACCGCGATTAATCGCGGTTTTTTAAATATCTTCATCATCACAGATTATATAGGGGGATAAATAAATTTGTTCATCCTCTATATCAGCAATATTTATTATTCTTTTATCCTTAGTCTTAGCATAACGAAGTGTTGCGGCGGTGCCACCCGATTT
>JAZRKE010000031.1:0-6211 GCA_045646145.1 Acutalibacteraceae bacterium | reverse complement strand
GGCTATCATTAATACTTTAGTATCACCGCCGCCGCGCAGAACACCCTTCGTCATAATACTGTTAGTTGCCTGGAACACCATAATAATACTTATAGAAATCATCAGTTCTCTGGCAATGCCCTGAGTTTCCTCAGAAAGGTTATAAGCTGTAATCATAGGTGCACTAATAATTGTGATAATAAGGGCTGCAATCAAACCGAAAACGAAACCGATACCAAGAAAAGCATAGCCTTCGTCCTGAGCCTTTTTCTTATTACCTTCACCTAAAGTATAACCCGTTACAATTGCGCCTGCCTGTGAGAAACCTTGAATCATAACAGAGCTAAGCTGCTGTGCAACTGTAGTAACTGCATTACCCGCTACGAAGCTTTCGCCCATTCTGCCAATGATCATTGCAACGGAGTTATTACCTAAAGCTAAAATACCGTCACTGATAAGCACGGGAATGCTGATTCTTATGTATTCTTTCCAAAGCACACCTACAGGTTTAAATAAATCGCGTATTTTATAGGAAATTTTTTTATCAATAAAAAGTAAATATCCGCATATAATACCGAATTCAAACACACGGGCAATTAAAGTACCCACAGCGGCACCTGCAACACCCATAGGTTTAATATTTAAGAAATCAATACCGAAAATAAATACGTAGTTGGCACCTACGTTTACAAAAAACGCGCCTATTGATGTATAAAGAGGTATTTTTACCTGACCTACGTTTCGAAGCACAATAGTACTTGTAAGAGATAGACCTAAGAACACGTAACTTGCCACAGAATAATTAAGATAATCAATACCGAAATTAATAATATTGGTTTCAGGGGTATAAATCATCATAATTTCTTTTGGCAAGAAAAAGGTTGCCACAGAAAATACAAGTGATAAAGAAAGGCATAAACGAAGCATAATTGTAATAGTCTTTTTAAGGGAAGAATTATCGTTCATACCGTAGTATCGTGCAACAAGCACGCTGGCGCCCATACCGATACCCATACAAAAAATATGGAAAATACTTATAAACTGGTTAGCAAGAGATACAGAGCTAAGCTGTGTTTCACCTACTGCGCCAATCATAATGGTATCCATCATATTAACACCTGTGGTGATAAGTCCCTGAAGGGCTATGGGTATTGCAATTTTTAAAACACGCTTATAAAAACCGACGTCTTTGATAATTAAACTTTCCATAAAATATCCTTTTGATTAAAATTCTTTTATTTTAATTCCATTATAAGCCCGTTAACGCCACGTTTGCCGCCTGTGGCTCTGTGCGAGTGAAAATATTCGCTCTGGCAGTTGGTGCAAATATCGGTGATTTCGACATTTTCGGGCTTCACTCCTGCATTTGTTAAAATCTGTAGATTAGCTTCCCATAAATCGAGCATATATCTGCCGTTTTCTTTTGGGAAGAAAATTTTAGAAAGGTCAAGATAGCTGAGTTTTTTAAATTCGTTTAAAACAGGGTCATCTACCTCATAACAGCATTTTGAAATAGAGGGTGCAATAATTACTAAAATGTCATTTGGGTTGCAGTTATAGTCTTTAACCATTTTTTCTACCGTCTTTTTACCGATTTCAGCTACCGTTCCGCGCCAGCCTGCGTGGGCGGCGGCAATTACATTTTGCTTAGGGTCGAAGAAGCCGAGCAGACAACAATCGGCACTATGCGTAACAATGGCAACGCCTTTTTCGTTTGTTATCAGCGCATCAATATCGCTGTAATCACGCTCTCGCCAGATGTTTTTGCCGCAGTCAGACTTGGTAACTGATAAAATATTTGTTTTGTGTGTCTGATGGCTGATGATGATATTCTCAGAGTCAATGCCAACGGCATTGCACAAAATACGGTAATTTTCTTTAACCGTATCGGGATTATCGCCAACACTAAAACTCAAATTCATAGAGGAATAATAGCCGTCGCTCACCCCACCCAGACGGGTAGAAAAGGCATGTTTTAGCTGCGGATATTTTTCTAATTTTTTAAAGGTAATGAAGCTCACACCGTTTACGGTGTTCAGGGTTTGTTTTGCGGTTTTAATCATCTGCTACCTCGCTCGGTGTTACAAAAACTGTACTGTTAGTGGTATAAATAATCATACCGGGTTTTGCGCCGTTAGGTTTTTTGACAAATTTAATTCTGGTGTAATCAACAGGCACCTTTGAGGACTGCGCCGCCTTTGAGTTCTTGGCTGCGAGGGTTGCGGCGAAGATAATATCATCGTCGGTCAACTCCTCACCACCACAGAGAACAACAACATGGCTGCCCGGGATATTTTTTGTGTGGAACCACATATCACCCTTTGCGCTAAGCGAACAGGTAATAGTATCGTTCTGGCGGTTGTTTTTGCCTATAAGCACACGGTAGCCTGAGGGGGATGTGGTCTCATTTAATTTATTGTCGGTTTTTTTGGGTTTGTTATTCTTATTTGCGCGGATATATCCGGCTTGAATTAGTTCCTCTCGGATTTCCTCGATATCTTGCACCGTTTTAACCGAAGAAAGGGCGAACAATACCGATTCAATATATTTAAGCTCACAGCTATCATTTTCGATAAGCTCTTTAAGGGTTTGTTCGGCGGTATGTGCTTTTTTATAATCCTTAAAATATTTAGCGGCATTGGCCCCGGGGCTAAGCTCGGGTTTTAAAGGAATTTTAATCTCGGTTAAATATTCATCGTAAAAATTTTGCACCTTAACAAAGGTATCTCCCGATTTAACAGCATATAAATTAGCCTTTAGCAGCTCTCCAAAAATACGAAGTTGTTCTTTTTTCTCACACTTCTGCAGGTCTAATTTGCGCAGATTCATACGCTTATTTATTCGTGTTCTGAGGATATTTAAGAGCCGTTCAATATCCTGAGAGCGTGTTTTTAAAATACTGTTCTGGGTGCGAAGACTAAAAAACTGTTCTAAACAAGCAGAAAACGACTTTGATTTTTCTACCAAAAAGCCCGAATACTGTTTAATAGGGAAATAGGAAAAATCGATAGGTTCACCGCTTTTATCCCTAATAATATACGGGGTACTTTCGTTTTCTGTTACATTAATTACATTTTCAAGTGTTGCATATCCGTCGGCAATTTCGCGGCAGATAAGGGGGGAGAAGCCCGAAACGGTGCTGAGCAACGATTTTTCTGTATTTGTGTTGAGCGCAGCTTTGATTTTTTCTAAATTTTCCTTTTCGGGATTTAATTTATTCTGCCTTTCGGGATATTCATAGGTAGCTCCCGGCTGAATAAGTCTGCCGCCCTTTTCAATACTTGAACGTTTGAGAGCATCAATAATTTTGCCGTGTTCGTTTACTAAAATCACATTTGGAGATGCCGAAATCAGTTCTATAACAAGGCGCGGAGTTATAATATCGCCCATTTCATTAAGCGAAGAAAAGGTGATTTCTATAAGGCGCTCAAAGTCGGGCTGGGTTATCTTCAAAATTCTTCCCGAACCTACATATTTGCGAAGTAGCATACAGAACATTGGCGGCGTGGCGGGGTTATCAAAGCGCATTTCGGTAAAGTGCAGACGCTGCTGCCCCGACTTTGCCGATATAAGCAGACGCTGAGTAAAGCCCGTTTTGCGCAGAAGTAACACCAGCTCATCGTTTGATGGCTGGTGGATTTTATCAATATGACTACCTACTGCCTGTTGCAGTTCGGCGGTGAGTTTCTTTATAAAAACACCGTCAAGCGCCATTGTTACCTCCAAGAATTTTTGTAAGGGTGTCGGTAATTTGCGAATAGTAAATATATTCTTCCCGTTTTGCAGGGATGTTTTTTAAATCATTTGAGAGTTTAGAAACTCTTTTTAATTGCTTTTCTATATAGGCGGTACTGCACTCATTATCGGGCTTTAGTCTGCCGATAAAAAGCTCTGTGGGGGTAAGATTTTGGGCTTTGCCGCAATATTTTACCTTCATTATGCTGTAGATTTTACCGTTCTCGCAAACAGCAACCTCTGTATCCACCGAAAAACCGTTCTCGGCGAGATGCGAGCGCAGTTTTTCGGGTGAGGTGGTGGGCTGCAAAATAAGGGTGTAGGCGCTGCTTTTAATCCAGCCGCACCGTTCGATTATACCCGAAATCACCTCTCCGCCGATACCTGCAATAACGACCGTTTCTATTTCGTCGGGCTGTATGTTTGAAAGTCCGTCCGACAGGCGAGGCTCAATATTATGTAAACCGGATGCCTCAATATTTTTTTGGGCTGTTTGTAGCGGTTTTTCAGCAATATCACAGGCAAAAACATATGAAGCAATACCGTTTTTTATTAAATAAATAGGCAAATAGCCGTGGTCGGTGCCAATATCTGCAACACGGCAGCTTTTCGGTACCAACACGGCAATTTCCTTAAGTCTTTCACTTAAATTTTGCATTATTTATTAGAGAAATAGTCGTTTAAGTTAGCAACTAATTCGTCGCAGTCGGTACCGTGTACGGCGCATGCCTGCTCAATGGTTTCGCCTCTCGCTGAGGGGCAACCCAAGCAGTGCATACCTATTTCTAAAAAGTATTTAGCGGCACCTGTGTCCATATCCAAAACGTCCCCAATGCACATATCCTTTGTGATTTCCATTTAAATTTCTCCTTTATTTTAAAATAAATTTATTTTTTTATTAAGGTCGGTTCTCGCGTGGTTGTAAAGCTTGCGGTTATCAAGCGCCCACATTTTGCCTGTGAAATCGCCCGATTTTGCATTTTCTACCGCTTCGCGCATCTCATAAAGCCTTGAGTCCATCAAGTCAAGCTCAGAAAGTAGCTCTGCCTCAATAAACATAGGTCTTACCGCCGCACCAAACTCGGGCTCACCGTGGTGGGATAAAATCATATGTTCAAGTAGCATAGAGGTCTCAATCGGGATGTCTAATTTTTCGGCGGCCTTTCTTACCACCATTGCTCCCTCGGCTAAGTGGCCGAGCAGATTCCCTTTTACGCTATAGCCCGACACAATGCCCGTATCGGTAACCTCAAACTCACTGAGCTTTGCAATATCGTGGAGAATTGCTCCCGAAATTAAGAGTTCCCTATCAACAAAGGGGTAGATTTCACAAACACGTTCAGCAAGCCGCACGATAGAGAGTGTGTGCATAAGTAAGCCCCCTCTAATTGCGTGGTGGAGTTTGAATGCGGCAGGCCAGAAGAGCAGTGCGAGTTTATTTTCTTCCAAAAGAAAAGTAACAATCCTGCGAAGCGCCTCGTCCTGAAAGCTGTTTGCAATATCATAAAGGGCATTATACATATTATCGGCATCAAATTCGGCGGATGGAACGAATTCACTGGGGTCAATATTATCGGCAGGTGTAGATTTTCTAATCCTGTCAATTCTCAGCTGGTCGTTACCCGCATAAACGCTTACAGTGCCGCGTACCTTTATAATTTCATTAACTTCATATTCTCCGTGAAGAGCCTCGTTATAGCTCCAGAGCTTCGCATTGATTTCACCAGACGCATCGGTAAGGGTCATATCAAGGTAGCGGTCGCCCTTGGAGGAGGTCTTAACCTCCACAGTTTTTACAAGGCAAAAGCCCTCAACCATTCCACGAGAGTCAGGGGAAGAAAAGTTCATAAAATCACTCCCTATTGTTTTTTACTATTATACTATAAATTATTTATATATGCAAATTTAATATTTACCATTTGTTTTGAAAATTTTAAATATAGGTTTTTGATAAAGCCCTGCATTGCCCGAAAAAACAAAACCGATTATCACTGAAATTATAATATATAGGAATAGTATACCGTTTAATCCAAAAAGTTCGAGAAATAACATAAGTGCAGCGAGGGGACATTTTGTGGCTCCCGCAAATAGTACTACCATACCGATAGCGGCTCCGAGCGTCAGAGGAAGCCCTAAAAACACTGCAAGGGCGCCGCCGAAGGTGGCTCCCACAAAAAATGCAGGCACTATTTCTCCACCTTTAAGCCCACAGCCTACGGTTAAAGCGGTTAAAATCATTTTCAGCAAAAATGCGTAAGGCACAGTAGCGGCGCCCTCAAAAATATGCGTTAAAATATGTGCGCCTGTGCCGTTATAATCCTGATTTCCGATAAGCAGTGTTACAGAAATTATCAAGGCAGAGCCTATTATACATCGCAAATACGGGTTGCGGATAAGCTTAAAAGCTTTTTTAGAAAGGAAAAGTGAAAGGCAGAAGATATAGCAAACCACTCCACAAAGACCCGCTAATAAAACTATCCTCCAAAAATCCATAAAG
>JAZRKE010000030.1:0-12157 GCA_045646145.1 Acutalibacteraceae bacterium | reverse complement strand
TCAAAAGGGGAACATTATATGTCATATTTTGAAAAGAAATGTCCAAATTGCGGAGCAACTTATATTAAGGGAGATATTTACTGCCGCACCTGTAATACACCTTTTGAGCATGAGCCAATTAAAGAGGAAGAATTACTTGAGGGAATTAAAAAGTCCAATTGGTTTATGTTTATAGATAAAAATTCATCGCGTTATGTTGAGTTATTTTCAAATAACGAAGGAAAAAAGATTTTTTTCCATATGAATTGGGCGGCATTTTTCTTTAATTTCTATTGGATGTTCTACCGCAAAATGTATAAATATGCATTTATATTCTTGGCTGTAAGTATGATTTTCTCTTTAGCTTTAACTGGATTGGTTGTATTATCCATAAAACCTGCTTTACTAGATGCTCAGGAAATTATAGAACCATACACCCAATATTTAACCGAAACAGGCAATCTATTCCCCCAATATTATGAAGATAGCTCAATAGATTTTTTGGAAATTCTTAATGCATCAACTCAATATAATCAAGAAATTAATTCTATAAAGGGCAAGCTGAGCTTTTGTATAATTATTCCATCCCTGATTTTTCAAGTTCTTTTTGGTTTACTTGCAGATTGTATTTACCGTAGCTACATATTGAGAAATATTCAATATAAGGTCGGTGGGACTTCCGGTTGGTCATTAGTTGGAGGAATAGTGGTGTATCAATTAATTACCCGTATTATTGAAACTCCGATAATAACCAATATAGTAACTAAAATTTTGGAGTAATCTTTCAGAAGACATTCTATATGATTATAATATAATTATTCGGAGGAAATTAGGTGAAAAATTTACGCGTTATTTTCGCAGTGTTCTATGATATTATGTCGCTGTTTTTTTGTATCATCTTTATACTTAATATTGTCTATGAAATATTACCAAGAGTTTATGTAGACGAAGCTTCCGTAGGCATAATAGGAGGTGCCGATTTACCAACTTTTACTTTTTTAATTGAAAATATCTTCAAATCGATTTTTCCATTAATTTTTATCTTGTCAAATCTTGTTAGAGTATGTATATTAATAATTTATAAATTCAAAAAAATACCTGAAAGAAATATAAAAACATTCCTTTGTATTCTTACCTAATTATCATTAATAGCATTTTTAATGGTACCGATTCATTCTTATGCATTTTCTTTTTACGTACTTTTAAGAAAGGTGCTGTTCTTAAAAAGTCAAAATATATTTTTTGTAATATATTCATTAACTACATTATTATATTTTGTAGTTTCAATTATAAACACCGTTATTGTATTTTTACCCAAAAAGTTTAAAAATGCTTTGAATTACAATTAAACTTTTAAAACAAAAAGCACTTCGTGAAGAAGTGCTTTTTGTTTAGTTAAATATTTGCTGAGCTGATGCTAAAATTTTATCCATTTTCTCATTACCTTCGGCTTCGCTTTTGGCTACACAGCCGAGATAAAGCTTTACTTTTGGTTCGGTGCCTGAGGGACGAAAGACAACCTTTGTGCCGTCGGTGAGAAAATAGATAATTACATTCGATTTTGGTAGTTTAATTTCGCCGGTAGTATTATCGGCGAGATTTTTAGAAATAGAGGTCTGATAGTCAAATATCTCTACAACCTGTTCATCAGCAAATTCTTTAGGCGGGTTTGCTCTAAGGTCATCCATAAGCTTTTTCATCGCTACCATACCTGACTGGCCCTCAAAGGCAAAACTCTTTTGTGTATTAAGATAATAACCGAATTCTTCGAAAATTGAATTAAGCTTATCTAAAAGGCTCATACCTTTTGCCTTATAGTAAGCCGCCATTTCACAGATAAGCATTGAAGCTACAACAGCATCCTTATCTCTCACATAGCTTCCGGGAAGATATCCGTAGCTCTCCTCAAAACCAAAAATATAACGGCTTTCTTCTCCTTTTTCTTCGAGTAAAGCAATTTGTTCACCTATAAATTTAAAGCCAGTTAAAACATTTATAAGCTGACAGGAATATTTATCGGTAATTTTTTGGCAAACCTCGGTTGTAACTATTGTTTTAATAGCAATTGGATTCTTAGGCATCAGACCGAGCTCTGTGCGACGTTCAAGTATATAATTAAGGAGTAACACACCTACATCATTACCCGAAATTAAAGTAGCGTCACCGTTCTTTAATACAGCAATTCCAACGCGGTCAGCGTCAGGGTCAGTTGCCAAAATTAAATCTGCCTTAATATTTCTTGACATTTCGAGCGCAATTTCAAACGGTTGACGGATTTCGGGATTAGGATAAGGGCAGGTAGGGAAGTTTCCATCAGGCTTTTCCTGTTCGGGAACTATTGTTACATTTTTAATTCCTATTCTCTCTAAAATAGCCTGTACAGGTTTATTACCAGTGCCGTGAAGTGGGGTATAAATTACCGAAAAATCTTTAAGAAAATAGCTGTCATCTGCAAAGGATTGTTTTTGAACCTCATTCAAATAATTTTCAATTACTTTATCGCTAATATACTCAATTTTACCGCTACTGATTAGTTTATCAAAATCGCCAAAGTTAATATCGCCGAAATAATCAATACCTTCCATACGCTTTAAAATAGCGTCTGCGGCATCTGGTGGGAGTTGACAACCGTCGCTTCCGTATGCTTTAAAGCCGTTATATTTAGATGGATTATGACTAGCAGTAATAACAATTCCCGCATCGCATTTAAGTTCCCTTACAGCGAAAGATAGCATAGGAGTGGGCATTAACTCACTATACAGATATACCTTTACTCCACTATTTGCAATAATCTCTGCGGCGGTTCTTGCGAAAAGTTGGGATTTAATTCGGCTATCGTAAGCAATAGCAATTTTTCCGTTTGCTGCCACGGAATTTACATAGTCCGCCATAGCCTGAGAAGCACGGCCAACGGTATATACATTCATTCGGTTGGTACCGGCTCCGATAATACCTCTAAGGCCTGCTGTGCCAAATGGAAGTTCGGTATAAAAACGGTCGGAAATCTCATCAGGAATATTTTCAATCGAATTCAGTTCCGATATTAAATCATTATCAAGCGTAGCATTTTGCTGCCATTTTTTAAAAAATTCTGAGTACATTGTGTTGCCTCCTTGATTTTAATAATTTTATTTTAATATTTATGTTCAATTATGTCAATATATTATATTTTATTATTTAAAATCATTGACAATGTTTTTTGAGAGGAGTATACTTTAATATTATAAAAAGCTTAATGGAGTAATATTATGATTTCTAAAGAAATGTTAAAATTAGGTCAAGTGCGCTCGGTTATCCGTGATATGTTTGAATATGGTAACAAGAGGGCTCAGGAGATAGGAAGAGAAAATGTTTATGATTTTAGCCTTGGTAACCCTAGTGTCCCCACACCACCCGAGGTTAATGAAGCGCTTATAAAATTGCTAATCGAAAAGGACAGTGTTTCTCTACACGGATATACCTCTGCTCCGGGAGATTTGACAGTTAGAACTGCAATTGCTGAATACATAAACAAAAATTACGGTACCAATGTTTGTGCACAAAATCTTTACTTAACCGTAGGAGCAGCCGCAGCACTTACTATTTCAATTAAAGCGCTTGTCTGTGAAAATGATGAAATTATAGTTTTTGCACCGTATTTTCCTGAGTACAAGGTTTTTATTGAAACTGCGGGTGCCAAATGTGTTCCTGTGAAATGTGATGAAAAGGATTTCCAAATAGATTTTATCGCATTAGAAAGTGTCATAAATGAAAATACAAAAGCGGTTATAATTAATTCACCGTGTAATCCTTCAGGTGTAGTTTTTTCAAAAGAAACTATCCAAAAACTTTCAAGCGTGTTAACGGAGGCTCAGAACAAATTTGGAAATAGTATATTTATAATCGCAGATGAGCCCTACAGGGAACTCGTTTATGATGATATAGAGGTACCTTTTGTACCCAATTATTATGATAACACTCTGGTTTGTTATTCTTTTAGTAAATCATTATCTTTACCTGGAGAAAGAATAGGATATATTCTTGTTAACGATAAAGCGATAGCATCAAGTGATATTTTCGATGCTGTTTGCGGTGCGGGCAGAGCATTAGGTTTTGTATGTGCACCAACCCTTTTCCAAAAACTTATTCCATTCTGTCTCGGTAAAACCTCAGATATTTCAGTTTATAAGAAAAACCGTGATATTCTACTTAAAAATTTATCTGACTTTGGCTTTACTGTTGCTCGTCCCGATGGAGCATTTTATCTCTTTTTAAAGGCACTTGAGGACGATGCAGGTGCTTTTTGCGAAAAAGCAAAACAGTTTGAACTTTTATTAGTACCGGGGGATAGCTTTGGTTACCCAGGTTACGTAAGAATTTCCTATTGCGTCTCAACCGAACAGATTGAACGCTCACTACCCGCATTTAAAAAACTTGCAGAACTTTATAAATAAGGTGAAAAAATGAACAAACTTGAATTAGCCCGAGAAAGAATCAATAAAATCGATAAGCAAATGGCGAAGCTTTTTGAAGAGAGAATGCTCGCGGCTGAAGATGTTGCCGATTATAAAAAGCAGAACGGACTGCCTATATATGATGCTTCGCGTGAAGAAATTATAATTCAGAATAATTCCGCCTACATTAATAAGGATGAAATAAAAAACTACTACGTTAATTTTCTGAGAGATGTTATGAAGATTTCACGAAATTATCAAAGCAGTATTTTAAATGGTATGAAGGTGGCTTATAGTGGTGTTGAAGGAGCATTCGCCCATATCGCAGCAGGCAAAATATTCCCCGATTCTTCACGAATTTCTTTTCCGAGTTTTACTGCCGCCTATAATTCAGTTATAAACGGCGAATGCGACTGCGCAGTTCTTCCTATGGAAAACAGTACCGCGGGTGAGGTTGGACAGGTTATTGACTTGATTTTCGGCGGAAGCCTTTTTATTAACGGAATTTATGAGCTCTCGGTATCACAAAATCTTTTAGGTGTTAAGGGTACTAAAATTTCTGATGTTAAAAAAGTCGTAAGTCATATCCAGGCACTTGAGCAGTGTGATAACTATATAAAATCACACAATATGCAAGCTCAGATGTGTGAAAATACCGCTATGGCGGCACAGAATGTTGCAAAGCTTAATGACATTTCAGTTGCCGCGATAGCAAGTAGTGAAACGGCAGAGCTTTACGGACTCGAGGTGCTTGAAAAGGATATTAACGAAAACCATCTGAATACAACAAGATTTGCTGTTTTATCGCGCTCTGAGCATATTAAAACAACCAACAAGCCCGATAATCATTCAGTACTGGTTTTTGCAGTTAGAAACGATGCTGGAGCTCTTGCTAAAGCTATTCACATTATCGGTAAGCATGGATTTAATATGAGAATGCTCCGTAGCCGTTCGTATAAAGGTCTTTTATGGAAATATTATTTCTATGCCGAACTTGAGGGTAATTTACATACTGACGAGGGTGCGGCAATGCTTAAAGAACTTTCCCCTTTATGTGATAAATTAAGAGTTGTAGGCTCTTTCTATAACCATATTGATTTAAAATAATTCGGTGGTGTTTTATGACTGTTAGAATGAATTTAGGCGAAAACAGTTACGATATTATTGTCGAGCGTTCTGCTTTAAAAGAAGCGGACAAATACTTTAATCTTGATAGAAATGTACTAATTGTAACCGACGACGGTGTTCCACCCGTGTATTCACAAACCGTTGCTAAGCTCTCAAAAAATCCTATTATTGTTACATTGAAACAGGGTGAAGATACTAAAAGCTTTGAAAATTTGGAAGACCTTTGCCGAGTAATGCTTCAAAATAGTTTTACCCGAAATGACTGCGTAGTCGCTGTCGGGGGTGGAGTTATCGGCGACCTTTCAGGCTTTGCGGCGGCATCATTTATGCGCGGAATTGATTTTTATAATATTCCAACCACAGTGCTTTCCCAGGTTGATTCATCAATTGGTGGCAAGGTTGCTATTAACTTTGAGGGAATTAAAAATATTATTGGCGCTTTCTATCAACCTAAACGTGTGCTTATCGACCCCGAGGTTTTAAAGACTCTGCCAAGGCGTCAGATTTCAAACGGTCTTGCTGAGGCTGTTAAAATGGGGCTTACTTCCGATGAAAAGCTTTTCGCTCTTTTCGAAAATAGTGATATTGAAAACGCTATTGACGATATAATTATTCGTTCACTCGGTGTTAAAAAATCGGTTGTAGAGCAGGATGAAAAGGAATCAGGACTTCGTAAAATTCTAAATTTTGGACACACTATCGGTCATGCGATTGAAAGCAATAAATTCGGTGAGCTTTACCACGGCGAATGTGTTGCACTCGGTATGCTTTATATGTGCTCAGACTCGGTCAGTGCCCGACTGGTTCCTGTACTAAAGAAACTGAATTTACCCACAAAAACGAATTTTAAAATGGAAGAAGTAATTGATGCGCTAAGCCACGACAAAAAATCTAATAAAAATACAATTTCGGTGATTTTTGTTGACAAAATTGGAAGTTTCAAAATAGAAGAAAAAACTGTTATGGAAATTGCTGAACTTTTATAGGAGAAGATATGAAATACGGTCTTATCGGGGAAAAGTTAGGACACAGCTTTTCTGCCGAAATTCACGAAAAAATTGCTGATTATAAATATGAATTGAAGGAAATACCAAAAGATAAGCTCGATGCCTTTATGACCGAGCGGGAATTCTCAGGTATAAATGTTACAATTCCTTATAAAAACGAGGTAATTAGATATCTCGATTTTATCGAAGAAAATGCAAAAAAAATCGGTACCGTTAACACAGTTGTCAATAAAGGCGGAAAACTGTATGGATACAACACTGATTTTGGCGGTCTGCGCTCACTTATTAAAACGGTTTTACCTGATTTAGAGGGCAAAAAGGCATTGATTTTAGGGGATGGTGCAACAAGTAATACCGCTTTTGCCGTCTTAGAAAGCCTTAATGCAAAAGAAATTCTAGTTGTCAGCCGTCATCCTGAGGGTGGCAAAATTTCTTATTCTGATGCGGTGGTTCTTCACTATGACGCGTCGGTTATTATAAATACAACACCGGTAGGAATGTATCCGAATGTTAATGCGAGTCCCATTTCGCTCAAAAATTTTAACAATTTAGAACTTTTAGTTGATGTAATTTATAATCCGCTAAAAACAGATTTAATTATTGAGGCTGAAAAAAAGGGAATACCTGCTTTGAGCGGACTTTATATGCTTGTTTCTCAGGCGGTATTAGCTGCTGGCTATTTTATGGAACAAGATTTCTGCCAATCTATAATCGAAGATATTTATAAATCACTATTGGATAAAAAACGAAATATCGTTTTAACAGGTATGCCGGGCTCTGGTAAAACCACAATTGGTAGAGTCTTATCTCAACTAACCGGCAAAAAGTTTGTAGATACCGATGATTTAATTGTCCAAAAATCAGGAATGCCAATTACCGAAAATTTCGAAAAGTTCGGTGAAAACTATTTTCGTGATTTAGAAACTGAGGTTATTAAAGAGGTCTCTTTAAATAACGACTCTGTTATCTCAACAGGAGGCGGCGCCATATTAAGACAGGAAAATATTAACAATCTAAAGCATAATGGTGTTATTTTTTTCTTAGAACGAGAGCTTAGTGAATTAATGCCCACCTTAGACCGTCCTACTGCCGATTCAAAAGAGGCTATTTTAAAGAGGTATAATGAGAGAATTGATATTTACAATTCAACCTGCGATAAAAAAGCAAGGGTTATTTCGCCAGAAATCACAGCAAAGGCGATTTTAAGAAATCTTTGAAAGGAGTAAACTGATATGGTTGCTGAAATTAAGGTTTCAACCGCAAAGGGAACCGTGTTAGCACCGCCTTCTAAAAGTATGGCGCACAGACTGCTAATCTGCGCGGCGCTATCTCAAGGTGTAAGTAGAATTTATAATATAGCCCGTTCACAAGATATTTTAGCAACTATCGACTGTTTAACCTCTCTTGGCGCCAAATTTACATTCTGTGATGATTATATTGCCGTTAAGGGGTTGGATTTAACTAAAATTAAAGGTCCTATCAAAGCGAATTGCCGCGAAAGTGGAAGTACTCTCAGGTTTATTATACCTTTAATGCTTCTAACAGAAGTTGAATGTGCCTTATCGGGCTCAGAGTATCTTTTTACAAGACCACTTTCTATTTATGAAGAAATTGCAAACTACTATAACTTCAAATTCTTAAAGAATAAAAACGGAATTGAACTTAAAGGAATATTAAAAAGCGGAACCTATGAAATTCCTGGAAATATTAGTAGCCAGTTTATAAGTGGCTTACTCTTTGCTTTGCCTCTTCTTGAAAATGACAGTTTAATTAAAATTAAAGGAATTCTTGAAAGTCGCCCTTATGTAGATTTAACTATAGATGCTTTAAAACAGTTTGATGTTACTGCCGAATTTTTAAATGATAATGAAATCTTTATAAAGGGCACTCAAAAATATCGTGCTACCGATACATCGGTTGAGGGCGACTATTCAAATGCAGCTTTTTATGAGGCATTAAATTTTTTGGGTTCGGGTATTTCAGTTAATGGCTTAAAAAAGGATAGCTATCAAGGTGATAAGGTCTATTTTGAATATTTTAATCAATTGAAAAACGGAACACCCACCCTTGATATTACCGATTGTCCTGATTTAGCGCCTATTTTATTTACAATTGCCGCATATTTTAATGGCGGTGTTTTCACAGGCACTAAGCGACTTAAAATGAAGGAGAGCGACCGCGCTCAAGCTATGAAAACCGAGCTTCAGAAATTCGGTGCCGACATTGTAGTTTTGGAGAATGAAGTAATTGTTAAAAAATCCGAACTTCACAAACCCAATGAAATTTTAAACGGACATAATGACCACAGAATTGTTATGTCTTTGTGTGTTCTGCTTTCGCGTTTTGGTGGAAAAATTAACAATGCCGAGGCTGTAAGCAAGAGCTTTCCTGATTTTTTTGAAAATATTTCTTTTCTTGGAATAGGAGTGAACATCCTTGCGGATTAGTTTTAATACAAAGTTTTTAATAGTTGGCTTAGGTCTTATGGGCGGAAGCTATGCAAAAGCTCTTAAAAAGGCTGGATATACCGTCTATGCCTTATCAGATAAGCAATCGGCTATTGATTATGCACTAAAAAATAATATTATTGATAACGGTTCTGCCGAAGTGGACCCCGAGTTGATTTGTGCCGCAGATATAGTTATTTTTGCACTTTATCCTAATGTGTTTATTAAGTGGATAAATGAAAATCAGCATTTTTTAAAAAGTGGCGCTTTGCTTACCGATGTTACAGGTGTAAAAAATACTATAATACTTGAAATTAATTCTGTTTTAAGAAAAGATGTTGAATTTATTGCGGCGCACCCAATGGCAGGTAGAGAGGTTTACGGTGTTGAGAATAGCGACGAAAAAATTTTCCATGGCGCAAACTACATTGTTGTTCCTACCGAAAACAATACCCCCGAAGCTATAAAAATTTGCAAAGAAATCGGCAAAATTTTAAAATTTGCCAAAATTTCTGAATTATCGGCTACCGAACACGACAATATGATAGCATTTCTATCCCAGCTTGCTCACTGTATTGCGGTTTGTCTTATGACCTGTAATGATGCCGAACATTTAGAGGATTTTACCGGCGACTCGTTCCGAGACCTTACAAGAATTGCTAATATTAACGAGAATATGTGGGCGGAATTGTTTTTACTTAACAAAGAGCCGCTAATTAATATGATGGAACTATTTGATCGGGATTTTATAAAGCTTAAGGAACTAATTAAAGAAGAGAATAGTGACGGAATTAAAGAAATGATGATACGCTCCACCGAGCGCAGAAAGCTGTTTAACAAGAACATTTAACCGAGGTGAAGAAAAATGGATATGGAATTCACGAGAAAACTGCCGGTACCTGCACAGATTAAGCGCAGATTCGCTTTACCGGCCGAGTATACACATATTAAAGAAGACAGAGAAAAGGAAATTAAGAGTATTTTTGAGGGTAAGAGCGATAAGCTTTTGCTAATTATCGGACCCTGCTCTGCCGACCGACACGATTCTGTTATAGAATACATATATAAACTTCGTGAGCTTCAGGAAAAGGTTAATGATAAAATATTTATTATACCGCGAATTTACACCAATAAACCCCGAACAACAGGGGAAGGGTATAAGGGTATGCTCCATCAGCCCAATCCCGATGAAGCTCCCGATATGCTTTCGGGATTAATTTCTATAAGAAAAATGCATATTGATGCTATTACACAGACCGGCTTTACCTGTGCCGACGAGATGCTTTATCCGGAAAACCACCGTTATCTTTCCGATTTACTCGCTTATGTGGCGGTAGGTGCCCGTTCGGTTGAAGACCAGCAGCACCGCTTAACCGCGAGTGGGCTGGGTATTCCCGTTGGTATGAAAAACCCAACAAGTGGTGATTATTCGGTAATGCTTAATGCCATTAAGGCGGCTCACAGCTCTCATACCTTTATTTATCGTGGTTGGGAGGCAGTTTCAAAGGGGAATCCCCACGCTCACGCCATTCTCAGAGGCTATGTCAATGAATTCGGTCAGGCTTATCCTAACTATCATTTTGAAGATTTAATAAGACTTGCTGAAACATATAATGCCGAGAATTTTGAAAATCCCGCTGTGATTATCGATACAAATCACTCAAACTCAGGAAAAAAGTATTTAGAACAGGTAAGAATTTGCAAAGAGGTTTTACATAGCTGTAGACACTCTGACGATATTAAAAAACTTGTAAAGGGATTTATGATAGAAAGCTACCTTGTTGACGGCTGCCAGAAGGTGGGCGGGAACACCTACGGTCAGTCTATTACCGACCCTTGTCTTGGTTGGGAAAAAACCGAGCGATTAGTTTTAGATATTGCCGATTTACTTTAGGTGATAATAATGAACACAAAGGTATTTAAGCCGATTATTACCGCACTTTTTGCAGCTATTATTTGTGTTTCAACATTTTTAATACAAATTCCCATAGTTGTTACGGGCGGGTATATTAATATGGGCGATTGCTTCTGTTTACTTAGCGGTATAGTTTTAGGCCCTGTTTATTCGTTTTTAGCCGCAGGCATTGGCTCGGCCCTTGCCGACGTTTTATTTGGGTATTTAACATACGCTCCTGCAACCTTTATCATTAAGGGTGTTATGGCATTAGTAATTTCCTTGCTTTTTAAACATTCGAAGGAAAACTGTTCTATTATTAAACTTGTTACCTTTGGTTTTATTGCCGAAGCTATAATGGTAGTAGGCTATTTTCTTTACGAATGCTTTGTACTGTCCTACGGCTTTGGCGCAATTGCCTCAATTCCCGCAAATATTTTCCAAGGAATTTGCGGAATATGCGTAAATGCTTTATTAGTGCAGATTACAGCTAAGAATATAAAACTTAAAAATTTACTGAATTGGAGAGAATAAAGTGAATAAGATTATTGAGCAGGCATGTGCCGCTGTGACCGAAATTTGTGAAATTGCTAAACTAAATAAGGGTGATATACTCGTAGTCGGTTGTTCTACAAGTGAGGTAACGGGCGGAGTTATCGGCCATAATTCAAGCGCCGAGATGGGCGAGGCTTTATTTGATGCAATAAATTCGATATTAACCGAAAAAGGAATTTATTTAGCTGCTCAGTGCTGTGAGCATTTAAACCGTGCTATAATTATTGAAAAAGCTGCATTACCTTGCGGTTACGATACAGTCAATGTACTGCCTCAGCCTAAAGCTGGCGGCTCGTTTGCAACTGCGGCTTTTAAAGGCTTTCGTAATCCTGTTGCTGTTGAAAGCATTAAGGCAAATGCAGGAATAGATATAGGTCTAACCCTTATCGGTATGCATTTAAAAAACGTAGCAGTTCCCGTGCGCCTTGTTAATAATAAGATAGGCAATGCTTTGGTGGTTGCAGCAAGAACAAGAGCCAAATTTATCGGCGGAGAACGGGCTCACTATAATTCCGAGTTATTATAAAAAAAGAAGACCGCTATTCACGGTCTTCTTTTTTCGTTTTGGGGTGCTTTGGCCTCCAAATAATTTCAATAAATTTTCTTATTCCTAGCGTTATTGCAATACATAACGGCCAAAATGGGGTGAATGGACCCATCCAAAAGGCGAGGGCGGTGCTGGTTGCAATAATTAAATGAATTTTACCGTCAGTA
>JAZRKE010000029.1:0-2348 GCA_045646145.1 Acutalibacteraceae bacterium | reverse complement strand
CCCGCGGGACCCATTTATGGGTAGTAAGTAAAACTTGCATGGCTGGCAGGCCAATCTAAAAACGCACTTGTGCGTAGCCAGTATCGGTTAGGGCTATGCCCGAAAATGAAAAACCACCCGCTATGCGGGTGGATATTTATTTGACTTTATTGCGCTTTAATGTTAAAATTTATAGGAAATAAAAAAAGGCGGGCAGAGTATGTATAATTCATTTGCATTTTTTTATGATGCGTTTACGGGTAATGTAGAATATAAAAAGCGCACAGACTATATATGCCGCCTTTTTAAAAAGTACGGCAAAATGCCGACGCTTTTACTCGATGCCGCTTGCGGTACAGGATCGTTTTCCTGCGAATTTGCAAAAAGAGGCGTCAGCGTTATAGGTGCTGATATCTCAAGTGAAATGCTGAGCGTTGCGAATGAAAAGAAAATCGAGCAGAATCTTGATATTTTATTTATAAATTCAAAACTCAGTGAACTCGATTTATACGGCACTGTCGACGGCGCTGTCTGTATGCTCGATAGCCTTAATCATATAACCGACTATAATGAACTTTGTAAATCTATTAGCAGAATTTCGCTGTTTTTAGAGCCTCAGTCACTCTTTATATTCGACGTTAATACCGAGTATAAGCACGAGGAAATTTTAGGAAATAATAATTTTGTTTTGGAAACTGAGGACGTCTATTGTGTTTGGCAGAATAGATATAAGAAAAGCGCTAAAACCACCGAAATCACCCTTGATTTCTTCGAGAAAAACGGGGATGCTTATAATAGGTATCGTGAGAGCTTTTTGGAGAGAGCCTATACCGATGAGCAACTGACGGGAGCCCTTAAAAAAGCGGGGCTCGAAATTGTGGCAGTCTTAGGGGAGAACACCATGAAAGCCCCAAAAGAAAACTGTCAACGTAAAATTTTCGTTACAAGAAAGGTTTAATTATGGGAAAATTAATCAGATGTATAACAAGTAACGGTCAGGTTATGGCAACCGCCATAGACTCTACCGATATATGCGCCGAGGCTGAGCGCATACATAAAACTTCAGCCGTTTGCTCTGCCGCTTTAGGCAGACTGCTTACCGCTACTTCTATGATGGGTAATATGTTAAAGGGTAAGGATAACAGTATAACCGTTCGTGTGGCAGGCGGAGGCCCTATCGGCTCGATTATTTGCGCATCAGATTTTAACGGCGATGTCAGGGGTTATGTAACCAATCCCGTGGTTGAACTACCACTAAACGAAAAAGGAAAATTGGATGTCGGTGGCGCTGTAGGTAAAAACGGCAATATCTATGTTTTAAAGGATTTAGGCCTGAAGGAGCCCTATAACGGTATGACACCGCTCGTATCAGGCGAAATTGCTGAGGATATTACGGCTTATTATGCCCTTAGTGAGCAGACACCAACCGTTTGCGCTTTAGGCGTGCTTGTAAGTCCTGATTTAAGTATTAAAAGGGCGGGTGGATATATAATTCAGTTACTGCCTGCCGCAGAGGAAGAAACCATAAAAAAACTGGAAGATGGAATTAAGGACATGCCTTCGGTTACGGGAATGCTGTCCGACGGTATGACTCCCGAGGATATTATTCGTCGCGCCCTTAAAAATTTTGAGGTAGAGGTTCTGTATGAACAGGAAACGGAATATAAATGTAACTGTAGCAAACAGAGGATAGAGAAAGCGCTCTTAAGTATGGGCAAAAAAGAACTGCACGATATGGCCGAAGAAATGGACGAAGCCGAAATTGAGTGCCACTTCTGTGATAAGAAATATGTCTTCACAAAAGCACAGCTTAAAACACTCGAAAAAAATTAAAAAAGTTGAAAAAAAGTGTTGACAAATTAGTTCCGTTGTGGTAATATATTGCTTGTCGCCGGTGAGTTGCAGCAGCAACAATCAGCCAGCGTGGCACAGATGTGGGAGCATAGCTCAGCTGGGAGAGCATCTGCCTTACAAGCAGAGGGTCACAGGTTCGAGCCCTGTTGTTCCCACCAACTGTGGCCTGGTAGTTCAGCTGGTTAGAACGCTAGCCTGTCACGCTAGAGGTCGTGGGTTCGAGCCCCATCCAGGTCGCCAAATGCCTCTGTAGCTCAGTCGGTAGAGCAGGGGACTGAAAATCCCCGTGTCATTGGTTCGATTCCGATCGGAGGCACCAAAAGAAAAAGGCCCGTTCCTATGGAACAGGCCTTTTTCTTTTCTTCGAGCGAAAAGCGTTCCGATCGGAGATATCCTCTGATTTCATTGTTTTCTCGCCCTTTCTGTGCTATCCTAATACTATCTTGAACTTTTTTGAAAGGACGCGACCCTCTTTTGACCCTCGCACAAGACAGATCTTTTCTCGCGACCGAACC
>JAZRKE010000028.1:0-2338 GCA_045646145.1 Acutalibacteraceae bacterium | reverse complement strand
AAAAGCAGATACAGGAATACATAAAGCATCAGTTAGACGAAGATCAAATAGCAGACCAAATGAGTATAAAAGAGTACATCGACCCGTTTACGGGTAGCGAGAACAAGAAGGCATAAAAATAAACCCCTTGAGGGGTAGCCGAAAAAAGAAATGCAGTCGGCAAACCTTTTCGGCGCCCCTTTAGGGGTTTCGTCTGTAAAATGCCCTTGAAGGGCTATTCAAGCCTCCGGCTTAGCCGGAGGTCCTGACTATTTATGTTTTTTTCTTACTGCAATAAAGCAAATGACAACCGCTGCAATACATATGGTTATAATTAAATATGTCCGTATACCACTGTTCGGTTTTTGTGTGTTGTCGGAAGGTTGAGGCTCGGGTTTTGGCTGGGACTCTGGTTCAGGTTCGGGTGTGGGAATTAAGGCACGCCTTGTAACATTCTCAAACAGGTCGTTTTTTAGAACGTCTTCGCCCACGGTTGAACGGAAAAGTCCGAATTGACAGGGGGAATAGCTGTTAATTTGCGAAGCCTTGGTGATTTGTCCGTTTTTGCCGTTAAGCCAGGTTTTAAACCAGGTGCCCTGTTGTGAAACGTGGCAGGCAAAGCCTTGCTTTGAAACCTCGAAGGGAGTTTTACCGCCAAGATACTCTTTGGGTGTGTCAAGGTCCAGTTCTATCTTATTTTCATTATATAAATGCAGATAGGTCTTAGGGGTGTCGTAGGCGCCGTAAAGAGCGAAGGATTCGGAAAATTGAGTACTGTCTGCCGCAGAGTCCACAGCTTTTGTCAGTAGGGTGGAATTAAGTATGTGCTGACCGTGCCCGTACTCGCCCTTTAAATCGTGTCCTAAGATAACAAGGGGTTTAAATTTGCGGATTTGCTCAACCTGAAAGGCTAGGGCATCATTCTCTGAAAAACCTGATTTTTTAAGATTTTTAACAGCATCATCATAGGATTCGGAGTAAGCATCGGGGAATTCGCTTATGACAGGATAGCGTTTAACGCCCACAGTCCAGAGTCCGTTCAGTAGCTCGTGGCGACGCGCAATATTATTGTTATGGTCGGTGAAATATACTACCTGCACCTCGGTTACACCGTCGGCGGCATAGAGTGGCAGAGTGCCAGCGAAAAAGAGCTGTTCATCGTCGGCGTGGGTGGAAAAAAGCAGTAGATCGCAGACAGTATTGTTATCCTCCCAGTATTGAACCTCATTTTCGGAAGGTCGGGAGTCATATGCTGATATTTCCGAAATCTTTGCAGATTTTTGGAAGCTGACGGTGATGTCTTTCCCCGCAAGCTCTTTCGGAATTTCTATTAAACGGTGAAGAAATTTACCCTCAAACTCTTGTGATACATTTCCGTCTGAGAGGGTAAAATCACACGGCTCATCCCAGAAGATTATGTATAAAAATTCAGTATCTGTACCCAAAATCTCAATAGGGCTTTCAATAACGGCAGTTGTAGAAATCTTACCGTCGGTAAGCTTTGCCGGCGCCGAGATACTGATGCTTTTTGAAGTGTCCGCTTGGACGGGGAAAAGCAGCATAGAGCATATAATGGCGGATGCCAGTATGATATTTATAATATTCTTAAAACGCATAAACCTTATCACCTTTCTATGCTTTTAGAATAACATAGAAAAATAATATTTTCAAGCGGTTAATTTTTTTGGCGGACGCAAAACGATAAGTATAAAAAATTAATTATTATTGTAAATCTACAAACAATTGGAATATTTATGAAAACAAATGACAGATGACACAAATGACACAGGGGACGGTTCTATGATTGACAAAATTTTCTATTTTTTAAATGTATTCATTTTATAATTTATCCTTAATTAAAAGGGCGGTTGGTGATAAGCTGACCGCTTTTTCATTCACCTAAATATAAGGAGTTCGATTGACATAAAGGCGTTAAAAGAGTATAATTATCAATACGAGGATGGTAAAATTATCCGCGCTACCGAGTCGGATATAAAGGTGTACACAGAACCGTCCCCTGTGTTTCCCAAATCGTTCGATGGTAATACCTATACCTATAACGCAAACGGAATTAGAACCTCTAAAACTGTTGACGGAATTCGACACGATTTTGTACTCGACGGTGAAGTCGGATCGTAGCCATGTCGTTCTGTGAGCCAAGGAGTTGAAAATGAAAATTGTCTTCCTAAGACCGCTTGGCCTCCGACTTAGAGGGAAATATTGTTCGTTCGATTGACATAAAGGCTTTAAAAGAGTATAATTATCAATACGAGGATGGTAAAATTATCCGCGCTACCGAGTCGGATAAAGTCGGATCGTAGCCATGTCGTTCTGTGAGCCAAGGAGTTGAAAATGAAAA
>JAZRKE010000027.1:0-12581 GCA_045646145.1 Acutalibacteraceae bacterium | reverse complement strand
GCCGTTGCAGATACTTTGCAGAGTGCTATTGCCGACGCATACAAAATAGTAGATAAGGTGCATTTTGATAATGCTTATTACCGCCACGATATTGGCAAAAAAGCTTTGGAGGCTAAATAATGGTATACAGAGTTTATGTTGAAAAGAAAAAGGAACATTCCTTTGAGGCGCGTGCGCTCTATAATGAGGCAACCTCGCTTTTAGGAATTAAAAATTTGAAGCGTGTTCGCGTAATTAACCGCTATGATGCTGAAAATATTTCAGCCGAGCTTTTCGAGTACGCTAAGAGTACGGTATTTTCCGAGCCGCAGCTCGATATTGTTACTGATAGTATTGATGCTGACGGTGGATATGTTTTCGCAACCGAATATCTGCCCGGTCAGTTTGACCAGCGCGCTGATTCTGCCGCTCAGTGTATTCAGATTATTTCAAAAGGCGACAGACCTACGGTTCGCTCTGCTAAGGTTTACGTGCTTTACGGTCAGCTTACCGACAGCGACATAGCAGAGATTAAAAAATACGTAATCAACCCTGTTGAGTCGCGTGAGGCAACCTTAGACACCTATACTACCTTAAGGGCCGATTTCAGCATTCCCACCGAGGTTGAGACCCTTATAGGCTTTAACAAGTTAGATAGAAGTGGGCTTGAAGATTTTGTTAAGAAATACGGTCTTGCCATGGATGCTGACGATATTGAATTCTGTCAGAACTATTTTAAGTCCGAAGATCGCGATCCCACCATCACCGAAATCCGTATGATAGATACATATTGGTCCGACCACTGCCGCCATACTACATTTTTAACCGTTATTGACAGCGTTAAGTTTGAGGATGAGCTTTTGCAGTCGGCCTATGAAGATTATTTAAAAGTTCGTAAAGAACTTGGTCGCACTAAACCTATCTGTCTTATGGATTTAGCAACAGTTGCGGTTAAATACTTAAAGAAACAGGGCAAACTTGAAAAATTGGATGAATCGGAAGAAATCAATGCCTGTACCGTTAAAATCGATGTTGAGGTTGACGGTGTAACTGAGCCTTGGTTACTTCTCTTTAAAAACGAAACCCACAACCACCCTACCGAAATTGAGCCTTTTGGTGGCGCTGCAACCTGTATCGGCGGTGCTATACGCGACCCGCTTTCAGGCAGAGCCTATGTTTACGGTGCTATGCGGGTAACAGGTGCGGCTGACCCGTTAAAGCCCGTTAGTGAGACTATTAAGGGTAAATTGCCGCAGCGTAAGATTGTAACAACTGCTGCTGCAGGCTATTCCTCTTACGGCAACCAGATAGGTCTTGCTACAGGTATTGTTGATGAAATTTATCACCCCGGCTATGCGGCAAAGCGTATGGAAATCGGTGCAGTTATAGCGGCGGCACCGGCAGAGAATGTGCGCCGTGAGGTACCCTCACCCGGAGACGTTGTAATTCTGCTCGGTGGCTCTACAGGTAGAGATGGTATCGGAGGAGCAACAGGTTCTTCTAAAGCACATAATATGCAGTCGGTTGAAACCTGCGGTGCCGAGGTGCAGAAGGGTAATGCTCCGGAAGAAAGAAAGCTTCAGCGACTTTTCCGTAACCCAACTGCCACCCGTATGATTAAGCGCTGCAACGACTTTGGTGCAGGTGGTGTATCGGTAGCAATAGGAGAACTTGCCGACGGACTTGAAATCAACCTTAATGCAGTTCCAAAAAAATACGAGGGACTTGACGGTACTGAACTTGCAATCAGTGAATCGCAGGAGAGAATGGCCGTTGTAATTGAAAAGGAAAATATTGACGCATTTTTATCTCTTGCTAATGATGAAAATCTTCAGGCTGTTGTGGTTGCCGAAATTAAGGCAGAGCCGAGGCTCATTATGAACTGGAACGGCAAGAAAATAGTTGATATTTCCCGTGAATTCTTAAATTCCAACGGTGCAGATAAACATATTGATATAGCACCCAAGGCACCGATTAACTATAATACCAAGGTTGAGGGCGGCTTTAGTGAAAACTATAAAGCCCTTGCCGATGACCTTAACATCTGCTCAAAGCGTGGCCTTTCTGAACGCTTCGACTCAACCATTGGCGCTGGCACAGTGCTTATGCCATTTGGCGGTAAAAATCAGTTAACACCCATTCAGGCTATGGTGCAGAAAATCTCGGTCGAGAAAAAACATACCGACGATTGTTCTTATATGGCTTGGGGCTACAATCCGTTTATTATGGAGGCATCTCCCTATCACGGCGCATATTTAGCTGTTGTTGAATCGGTAAGTAAGCTGATTGCTACAGGTGCTTCTTTTGAGGACGTATATTTAACCTTTCAGGAGTATTTTGAGAGTCCCAGAAAAGATGCTCAGCGTTGGGGTAAACCTCTTGCTGCATTGCTGGGTGCATTCAAGGCTCAGCTTGAGCTCGGAATCGGCTCTATTGGCGGTAAGGACTCTATGAGTGGCTCATTCGAGGACCTAGATGTTCCGCCAACACTCGTTTCCTTCGCCGTTACAACAGGTAAAACAGGGGATGTTGTATCGCCCGAATTCAAAAAGGCGGGCAATAGGGTACAGCTTTTAGCCCCTATATATGATGAAAATGAATTACCAAAAACCGAATCACTCTTAAAGGTTTACAATACTGTAACTAAGGCGTTGCGCTCTGGCAAGGCAGTTTCCTGCTACACCTTGGGTCTTGGTGGTATTGCCGAGGCTGTTATGAAAATGGCTTTCGGTAACTCACTTGGCTTTAAATTCGACGATAATATGTCGGTATCCGCTATATTCGGCTATCATTACGGTGGCTTCTTAATTGAAACTGCCGAGGATATTGAGGGCGCAATTACAGTCGGTACTGTAACAGATGACGGTTCTATTACATTCCGTGATGAGAGCCTAAAATTAGACGAACTTCTCGGCATTTATGAAAACAAGCTTGAGAGTGTTTATAGCTGTAATATAGAGAATAATGAAAAGCAGATGGAAAACTTTTCATATGACGCTAAGTCTTATCCGACACCGAGTATCAAGGTAGCAAAACCGAAGGTGCTTATTCCTGCTTTCCCGGGCACTAACTGCGAATTTGATTCTGCAAAGGCTGTTCGCGATGCAGGGGCAGAGCCAAAAATCTTGGTTATTAACAACCTTTCATCTGACGGAATCGCAAGAAGCGTTCAGAACTTTGCTGAAGAACTGAAAAATTCACAGATGATATTTATCCCGGGCGGATTTTCGGGCGGCGATGAGCCTGATGGCAGCGGTAAGTTTATAACGGCATTTTTCCGCAACGCCGAAATTAAAGAGGGCGTTACTGATTTACTTGAAAATCGCGACGGTCTTATGTGCGGTATATGTAACGGTTTCCAGGCGCTTATAAAACTCGGTCTTGTGCCATACGGAAAGATTATCGATACAGATGCAACCTGCCCGACACTTACTTTTAATACCATTGCACGCCACCAGTCAAGGATTGTAAGAACAAGAATTGCTTCAAATAAATCCCCGTGGCTTAAGAATACTAATGTTGGAGATATTTATTCAGTTCCGATTTCTCACGGTGAAGGCCGCTTTATTGCTGACGGGGCATTAGTTAGAAAACTCGCTGAGAACGGACAGATTGCTACCCAGTATGTTGATTTACAGGGCAACGCGACAAGTGATATTCACTTCAACCCCAACGATTCCGTTTATGCCATTGAGGGTATTACTTCCCCCGATGGTAGAGTTTTTGGTAAGATGGGACATAGTGAGCGCATCGGTGCAGGGCTTTATAAAAATGTTCCGGGTGAATATGATATCAAGATGTTCAAAAGTGCTGTAGAATATTTCAAGTAATCGGAGGATAATATGAATTTTTTTGATGAACTTAAAAATTATGATAATGAGGTTTATGCCGCGTGCAGTGATGAACTGTCTCGTCAGCAACACAATATTGAGCTGATTGCCAGCGAGAATATTGTATCAAAGGCTGTATTACTTGCAGCCGGTGGCGTACTTACCAACAAGTACGCCGAAGGCTATCCGGGCAAACGTTATTACGGCGGATGTGTGCATGTAGACAGGGTTGAAGAAATTGCCAGAAAGCGAGCTTGTGAGCTTTTCGGTGCAGACCATGCAAATGTTCAGCCCCACTCGGGAGCCAATGCAAATCTTGCGGTGTTCTTCGCATTACTCAACCCCGGAGATACCGTTATGGGTATGAATTTATCCGAGGGAGGACATCTGTCTCATGGTTCCCCGGTTAACATTTCGGGTAAGTATTTTAATATTGTACCTTACGGTGTCAATAAAGAAACCGAAACTATAGACTATGACGAGATGGAGCGCATAGCTTTAGACTGCAAGCCGAAAATGATAGTTGTGGGCGCTAGCGCATATTCGAGAATTATCGATTTTCCGCGTTGCAGAGAAATCTGTGATAAGGTAGGCGCCTATTTAATGGTGGATATTGCCCATATTGCAGGTCTTGTAGCAGCAGGACTTGACCCGTCTCCAGTGCCATATGCGGATGTTGTAACAACAACTACACATAAGACTTTAAGAGGCCCCAGAGGCGGACTTATTCTCTGCAAAGAGGAATATGCAAAGGCAATTGATAAGGCCATTTTCCCGGGCGTTCAGGGCGGCCCGTTAATGCACATCATCGCCGCTAAGGCGGTAGCACTCGGCGAAGCACTTACCGATGAATTTAAGGAATATCAAAAGCAAGTAATTAAAAACGCCGCCGCACTTTGCGAGGGTCTTAAAAAGAGAGGCCTCAAAATTGTATCCGACGGTACCGATAACCACTTAATGCTCTTAAAACTTGTTGGCACAGGCATTACAGGTAAGGAACTCGAAGCGAGGCTTGATGAAGTTCACATTACCGCCAATAAAAATACTATTCCCGGCGAGCCCCTTTCCCCCTTTATTACAAGCGGTGTAAGGCTCGGTAGTCCTGCCGTTACAACCAGAGGCTTTAAAGAGGCTGAAATGGATTTAATTGCCGGTTGGATAGCCGATATTATTAATGACTTTGAAGGTAATAAAGAGAGGGTAAGCCGCGAGGTACAGGAACTTTGCGCTAAATTCCCTATCTATTAAGAGGTGTTTAAAATGGCATATTTAAGTGATATTGAAATAGCCCAGAGCGCTAAAATGCAGCATATAAAGGAAATTGCTAAGGCTGCGGGTGTAGATGAAAAATACATTGAGCAGTACGGTAATTACAAGGCAAAAATTGATTTATCCCTTTTAGATGACAGCACCAAAAAAGACGGTAAGTTAGTTCTTGTTACCGCTATTACACCCACCCCTGCGGGTGAGGGTAAAACCACCACCACAATCGGTCTTGCCGACGGTATGAAGAAGATAGGAAAGAACGTAACCGTAGCGCTCAGAGAGCCTTCTTTAGGTCCCGTTTTCGGTGTTAAGGGCGGCGCTGCTGGTGGCGGTTATGCACAGGTTGTGCCGATGGAGGATATAAACCTTCATTTTACAGGCGATTTCCATGCAATAGGAGCGGCTAACAATCTCCTCGCAGCAATGCTCGATAACCATATC
Organism: Acutalibacteraceae bacterium; assembly: GCA_045646145.1. GTDB lineage: Bacteria > Bacillota > Clostridia > Oscillospirales > Acutalibacteraceae > SIG565. The sequence continues at coordinate 7,065 of JAZRKE010000027.1, read as the reverse complement.
CAGCAGGGTAACGCACTCCGTATTGATGTTCGCAAAATCACATGGAAGCGCTGTGTTGATATGAACGACCGTCAGCTTCGCTTCGTTGTTGACGGTATGGGTGGTAAGGCAAACGGTGTACCGAGGGAGGACGGTTTCGATATAACGGTTGCGAGTGAAATTATGGCGGTGCTCTGCCTTTCAAGCTCTATTACCGATTTAAAGGAAAGACTTTCCCGCATAATTGTGGCTTATAATTATAATGATGAGCCCGTTACCTGCGGTGAGCTTAAAGCCGCAGGCGCTATGACAGCGCTTTTAAAGGATGCTATCAAGCCGAATTTAGTTCAAACTCTCGAGGGCACCCCTGCCTTTGTTCACGGCGGACCATTTGCAAATATTGCACACGGCTGCAACTCGGTAATGGCAACTAAGTTAGCGCTTAAAATGGGTGATTATACCATCACTGAGGCAGGCTTTGGTGCTGACTTAGGCGCTGAAAAGTTCCTTGATATCAAGTGCCGTATGGCAGGTCTTACACCCTCTGCAGTAGTAGTTGTTGCAACGGTACGTGCATTAAAAATGCACGGCGGACTCGCTAAAACCGAACTCAGTACTGAGAATATTGAAGCTCTAGAAAAAGGTATACCCAATTTACTTCGCCACGTATCAAATATTAAAAATGTTTATAAGCTGCCCTGTGTGGTAGCCGTTAACCGCTTCCCGACCGATACAAATAATGAAATTGATTTCATTATCGCTAAATGTAAGGAACTCGGTGTTAATACCGTGCTTTCAACCGTTTGGGCTGATGGTGGCAACGGCGGTGTGGAACTCGCACGAGAGGTAGTTCGCCTTTGCGAAGAAGAAAAGGGCGACTTTACATTTGCTTATGAACTTGATACCACTATAGAAGAAAAAATCGAGGCACTTGTTCGCAAGGTTTACGGCGGAAAGGGAATTACCCTTACCCCGAATGCTAAAAAGCAGATTGAAAAATTAACCGAACTCGGTTTCGATAAGGTTCCCGTTTGTGTTGCTAAAACACAGTATAGTTTCTCAGATAATCCCGCACTGCTGGGAGCTCCCGAAAACTTTACGGTTACTATTAAAAATGTAAAGGTTTCAGCCGGTGCCGGCTTTATCGTTGTTATGACGGGCGATATTCTCACAATGCCGGGACTGCCGAAAGTTCCTGCAGCTGAGAAAATAGATGTTGATGAAACAGGTAAAATTACAGGACTATTCTAAGGAGTGATATTGATTTGAAGAAAAATAATGAAGAATATATTCCGCAATTTGATTATTCTAATTTTGAAGAAGAGGAAACAAAAAAGGCTTCCGAAAAGTGTTTGCTTTGTGGTAAAGAATCTATATCTTTAGAAAACGGTGTATGCTTTTTTTGTAGAAAGGCCATACAAGAAAAGGAAGAAAAAGGAACAGTAAAACACCCTAACCGAGAAAGATATTTGGAATGGTGCGAAGAATATGCCGTTGAAAAGGCAAATGAACTTAAGGTAGGATTGATTTTTTTACCGCTATTTAAATATGGATTCGGTTCCTTATGGTTTCTTCCTGCAATTTGGTGCTTGATTTTTTTAATTAATATCGCAAACGAAGCAACTGTACTGGAAATCATTTCAATAATAGGAATTACTATGTTTTTTGTGGCTTTGGGTGTCTTATTTAATATGAACACTAAAAGGAAAAGAGAGAAAAAGTTTAGCAAATTTAATAATATGACAATTAAGCTTGAAGAAAGCGGCAGTTGGGTTTGTCCTTGTTGTCATAGAATTAATGAAAGAATTTCTTTTTGTAAAGATTGTGGAGTGTTCCCAAAAATAACAAATTAAACAAAAAGCTCTTGAGCTTATCTACTCAAGAGCTTTTTGTGTTCTTTAAATTCAAATTACTTTATGATATGAGAAATATTTTCGTAATAGATTATTGATTTGAAATGTATGTTCTGTAGCAATGCGATTGATTTGTGAGTTTATTTTTATGAGGGATTCAATTTCGGTTGTTCTTGTCTCGGCGATAAAAATCAGTACACTTGTTGTGGCTAATTTGGAGGCAATTTCTAAATATCAAAAAAAATTGAAATAAATAGTAGAAAAAACCACTCCACTGTGATATTATGTATCGGTGGGGTGGTTTTAAATGAAGAGAACCTATATTTTAGCAGGAATAGCGATTATTTGTTGGTCTACAATGGCAACAATATCAAAGTTGTTGCTCGGCTCATTCAGTGGAGGCTGGGTGCTCTGCATCAGCTCACTTTTTGCCGCACTTTTTCTGCTTATTAAAAACATTATTACAGGTAATATGATTAAAATCCATCAGTATAAAATAAAGGATTTTGCTATTATGACCCTTATCGGTCTTCCGGGAATACTTATTTATAACCTGCTTTACTATATTGGCGCTGCAAGCTTACCTGCTTCTCAGGCGTTTATAATAAATTATCTGTGGCCTATAATGAGTGTTGTTTTTGCCTGTATTATCTTGAAAGAAAGGATGACATTTCGCAAGGCAATAGCAATAGCACTTTCTTTCTTAGGTGTAGTAATAGTTGCAGGTGCAGATATTGCAGGCTTTACAGGTGGAGCTATTTTGGGCGCTGCTTGTATTCTCTTTGCCGCAATGTTTTACGGACTTTATACCGCACTTAACCAGAAATTTCAGTACGATAAAAACATTTCACAGATGTTCGTTTACATCGCAACCTTTATAATAACTCTGGTTATTAATGCTTTTACTGGCGCATCGCTTAAGGTAGATATTTTATCCTTACTCGGCTTTGGTTGGAACGGTATATTCGTTATGGGTGTTGCAACAACATCTTGGGCTATAGCACTCGAGAGCGGCAACACTGCAAAAATTTCAAATCTTGCCTACATAACCCCGTTTTTATCGCTTATCTGGACAGCGATTTTCCTAAAGGAAAAAATAAGTATATTCTCAGTTTTTGGTTTAGCGGTTATAGTAGTAGGTATATTAATTCAGTTAAAAGATAAAAAGTCTGCTAATTAGCAGACTTTTTATTTTGGCATATTTTCTTTATCAGCATACCGATTAGTAGGATTATATACGCGGCGGCTGTAAAGCCTGCTATGTAAATAATAAGGTTAAGTGGATAAGGAACTATGGGTTGCACAAGGCTGTAAACAGGCAGATGCGGGTCGCAGTGGGGGCTAACATAGAACATATTAAAGGTCTCGGTTTCAAGTAAACCCGAAGCATAGGCGATTTCATTCAGAACACACGCAATCATTACTGCTGCCGAAAAAACAGGCAGAGCCTTTATAATGGTTTTATGCTCGAGCTTTACATAGCCTGTGTAGAGCAGATAAACACCCACAATTATCATTGAGCAGTGGCAGACCATAGTCTGAATATTAATGCCTATAGTGCTTACAAATACGTCGCCCGTGTAGGCGGTAACAGCGGCACCTGCGAAAACCGAGTAGGTTGCAAGGTAGGCACAAAGGCTTTCGTGGATTTTGCCTTTACGGAATATGGCGATAAGCAGCCCCACATACATAGGTGTTGAGCAGAACTGAAACGGAAAGGCGTACCACTGATAGTCGGCAGTAATTATCCCATCGGACACATTGAAGGTATAATTAATCTGCTTGTAAATTTCAAAAAGTGTTACGATAACCGCTGTCCATACAATTACTTTTCGGACTTTTGAAGTATCATTTTCTGTTGGTTTATAGTATTTGCACAAAAGAAAAGTGATAATAACAGTAAGAGTGATACTTAAGATATGAAACCAACCAAACTGGGTTGGCGTCTGCATTTTTAAATCAAGGAACTCTAAAATGACCGCAAAGAAATTCATATATATCATCCCCTTGAAATTTAGTATAAGTTTGTGTTAAAACAAGGACAAATTTATATTATTTATTATTATAGCATTCCTTGATATAATTAGCAAGATGAAAACAAAAATAGGTTCTTTTATATCTCTAATGTATTAATATCCGTTTGCCAAAATGTAAGAAACCGCCTGCATTTTAATAATACAGGCGGAATAGGTTTTTGATATTTAATTTTGATTTTCCTTTGATGATTTTATTATGTAACAAATAAAAGCAGTTATTACTGTTCCAATCAGTGAAAATATTACCGGATATGCCGACCATATAAAAGTACCCGCCCATGCAAGCGCATTCATATCAAATCTAAACCAATAAAGAAAAGCGACTAAAAACAAAATCAGCTGTGGTAGCCATATCTTTTGGACTTTAATATATGACAAGCAGCCATATATTAATGAATATAACGGTAAACCAAAGATAAGAAATAATTCTCCTAAATCAAATCGTATATACCCTTTACCGCTTACATATAAATCGGCAAAAACTGTAGATAAAAACATACTAAAAGCCATTATTACACTTAACATAATGCATAGCCAATATTTTCTCAAAAACCCATTTTTCATAATTATTCTCCTAAAAATTCAATCATTTTTTCGATAACTGGAGTTCTGTGTGGAATTTTCGAATGCAAAAGAGCATCACCGAATAGCCATTCCATAATAGCTTCCCAAACGAAAGTTTCTCCACCATTTCCACCGTTAGTATCCACGTTCACAAAGATTTTTTCATAGATATTTTTTGTTTGGAGTACTTGATGATAACAGAAATAATAACCTGATTGGTTACTTATTTATTTTTTCGAAAGTAATATACAAATTTTATCAATAATCCGAATAATAATGAAATGCTAACGGGTATAAAACCGGCTACTAAACATTTAGGAAAATAACTCGAAAAAACCAACCTTGAGATCCCAAGCCTTATAAATGTCCAGCAAACGAAAAACAATATGGATAGAAGCAGTAACAAGCAATTGGGTATAATCAATTTTTTTGTTCTAATATATGAAAAACATCCATAAAAAACCAAATACAACAAAAATGCCGGAACAAAAGACAATATAAATGGTCCTCCGTATTGTCGTGCATCCGGAAATTGATTTTCCCAATTAAATCCCATCAAATAAATACTATAAAAACACATGGTTAAAATAGATAATATGGTGTACTGCTTTTTCATAATATCAAATCATCCTTCCAAATAGCCTATAACTTCGTTGAGCACGCGCTCCCTATGAGGAATTTTACTATGTAATCTGCTCAATATACTATTACCACCATTAATATCAACATCTACAAGAATTCTTTCCATTTGAATCTTCTTATTCGGCGTGTTACCAATATTTTCTGTCCACCCTATTTGACTCATAAACCCGACCATATTATCGCCCACTTCTTTAGGGTCCATAACAGTTATACTCAAGTCCTTTACGTTATTTTTATAAATTCCTCGTTCTGTCATTAAATTTGTAATTTCATTATATGTTGATAATTCTGTTGACATTTCAAAAATCGAATCATCATGGATAACAGAATCTTCCGTATTAAAATCAACACCTGCTATAGCATAATATTTCGTATTACGCATTTTATTATATTGTAATTCATCTGTTAAAATATAATCACCAGGATAGCAAACGTCAAAATAGAGACCAGCATGACAATTGAGCTGAGTTGAGTTATTTCCGCCGTACATAGAGCTTCCCCTCTCTAAATCATGATCTGCCAATTTGTGAATACCAAAGCCAACAAAATTCCCAAAATCCGCATATCCGCTTCCCCAATGAGGTGTACAAATAGTAATTAGTTTATCAACGTGATTGTCTTGGTAGAGATTTTCGATATAATATCTAGCAACTAGACCGCCCATACTGTGCCCAACAATATTAATCTTATAATTATTATTGTCATAATCACTTCTCGATGCATAGAAACAAGCTTTCATTTCATTGTTGCCAGACGTTCTAACATCATCAATTAAGTTTTCAATATACTTTTCGAACTTTGCTGCACTATGTACCACAGCATCTTCATTTGGATAATTAAATGCAAATAAATTAACATTTTTCTCGTAACCTTCACTTTGCAATTCAAATCCAAGGTTACACGGCCTTTCTGCATTATCGTAATCACTTGATATCACATCAATTATTTCTTGCGACTTAACATCGATATATTTTTTACCATTTAATGCTTCAGCATTAATATCCGATTTAAAATCGTTATTCATACCGCTCGGTATATTATTATTTACACCCCATACATCGGTTGAATTACTCGTTCTACCATGAATCAAAAACACTGGTGTTTTACCATGTACCCAAACTTCACAGCTATCAGAATATTCACCGTCAACAGTACAAGCGGTAATGGTTACAGTACCAGCTTTTTTAGCAGATATTTTACCTGTATAGGTATTAACCTCTGCAACACTATCGTCACTGCTACACCAAGTAACCGTTTGGTTTGTAGCGTTTGACGGATAAACGGTTTGACAAAGATAATTAGTATCGCCTACATTCATAGTGAGACTAGTAGGACATACCTCTATGCCTGTTACAGCTATGGGTGCGGTTACAGTTACGTCAATATAATCCTTCTTACCGCTACCGTCAGTAGCCGTGGCATAAACTTTTGTTGTGCCTGTGCTTACTCTGTAAATATATCCTGTAGTGTTATTTACGCTTGCAATCGATGGACTATTACTATACCATTCTACCTCTGCACATTCAGGACAGTTTGAAGATATACTAGCGTATGCTTCATAATACCATTGTCCTTTTGTAATAGTTACACTGCTTGGATATACAGTAACTGAATTTACATATGACATTCTTTTTTCTCCTTATTATACTAAATTTAAAACATCTTTTCAATGATAACCTTTTCATTTCTTACAAGGTTAATATTGAATACGGTTTCTGCGCCATTATCATCATCAATATAAAAACAAACCCTGACAGTTTTTGTCAGGGTTAAAAAAATTTTAGACTTAATAAATGCAAAAAACAGACCTTAAAACAGAAGGACTTCCTGTTTTAAGGTCTGTTTTACACTGTCCGTGACAAAGTTAACCCCCTGTTCTACAGGGGGCAAAAAAATAGCTTTTAGCGAGGAGTAGAGTAGACAAGAAAAAAGCTCCTTGGTATAGTAGAAGTGGTTTGCCGACCACACAACTAAAATATCAAGGAGGTCTT
>JAZRKE010000026.1:0-3433 GCA_045646145.1 Acutalibacteraceae bacterium | reverse complement strand
CCATTTCACCGGATTTTATAGCATCGGTTGTGTTTGTTTTCTCTCTTATAGCATCACAAGCAGCAATATAATCAGATAATGGCATTATTGCTAATTTTTTCATTATTGCCCTTCCTCCGCTACATTAACTAAATTGTTTATTAAGGTTTCTAATTTTGCAATGCCATCCAGTGTCTGCTCTTTCGCGGCTTCGGAAATATCTGCTGCATTCTCTGCACGCTCGGCTGATTCCTCTGCCGCTTCTGAGAGCTTGGCAACACCCTCATAATTCTTCCCGTCGGTATATTTGCCTTCTGGTACCGCCTCAAGTTTAATCCTCGCAGGGTACGAATACATATCCATAAGTGTTTCATTTCCAGATAAAAGGCTGAAGATTAAAAAAACCGTTACATCCCCACCCTCGCGCGTCAGCCAGTTCTCGAGGGAATATTTTAGAGTAAATTCCTTAATACTACCTCCCGGAACACTAAGCCGTACAGGCAACGTCGAGTTTTTCATCCCCGTTCCCGTATGCCCCTCAAACCTATAACATAGGGCACCTCCTTCTTCCATATTTGCGATATCCAGCTTCTCCGCGAGTGAGTTTTCCACCAAAAACTCCAGCTCTGTCGCGTTGTGTTCTCCCTGCAGTCCGCCTCGCTGCACAGATGACGGTGTTATTCTTTCCGCCTCAACTTTAAATTTTATTGTTCTAATACTCATTGTTTACCTCCAATAAATTCGGCCCTGCGTTTTCACAGAGCCGTTAATTATTTATTAATTTTCTAATATTTCACTCCCCCATAATTTTCACCTCCCAATTATTTGCAAAAAGAAACCCTACTGCTGTACAAACAACAATAGAGTTCTTTTTAATAACATTCTTCAAATTTAACAGTATGATAACTAACCTGCGCCGTAAATTTTATTTCACAAGGTATTTCTTTAATTAACCTGTAATAAACGTCTTTCAAAATTAATTTAAGTCTGTTACATAGTTCATAATAACGATATTTTAAAGGGTGTTTAATTTTATAAATTCTACCCAAAGTATCAGAGCATTTTTTAACAAGCCCTAAAATCTCTATATCTAAACCATAAATTTCGCCAATTAAATCATTTCTTAAAACTGAATTTTTCAATGATTTATTTAGTACCGAAACCTCTGTATCATTAAAATCAAAACCATAATTATTAATAATATATTCAGCTTGAAGCAAATATATAAAAACACTTGGATATTTCCGCAAAGTAGTTGTCCTATCATGCACTGCCCTGGAAATTCCAACTAATTCCTCAAATATTTTTATCTTTTCCCTTTCATTCTTAAAAAAATGCATTAACCTGTTTTTTTCAAACAATATTAATAAATAGTATATAAAAAACAATAACACTCCCCAAAAAACAAATATCACAAACTTCATATTTGTGCTCATTGAAGCACCTCCTACTTATTGAAATTTATTAATTTCTTCAATGCAGAATCGTAAGCCTTACGCATTTCCTCAATCGTCTTTTCGGACTGTTTATGTAACGCATTAATGCCTGTCTTAAACATTAAATACGACACCAAAAAAGAAATTCCAACAAATAATACATAAGGCGATTCCGCTAACATCGCCTTGCCAAGCTCTATCAAACTATCCATATTAACATCCCTTTATATTATTTTTAGTAAATCTCCAATATAAAATTGGAAATTTATTCATCCTTGACTTAACTATAATACTTTTTAAAACAAAAATCAATAGTTTTTTCCAAGTTTTTTCCGAATTTCAATTATTTTTTCCAATTATTTTGATAAATTCTCGAAAGTTTGACATCCAATATTATATATATTAGGCGCAATTTTAAGAAACAGGGATTAAAAATGTCAATTAATTATTAATAAAAATTAATTGACATTTTGAAAAACAAATGATATACTGATACCAACTGATACTAATTTATATCGGAGGTATACGATGGAGATTGAAATTTTCACCAAAATATTAACCGACAATAATTTTACCGATTACAAAAAAATGCAACATAAATACCCTACTCATTTCAGCGAGTTTTTAAAAGCATTAGCAGAGTTTTATTATAAACCGCTTCCACTTTTTGATTTTGAGGGCAACAATACTGTATATATTGAAAACCACGCTTTGATAAACCAAAAAGCCATAAAGCTGCTGCTTATCTCGCAAGAGCAAAGCTACGGAATTAAAGCTGCAGAGGATGAAATTCTTGCAACCTCTGCTATCGAGAGCATAGACTTTAGTCGCGATAGTGTACGCAATATATTAAAGGGTATGTCGCCTAAAGATGAGCAAGAAAATAGAATTATGGGATTAAAGCTCGGGCTTGATTTCATTGCCGACTCCTCAAATAAAATCACTGAGGAAAACCTATATAAGCTTTATAATATGACTGTCGGCAAGTTTCTTCCAAATGAATATCAACTGTCCAAAGGTAATTTTTATCGGCACGATACTGTTTACGTCGTCAGCGACCGCATTGAGCATTCAGGTCTTAATTACAAAAAAGTTCCGGAATATATGAAGAAGCTGATAGCGTTTATAAATGCAGATGATAATATAAACGACCTTGTGAAAGCCGCCATAATTCATTTTTATATAGCCTTCATTCACCCGTATTTTGATGGCAACGGCAGAATAGCGCGGCTTCTCCACCTGTGGTTTCTGGTTCAGAAAGGCTATCAGTCTGCACTGTTTGTTCCTTTTTCAAGTGAAATAGAAAAAAGCCGCAAGGCATATTATTCTGCATTTACCTGTATTGAAGAAAACAAAAAAATCAGCGGTAAAATCGATATAACCCCTTTTATTATGTATTTCACTAATAACGTGTATAATAAAATAAGCATACGTTCCGCATCACTTGAAACCTTGAATTCATATCAAGCAGCTGTCAAAGAGGGAAAAATCACCGAAAAAGAAACAAAACTTTGGCAATTCGTTATGTCTTATTACGGAACGCAGGAGTTTTCAACGAAACAGCTTGAAAAAGATTATGGTGATGCCGCTTATGCCACTATAAGAAGCTTCGTATTAAAGTTTGAAAATTTAGGACTTTTAAACTCCGTAAAATACAGCACAAGAGTAAAATACAAAATCTCAAAGTAAATCTGATTGAAATGTTTAGAAAACTTAACGATAACAGAAAAGGCGAAATATTATTAAATGCTTCTCGAGGTAATTAATATTGCATTATTAATCCCACAACCTATCTGAAATAGGTTGTGGGATTTTTTAGGTTATGGAACACTTTTTATAACTATTTATCCATTCGTGTTCCGTCAGGCAAAACATAATCGAGCATTGTTGCTTCCCCTGTGTTCTTATCAACACTAACCGTAGCATAAACTGTCCAACCCTTATAGTTCGCCTGCAAATCAGGACGCTCGTCCTCGTCCTCAAACATAAAATAAAAAACCATACAAGTGCCGTCATCA
>JAZRKE010000025.1:0-2636 GCA_045646145.1 Acutalibacteraceae bacterium | reverse complement strand
AGGTCCCCGGTAGACTACCGGGTTGATAGGCTGCGTGTGTAAGTGTAGCGATACATTTAGCTTGGCAGTACTAATAGACCGAGGGCTTGACCTACTTCGATTCTTCTTACATTCACTTTGTTCAGTTTTTTGGGTGCGATTACCATCTTTAATAATTTAAGCCGACTGATTGTCAGTCGGCTTTTTTGTTTTTTATTTATACGGATTAGGATTATCGGTAAGCTCAACGATATAATCTATACTTGTTTTATAGAGCTGTGCTAATTTAATCAGTACTTCAACAGGGATATTCAAATTACCTAATTCGTAATCGGAATAGGTGGTTTGGTGTATTTGTAAATACTACGCCATTTGTTTTTGGGTTATATCACGGTATTCTCTTAAATCACGAACTCTTCTAAATATTGCGATCACCTTTCTCTATTTCGGGTAGTTTTGCAGATGAACTGTACTTAAAAAAACCTATTCTTTTCATACAGAATTTTTATTAGCTTTTTCAGAGGAGAGGGAAAGTTATGTATACTGAATTACAGCAATTCTTTCAACTTATCGAGGAACGCTTCTTCACCAAAAGTGTTCACTTTAAAGAAAATTCCTTGACTTCCTCCGGATGTGATAGCTGATAAACGAATTGCATCATTTCCATTTTGAAATAACGTTACACTCAGGCTTAAACGGTTTCCACCCGTATAACTGTATCTCTCAAATACACGAACACTACACCGAGCATTACCGCTGTGAAAATCGCTTGATTCCTCTAGAGAAGCCGATATGCTGCCATTTAATATTCCTTCTCCGATTTTATTAAGAATTTGATTAAAATCACCCTTTAGGGTTCGCTCCAATTTTGCCATTGATGTCCTCCGTATATTTTTTGATTATGAGCCGAAATGATATATGCAATTAATAAAACTGCTAAGTTTGCATCCAAATTTATTTGTATGGTTTAGGATTATCGGTGAGTCCAACGATATAATCTATACTTGTTTTATAGAGCTGTGCTAATTTTATAAGCACTTCAACAGGGATATTCAAATTACCTAATTCGTAATCGGAATAGGTGGTTTGGTGTATTTGTAAATACTTCGCCATTTGCTTTTGGGTTATATCACGGTCTTCCCTTAAATCACGAACTCTTCTAAACAAAACAATCACCTCAAGGGTATTATGCCTTAAGGGAATATGCCTTATTGACTTTTAAGGGGAATTACCTTAAAATATTTATGGTGATAATGTATGGCAGCTTGTACATTTATAGGGCATAAAGATTGTCCTGATAAGATTAAATCAAGACTCAGAAAAACAATAGAAGAATTAATTGTTAATGAAAACGTTGATACTTTTTATGTTATTAGAAATTATGCTATTTTTTTTTCACTTCGGATTTTCTTTATCCATTTACCGCTATGAAGGCGTATTACGCACCAGACTGCCTTTAGAACCTGGTCGATTTTCAGCGCAAAATAAATCCAAAAGGCAGGCAGTTTTAAAACAAAGCCCGCAATTATTCCGAGCGGGATGGATGCCGCCCATAAAAAGATATTATCGGCGAGCATAAGGATTTTTGTATCTCCGCCGCCGCGCAGTACACCTTTGGTCATAATTGAATTGGTTGCCTGAAAGACAATTATAATACTAATTGAAAGCATTAGCTGTTTTGCAATTTCTATGGCGCGAGGGGAGAGTGTGTAGGCACTTATCGTAGGGCCGCTTAAAGACATAATAATACCTGCGGCAACAAGACCAAAGAGCATTCCAAGGCCTAAAAATGCGTAGCCCTGACGGTGTGCTTTTTCGCGGTCTCCTTCGCCGAGGGTATATCCTGTTACAATGGAACCTGCCTGCGAGAAGCCTTGGGTAAATACCGAGCTTAACTGCTGTGTTACCGCCGTTACGGCATTTGCCGCAACAAAATCTTCACCGAGTCTTCCTATTACCATTGCAACCGAGTTATTGCCAAGCGCTAAAATACCATCACTTATAAGCACGGGAATACTTATTCTTATGTATTCTTTCCAGAGCGCGCCAACGGGGCGGAAGAGGTCGGCTATGCGATAGCCGATTTTTTTATCTTTAAAAAGCAGGTATCCGCAGATAACCGAAAATTCAAATACACGGGCAATAAGCGTTCCCAGTGCCGCACCTGCAACGTCCATCTTAGGTGCGCCGAATTTTCCGAATATAAATACATAATTAGCGCCCACATTCACAAAAAATGCGCCGATTGAGGTAAAAAGTGGGATTTTAACCTGCCCTATATTACGAAGAACTATGGTGCAGGTGAGCGACAGCCCTAAAAATATATAGCTTAAAACGGAATATTTAAGATAACGTATGCCATAGGTAATGATACCGCTTTCTACGGTATAGATTTGCATTATGAGGTTTGGGATAAGTGCCGTTACAAGTGAGAACAGTATTGCGAGGCCTATACAAAGACGTAGCATGATGGTTACGGTTTTTTTAAGCGCGGAGCGGTCATTCATACCGTAATACCGCGCTACCAGTACCGAGGCGCCCATTCCAATACCCATACAGAATATGTGAAAGATATTTATAAACTGGTTAGCAAGTGAAACTGCCGAAAAGGGAGTTTGCCCCACACTGCCTACCATAATGGTATCCATCATATTAAC
>JAZRKE010000024.1:0-12962 GCA_045646145.1 Acutalibacteraceae bacterium | reverse complement strand
CCCGCGGGACCCATTTATGGGTAGTAAGTAAAACTTGCATGGCTGGCAGGCCAATCTAAAAACGCACTTGTGCGTAGCCAGTATCGGTTAGGGCTATGCCCGAAAATGAAAAACCACCCGCTATGCGGGTGGATATTTATTAATCTCTTTTCTTATTTTTGAAGCCGCGGCGTGGTCTGTCGTTCTTTCTTTCGGGAACTTCATCTGCGCCCTCTTCAACAACGGCACCGTTAACCTCAACGAGTGCATCGCGGCGGGACAGGTTAAGTCTGCCCTGGTCGTCAATTTCGGTTACCTTAACGATTACCTGATCGCCGACTGCTACAACGTCCTCAACCTTTTCAACACGCTTTACGTCAAGGCGGCTTATATGAACAAGACCTTCTTTACCGGGAGCAATTTCAACGAATGCGCCAAAATTCATAATTCTTGTTACCTTACCCGAATAAATAGCACCGATTTCGGGGTCGTTAGCGATAGTTTCAATTATCATCTTAGCCTGCTGTGCCTTCTCTAAATCGAGAGCGGCGATAAATACTCTGCCGTCTTCCTCAATATTGATAGTACACTCGCACTGTTCCTGAATAGACTGAATAACCTTGCCCTGCTTACCGATAACATCGCCGATTTTCTCGGGGTTAATCTGTGTGGAAATCATCTTGGGAGCATACTTTGAAAGCTCTGCTCTCGGCTCTGCAATTACAGGCAGCATAATCTCGTCGAGAATATAGTTTCTTGCCTTATTTGTCTTAGCGAAAGCTTCTTTGATAATTTCGGGTGTTAAGCCGTGTACCTTTAGGTCCATCTGAATAGCGGTGATACCCTTTTTAGTACCTGCTACCTTAAAGTCCATATCGCCGTAGAAGTCTTCAAGACCCTGAATGTCAACCATAGTCATAAAGTCGCCGTAAACACCCTCATCGCCTGTGATAAGACCGCAAGAGATACCTGCAACGGGGGCTTTAATCGGAACACCGGCAGCCATAAGAGCAAGAGTTGAGCCGCAGATAGAAGCCTGAGAGGTTGAACCATTTGAGGAGAGAACCTCACTTACTACACGGATAGCGTAGGGGAATTCGTCAACGCTCGGAATTACGGGAACGAGAGCACGCTCAGCGAGTGCACCGTGTCCGATTTCACGGCGTCCGGGGCCACGCGAGGGCTTGGTTTCACCTACAGAGTAGGACGGGAAGTTGTAGTGGTGGATATATCTCTTATCCTTTTCTTCGTCAAGACCGTCTAATTTCTGTGCTTCACTAACGGATGCAAGAGTAGCAACAGAAAGAACCTGAGTCTGACCGCGTGTGAACATACCTGAGCCGTGTACACGGGCAAGTAAATCTACCTGAGCGTTAAGTGGACGGATATCGTCAATACCTCTGCCGTCAACACGCTTTTTCTCATCCTTAAGCCAAGCGCGAACAACATGCTTCTGGATTATATACATAATCTCGTCGAGCTTTGCCTCTTTGCCCTCAAACTGAGCATCATATTTCTCGTGAACAGCATTGTAGATAGGTAATAAAGCGGCATCGCGAACTAACTTATCGTCGGTATCAAGCGCCTTTTTAACGTCCTCAATGCAGAAGTTCTCGATTTCAGCAAGAATTTCGGGGTCGGGGTCGTTAGATTCAAAGGTGAACTTAGGTTTGCCGATTTCGGCAACGATACCGTTTATAAATTTAACAACCTCTTTGTTTACCTCATGACCTGCCATAATAGCATCGAACATAAGGTCATCCGGAATTTCTTCACCGCCTGCCTCAATCATAGCAACAAGGTCGGCAGTTGACGAAACGGTCAGGTCAAGTGTAGATACAGCTCTCTGCTCGAGTGTGGGGTTAATAACGATTTCACCGTCAATAAGGCCTACCTTAACACTCGAAATCGGCCCTGCCCAAGGAATATCCGAAATAGCGATAGCGGCAGAAACGCCGATAGCGGCGGCAACTTCAGGGCTGCAGTCAGGGTCAACCGACATAACGGTTGCAACAACGGTGCAGTCGTTTCTCATATCCTTTGGGAAAAGCGGACGAATAGGACGGTCGATACAGCGGGAAGCTAAAACTGCCTTATCGCTGGCCTTACCCTCACGGCGGGTGAACGAGCCGGGGATTCTGCCCACAGAATACATTTTTTCTTCATAGTCTACTGAGAGCGGGAAGAAATCAACGCCCTCTCTGGCTTTCGGAGAAGCGGTTACGGTACAAAGCACCTGAGTTTCTCCATAGGTCGCAAGAATTGCAGCGTTTGCAAGCTGAGCCATTTTGCCTGTTTCAAGCTTTAAGGGTCTGCCTGCAAGGGTGGTTTCATAAACCTTGTAATTTTCAAACATTTTTTACCTCCTGTTTTTTGCGAGGTGTTTCCGTTTAGCAATAAATTCACAGCCGAACTTTTCGGCGGTCAATTTACCGCTAAACAACGAAAAACCTCATTCATTTTTTGATAAAATATAACAAGGCAGACCGAAAGCGGTCTGCCTGGCTAAATTACTTACGAAGACCGAGTTTGCTAACGATAGCACGGTATCTTTCGATATCGTTCTTCTGTAAATAAGCTAAAAGGTTTCTTCTGTGACCAACCATCTTAAGAAGACCGCGACGTGAGTGGTGATCCTTAGCGTGAACCTTTAAGTGAGCGTTGAGCTCGTTGATTCTGGTGGTAAGAAGGGCTATCTGTACTTCAGGGGAACCTGTGTCGCCCTCGTGAGTAGCATAGGTAGCAATAACTTCCTGCTTTTTGTCCTTTAACATTGTTTTCACTCCTTTTTCTAATTAATCCGTAAACCAAGCAATAGGTCAAAGTGAATCCTGAAATCCGGGCAGTTGCCTAAAGCATAGTAAACGGTAGCCATAGTAGTATAACACAAAGATTCTAAAAAGTAAAGCACTTTTTAATAATCCTGTTCGGCGAAGCCTAACTGTTCCTTTTCGAGCCTTGTTAATTCCTTCATTTTTTTAGAAAACTGTGTTATGGGAAACACAAGTGTAAAAAGAAGGAATATAAAAAACCAGATATACGGTTGAGAGGGTGCAAGAATGCTCGAGAGTATCCACGCGGCTGATAGCAGCAATATTTCAAGAATAAAAAATGTTATCCATACCTTTTTCTTTTCTTTTTTAAAGTGCCCGTTTATTTTTTGCCTTTCAGCCTCTAATTTTTCATAGTTAATTTTTGCCATTATTTTCTCTCCAGAAGCATCTCCATAATATCGGGGCCGTGCTTTACATATACACCCGTAGCTGCCGCCGTTTCTTCGCAGAATTTATCGGTGCCTCCCAAGTTTTTGCGGCTATCGTAGATTAAGAACGGAACGCTCTCGGCGCTGTGGGTTTTGGTGGTGAGAGGGGTCGGGTGATCGGGCATAATAAGAATTCGGTAATCATCTAAGGTTTTCAGGAATTCACTTAAAGGTCCTACGGCTATTTTATCAATAATCTCAATAGCCTTTACCTTGTTATCGGCCTCTCCTCTGTGTCCGCACTCATCGGGTGCCTCAAAATGCAGGTATACTAAGTCGGCACCGTTTAAAAATGCTTGTTTCGCAGCATTTACCTTACCCTCAAAATTAGTGTCAAGGTAGCCTGTGGCGTTTTCAACTTCAGGTACGGTCATACCCGATAGCTTACCGATGCCTTTAAGCAGGTCAACCGCCGAAATAACGGCGGCATTAACACCGAATTTTTCTTTGAAGTTTTCAAGGTTTGGTTTTTTACCCTCGCCCCAGAGCCAGATGGAATTAGCAGGGCGCTCACCCTTTTTAATTCTTTCGATATTTACGGGGTGGTCCTTTAGTATATCATAGCTTTTTTCCATTAAGGAAATCAGTTCTTTTGCATTTTCGTGGGTTGAAAGGTATTCACCCACCCATCTTCCGCTTATATCGTGGGGAGGTGTCATATTACCGAGCTCGGTTGTGCCTGAGTCTACCACTAAGCAGTGGCGGTAGGCAACGCCCGAATAAAATTTATAAATGCCGCTTCCAAGCTTTTCGTCAATAGTTTTAATGAGCTCGGTCGCCTCAGCCGTTGAAATGTCTCCGCCGCAGTAGTCGACCATAGTTTTATCGCAATAATTTTCTTCATCCGAAAGGGTTACTAAATTACAGCGAAGCGCCACATCGGTATCCTTTAAATTGATGCCGATACTTGCCGCCTCCAAGGGTGAACGACCTGTGTAGCAAATGGCGGTATCATAGCCCATTACCGAGAGGTTTGCAACGTCGCTCCCGGGCTTCATACCGTTGGCAACCGTTTTGCAAAGTCCTACTAGGGAAGTACGCGCGAGAGCGTCCATATTCGGTTTTTGTGCCTTTTCCATAGGTGTAAAGCCATCTAAAATGTCGTTGTTTTTTATGTCTGCCATACCATCGCAGAGAATTACAAGATATTTCATAATAATTTCCTATTCTATAACAGTTTTGATTTCTTCGAGTCCTAGAGACGCGCGGTATTCGTTCAGCGGCTCACCTATTAATTTCATTGTTCGGTTGTATGAAGCCTTAGCTTCATTAAGCGAACTTCCCGAAAGACCTAATTCAGACCAATCGGTAACCGATAAATCAAGCGGAGCAATTTCATAAACACGTTTGTTGCCGACTGTTTTAAGATTAACCCAAAGCGGCAGGATATCAACCTCGGCAATTTTGGTTTCTCCCGTGCTCCATTTTTCAAATTTAACCTCAAAAATCATACCGTCCTCGGTGTGCCCACTATGCCCATCACTGTTCATAAGGGCTTTACGCTGGTTGGAAACAAGGTTGCCTACAGAGTAGATGCATACCGTTTGGTTGCCGCTAACACCTGTTAAGGTGTCAAAGGGTTGAATGGTGTGCGGATGACCGCCTACGATAACATCAACGCCTATATCGGCGAGTTTTTGTGCCATAGTGGTCTGATATTTTGTCATTATGCGCTGGTACTCATTGCCCCAGTGCATATAGAAGATAACTGCATCGGCACCCTCGTTTATCATAGCAGTATAGCTCTTTTCGGCTTCGCTATAAAATTCGTCAAGCTTATCATAGTTAAAGGAGTTTACAAGCGGACCGGCCTCCGCGCTCATTAATATTCCGTTAAGCGCTTTTCTACCCGACACCGCAGCCTTGGTTTCATAGGTGTAGCAGGCAAATCCAATTTTAACGCCGTTTATATCCTTTAAGAGATATTTAGCGCCGTCTGCACTTTCTCGGGTTCCGGTGTAATCGATGTTCCTTTCCTTTATAACGCTCTGAGTTCTGAGTAGTCCCGAATAACTGGTATCATAGGTGTGGTTGTTTGCGGTTAAGAACATATCAAGTCCGGCCGTTTTAAAGGCGTCAAGAATACTGTCGGGACAATTAAAGGTTGGGTAGCCCCTGTAGTCTCCGCCCTCGGTTCCGCCGCAGGGAACCTCAAGATTGGCTACCATATAATCATATTTAGAAAAGTAAGAAGAAATTTGGGTGAGCATATTTGAAAAATCGTATTCTCCGCTACTCGTTTTAGCGTTTGAAAGAATAGGACGGTGAATTAGTATATCACCCGAGGAGCCTACCGTAGCGGTTGATACAACATAGGGCTCAAGCGGTTGTTGCTGTTCTGTAATAGGGTTATCTTGGGAAGGAGCGGGGGCAGTATTTATTGACCTGCAGGCAAAAACGGATAAAGCAACAGCCACAACCAAGGCAAGACAAATTACTGCAAAACGAATTCGGCGGCGCATTATTCTTTTTTTAACACGATTTTTATATTCTTTGCTGTGTTCCATCTTAGCTCCAATTAAAATTTAATAATATTACCCTCGGGGATATCGGTATCGCTTATACTGTAATATTCATTTTCACCGATAAATCCGGATTCACTGATCACTTTAATGTCTTCTTCTTTCATAGAATAATGAGCCAGTTTGTTAATAGATTCATCAAAGTTCTCTCTCAAAGTGCCAAATGATTTATTGTGATAAATTTTGTTGTCGAAGAATTGCATTTTACTGCCGCCGATGTGCCAAGCAGTTACAAGGTTACCTCTACCGTTAATAAGATAGTTGTTTCTTAATTTACAGTTTTCAAAATCTGCATTACCTGCCCACTCACCGCTTCCGTAATAAAAGGTGTATACTGGGTCGGGGCGCTGATGGGCCCAACCGTAACCGTTGTTAAAGCAGATGTTGCCTGAAATATCAATATCTTTCATCAGGTGTTTAAAACCATTGCGGTTTCCAATGCTGAGCCAAAGTTCAAAACAATAATGACAGGTGTCAAACACATTGTTTACCCAACGCATATTTTCTATAACATAATCTCTTTCGGCTATTTTCTTAGAAATCTGAACGGTAACTGCAGCATCGTAAATCTGTGAGAAACAGCAATTTTCAATCGTGAAGTTTTTGCAATCACCCCAGATTTCGATACCATTTCCAAGGCGGGTTACGTCGGAGCCGAAAGGTGTGTCTATTGAACGCGCGGCATACATTTCAGGGAACTGTGAGGAGCCGCCAATCCAGTCAAATTCACAGTTGCGAACTACGAAGTCAGTGCTAGCCGATGCGGCAATACCAAAGTTTGCGTATTTAAAGGAGATATTATCGAAGGTACAGCCTGTGCAATTGCCGTGAACGGCGTAGTGGCGGAGTGTCAATTCAATATGGTTAAATGCTTTGCCTGGGTTTCCGTCTGCACAGTGAAGATAAAGATGTTCGTGACCTTGATAACGATGGAAAAATTCAAGATCTCCTTTAATATCTTTATATCCTGAGAATTTTGTGCACTCTCGGTGCACAAAGCGCCTTCCGTTCCAAACATCAAGTTCGCCGTGCGTAACATCGTCGCCTCGTTGGCCGTTTGTGCGATACATATCGCAACGTTCGCCGGTTATGGTGTTTTCACAAATTTTTATTCCCCAAAGTTCACCGCCATTAATGATTACGGCGCCAACATCCTTAACAAATGGAATCATAGGTTTGAACATCCAAACATTTTTCGCGTCGGTTTTAACCCAGTCGTTAGGATCTGAGGCATCAATTGCATTACAAAATACGGGCTTAGGCCCGTCACCGTAGGCGGAGTAGGTAACATATTTTCTCGGGTGCAAACAACCGCGAAAAATCTGACCGCGTTTAAAGAGAACTGTATCTCCCAGGTTGGTATTTAAAAATTCAATGCCATCAATTCCGCGAAGAGCGGTTTCAGGGGTGAGACCGTCGTTATCGTCGCAGCCGTTTTCTGCGTCTACATAGTAAACGGTACCATCGGTTGGATAAACCGATTCACTGTTTAAAATTTCCTGCTTTCTTTTGGTTGCGAGTTCAATTACCTTTTTTAATTCTTTAGAATCTATCGGTTTCATTGTTACTCCTTCTATGTATTAAAGTTTAATAAATGGCTCAGTTGGATTTTCATCCTTGTCAATATTGTAAAATTCGTTGCTTGAATCCCAGGTCTTGCTTTCATAAAGCATTGCAAGGCTTTCGTCGGTATTATGGAAGGTTTTGAAATTTCCGTCGTTAAATTTCATTTTTTCGCCGACCGAAGCAAGCGTGCCGTTATGAAAAATTTTGTTGTTATAGAATTTAATACCCTTTTCCATATTAAAACCACGGCCGCGCATAACGGTTCTTTCACCGTTCGCTAAAATATTATCGTGGCAGCAAACGTTTGTAAATTCACAATTTGAAGCGCCCATCCAGCCTGCATAATAGAAGGTGTTGTTTGGGTCCATACGGTGATTTGCCCAGCCGTAGCCTGTATTTATGCAAATGTTACCTGAAATGTCGATATTTCTCTGGGCGGCGGTAAAGCCGTTTGTATCCTCGGGGCTGTAAAGCCATAATTCAAACGGGTAGTTGCAACGCTGGAATAGGTTGTTTACCCATTTAACGTTATTAATAATATAGTCGCGCTTCATTTCACCGTTAATGGGATACTGTACCGTAACCGCGGCATCATAAACCTGGTCGAAATAGCAGTTTTCAACATGCATTCCGTCGCAAACGCCGTAAATTTCAACGCCGTTACCGTAGCGGCAGGCATCACGGTCCTCTGTAGAGTGTGGCATGTTTTTGGTCCAGTCAGGCTCTGTTACAGCACCGCCTATACCGATGAATTCGCAGTTGCGAACGGTTAAATTTTTAGCGTTTCCAAAACCGTTGATACCAAAATTGCAATATTTAAAGGAAAGATTATCGTAGGTAACGTCGTGAGCATCCTTTGATGAACGGGGGGAGGAAATTGAGCCGTGAAGCGATAACTCAACACGGTCAAACACTCTTGCGGGGTTACCGTCAGCGCAATATAGGTAGAGGTAGTTTTCGTGGGGGCTGTGGTAAAATTCGAGGTCGTTTTTAAGTCCCTCAGGGCAACTCTGGAAATATCTGAAGCCTGAGCCTTTAAGGTCCTCTCTGGGCGGCCAGGGACCTCTTTCCACCTGAAATGTGGTTCTGCCGTTAAAAACGGTGAGGGGTGAAATATGTCCCATATCACAGCGTTCTCTTTTACCGAAGTTTTCGGTGATTTTAATGCCGTATATACTGCCGTCGTTAAAGAAAATTCCGCCAATATCTATAACGTAGCCGAATCGGTCTTTATAGCGCCATACGTTTTTATAGGGCGTGGGTATCCACATATTCGGGTCGGAGGCATCAATCGAGCCGAGCAACTCGGGTTTTGCGCCTTCTCCGTAGGCCGAATATGTAACGCCTCCAACAGCATAGAGTTTTCCTCTATAGGAGCATCCGCGTTTAAACAATACAACGTCGCCTGATTTTAAATCTGCCATACCTACGCGGTCGCTACTGCACCAGGCTGTTTCGGGTGTTTTGCCGTCAAACTCGTCGCAACCGTTTATACTGTCAACGTAATAGGTCGGGCGTTTTTTTGGATAATCAGACTCGCTGTTGCTGATTTTATCTCGCATAGCTTTTGCCTGAGCTTCAATTTCCCTTATCTGTTCCTTGCTTGCAATTTTCATAAAATCACTCCTTAACGCTTATGAAAGCACTAGATTTCTATTTGCTTTCATATTAACAGAAATTGCCTTTATTCGCAACCCTTTTTTAATAATTTAGGTATAATTTTTTAATTTATAAAAAAGTCTTTATTTTTCGGCGGTTTTATATTAAAATAAATTTAATAGGAGGGTGAATTATGTCGAATAAAATCAGACTTAAAATCGGCGGAATAGAATATTCCGTAACCTCAAATGAAGATGAAGCCTATATTCTATCGCTTGGAGCAGAGCTTGAGAAGAAAATGAATTCGGTACTTGCTAAAAGTCCGTTTCTCTCAACCACGATGGCTGCGGTTATAACAGCCCTTGAAGCTATGGATGAGGGCAAGAAAATCCAGACCGAAAACGAAAGCTTGAGACTCGAAAACAAGCGCCTTTTGGAAGAGGCGGCTATGGCTCGGCTTGACGCTGATATTACCCGCAGAATGCTTGTTAAATTTACGGGCGAAGAAGAAAAGAAGCCTGCCTTTACAAATGAAGACGATGAAGAATTTTAGCATAGAGGTTTTAGCCCCTGTGGGAAACCGCGAGATGTTAGTGGCGGCTGTGCGCTCGGGTGCGGATGCGGTTTATTTAGGAACTGAAAATTTTAATGCAAGGCGCAACGCAAAGAATTTTTCGGAGGCAGACCTGAATGACGGTATTCGCTACTGTCATATAAGAGGTGTTAAGGTCTATTTAACTCTTAATACAATGCTTCGGGATGATGAGCTCGAAAGCGCTGTGTCGGTGGCCAAATCTGCATATACAGCAGGAATTGACGCAGTTATAGCTGCGGATTTAGGCCTTATCCGCCGACTTCATCTCCAATTCCCTGATTTATCCATTCACGCATCGACGCAGATGTCGGTTCATTCCTGTTCTGCTCTGCCCATTCTTAAAGAAATGGGAGTATCCCGAGTGGTTTTATCTCGCGAGATGGACAAGGAGGGCATAAGACAGTTTGCTTTTGAAGCCAAAAAGCTCGGCATTGAAACCGAGGTTTTTGTGCATGGGGCTCTGTGTATGAGCGTATCGGGGCAGTGTCTACTCTCAAGCGTTATCGGTGGGCGAAGCGGTAATCGGGGGCTTTGCGCGGGTCCCTGCCGTCTGCCGTTTTCAAATGGTAAGAATGAATATGCGCTCAGTCTTAAGGATTTAAGCTTGCTGGATTATGCAAATGAACTGCGTGTTATGGGCGTTGCCTCACTTAAAATTGAGGGCAGAATGAAGAGACCTGAGTATGTAGCGGCGGCGGTAGCAGCATTCAAAAATGCTTTAGGCGGTGAAAACTGCGAAAAAAGTGCAGAAAATTTACAAAATATCTTTTCCCGTTCGGGTTTCACAAGCGGTTATTACGATAAAAGGCTTGGCGCCGATATGTTCGGTATCAGAACCCGTGAGGACGTTTTAGCCTCGGGCGAGGTTATAAACGAAATTCACTCGCTTTACAGAAACGAGGCGCAGAGAATACCGCTTAAAATGTGGACGGAAATTGTATCGGGAAAGCCGAGCAAACTAACGGTTTTTGACGGTATTAATACCGCCGAGGTTATAGGTCAAATACCCGAAGCGGCACAAAACAAACCGCTTACAAAGGAGAATGTCGCCTTAAGTCTTGCAAAGCTGGGAGGCACACCGTATTATGCAGAAAATATTGTGATAGATATAGAACAGGGGCTCTTTTTATCGGGCGCTGCGCTTAATGAACTCAGAAGAAACTGTATTGCTAAGCTCGATGAATTAAGA
Source organism: Acutalibacteraceae bacterium (assembly GCA_045646145.1). GTDB lineage: Bacteria > Bacillota > Clostridia > Oscillospirales > Acutalibacteraceae > SIG565. The sequence continues at coordinate 2,250 of JAZRKE010000024.1, read as the reverse complement.
GGGCAGACAAAGCCCATAAAAGAGAAAGCATATACACCTAAATTTGAGGAAAAACGGGAGAATAAAACAGAGTTTTTCTGCCGATTCCAGACCGCTTCTCAGGTGCCTGACGATTTAAGCGGAATATCGCTTATAACCCTGCCGTTATTTGAAGATTTTGAGGGAATATTATTGCCTGATGGTGTGGAAATTGCAGTAGAACTGCCTCGTGGAATTTTAAACGAGGAACAAATTTCTAAAAAGCTCAAAAAAACAAGAGAAAAAGGTGTTAAAACTGCCTTTTGCGGCACCTTAGCGGCTAAGGAATTGGCCGAAAAAGAGGGCTTTGGGGTTATAGCCGATGTAGGCTTTAATGTGTATAATTCTGAGGCGGCCAAGGTACTTGCTGAGGCAAATGTTAGAGGGCTGATAATTTCGCCCGAGCTTAAAGCAGAGCAGCTAAGGAGTATAAAATCTCGGCTGCTAACAGGCTATTTTGCCTATGGCAGACTTCCTATAATGCTGACTCGCAACTGTCCTGTAAATAATGGTGACTGTGCGAACTGTCAAAAGGACCGAGCGCTCACAGACCGAATGGGGGTAAAGTTCCCTGTTAAATGTGTTAACGGTTTTGCCGAAGTGTTTAATTCAAAGCCACACTATCTTGCCGATAAGCAGAATGAATTCAGAGGAATGGATTTTGCCTATCTTTATTTCACATTAGAAGAAAAAGAAGAGGCAAAAAATATAATTGAAGCCTATAAAGTGGGTAAAAAGCCCTCAGGCGAATTCACCAGAGGACTTTATTTTAGAGAAGTGCATTAAAAAACAAGCCATTCGGCTTGTTTTTTAATAGGGAAAGGATTAAAGGGAAGAGGGAACTGCTTTTTTCTTTCCTTTCCCTGTTCCCCTATTCCCTAACAAAAAAGCAGCCTTGCGGCTGCTTTTTGTTATTTAAGATTTGCTTTGAGGGTGTCGAGTTGCTTTCTGAGTTCTGCGGGCAACTTATCGCCGAACTTCTTGTAGTGCTCTTCGATTTCCTCGGCTTCTTTGGTCCAGATGTCCTTATCAACGGTAAGAATATCTTTTAAGGTAGCCATATCCATATCTAAGTCGGTAAGGTCAATATCTTCGGGTTTCGGAACATAACCGATAGCGGTCTCAGTTGCATCTGCCTTGCCTTCGCAACGGTCAATAATCCAGTTGAGAACTCTCATATTGTCGCCAAATCCGGGCCAGATAAAGTTGCCTTCATCATCGGTACGGAACCAGTTAACGTTGAAGATTTTGGGAGCCTTGTCGCCAAGCTTTTTACCCATATCGAGCCAATGCTTAAAGTATTCTGCCATATCATAACCGCAGAAGGGAAGCATAGCCATCGGGTCGCGGCGAACAACACCTACGGCACCCGCAGCAGCGGCGGTGGTCTCACTTGCCATTGCAGAGCCTACGAATACACCGTTCTCCCAATCCTTTGACTGATATACAAGCGGAGCGCACTTAGCGCGTCTGCCGCCGAATACGATAGCCGAAATCGGAACGCCTGCGCCCTTATTGAATTCATCAGAAATGCAGGGGCAGTTCTCAGCAGGAGCTGTAAAGCGTGAGTTGGGGTGAGCAGCGCAGGTGGACTTGTCTGCCTTGTTGAACTTTGCGGGGTCCCAAGGATTACCTTTCCAGTCAAGCGCATTCTCTGGTAGGTTTTTGTTAAGACCTTCCCACCAAACTGTCTTATCGTTTAAGTCAAGAGCCACGTTTGTGAAGATGGTGTTTTTCTTGGTGGACTCAAGTGCATTAAAGTTGGATTTTTCGTTGGTTCCCGGTGCAACGCCGAAGAAGCCGTTTTCGGGGTTGATGGCATAAAGTCTGCCATCCTCGCCTATTCTCATCCAAGCGATATCGTCACCAACGGTCCAAACCTTGTAGCCCTTTTTACGAAGATACTCAGGCGGAATTAACATTGCAAGGTTGGTCTTACCGCAGGCAGACGGGAAAGCGGCGGCGATATATTTAACCTCACCCTTCGGATTCTGGAGACCTAAGATGAGCATGTGCTCAGCCATCCAGCCCTCTTTCCAACCCTGGAAGGAAGCGATACGAAGCGCAAAGCACTTTTTGCCGAGAAGTACATTTCCGCCGTAACCGGAGTTAACAGAGATAATTGTGTTATCCTCAGGGAAGTGGCAGATGTATCTTTTTTCAGGGTCAACATCACAGCGAGAGTGCAAACCTCTTACCCAGTCATTGCTATCTCCCAAAACTTCGAGAACC
>JAZRKE010000023.1:0-15478 GCA_045646145.1 Acutalibacteraceae bacterium | reverse complement strand
ACAACGGCGGCACTACCAACAACGGCGGCACTACCAACAATGGCGGCACTACCAACAATGGCGGCACTACCAACAACGGCGGCACTACCAACAATGGCGGCACTACCAATGAAGGCACAACTAATAATACCGAAACGAATGCAAACACAAATACCTCTAACAAAAATGATAGCGGTGGTTCAACCACAACTATCGTAGAGGAAGAAAATTCACTCGGTACCGTATTATTGATAATTGGTATTGTATTTGGCGTACTTATTATAGGCGTTGTAGTATTTGCAGTAATTTTCTTAAAGAAAAAGCCCGCTGCAGAGGAAATCGCTGAGGAAGCCGAAGAAGAAGCTCCCGCAGAGGATGCTGAATAATTTATAAACATAAAATGACGGTTCTTTTGAACCGTCATTTTGTTTATAAAACTCGCCGTAAGGTGAATACAACTAAAAAATCGACAAGTCAAAGCATTCCACGATATAATTATACCTTATCAGTTGCCAAAGTTAAAGTGAAATATCCTTCGAATGTGAAATATTGCTCATTCATCGCAATGTGAAATGAAATAAAATCACTCACGCCCACAGGTATTTTATAAATTCCGTGAGGGATTTCTTTTCTGCGAAAGGGCGACTAAAAGTAGTATAAGTAGGGGTAAAAAGGACCGAAAGTATTGTGCCGGTCAAAAATACTGCTTATATTCTGGTTCTGCTCTCAACTCTTTTAGCAATTCATTTGTGTTTTCAAAAACAGATTTCCCAATAATTCCTCTAAAAGGTTCCCACATTGCAGGCAGTGCATCATTGTCAGAAGAAATATATTTCCATTCATCTTCGTCGTATTGGTAAATTGCTTCAAGCTGATAGGTGAACAACCCTTTTTCGTCCTTCAATATTACATAGCGCATCGAACGATCTTTTGAGTATATAACATCCACTACTTCATCTGCAAATGCGTCAAGATATTTATCTCGCATCATTTCGACAACAGTTTCCCATGAAGGCATTGGAGGAATTGATACTTTTAATTTCCGCTTAAATAATCTATCGAAGAAGTTCATTTTGTATGCTCCTTTGCTGTTCTGCAAGAAGCGATCAGCATTGCTCTTAAAGATGTACATTTGGAAGAAAGCGTTTTGAATGTTTGCTCATCAATATATTTTGTTCTGTATAAAAGCTCAAGCCAATATCCAGTTTCACTTGCTTCTTTTAAGGCAATTTCAAGTTTAGAAATAAAATCCTTTTTACCTTGTGCATATTGTGCCTCATGGATGTTGGCGCCAATGCTTGTTCCGCTTCTGCCGATTTGATTGGAGATGATAGATTCTTTGATGGTTTTTAGATATTTTACTAATTCAATAATATCAACGGAAAACTCCATAGAAAGTTCTCTAAGTTTAGATTCTGACATAAAATACACCTCGCTTTTTGAATTATATCACAAATCAAATTCTTTTGCAAATAAGTGATAAGTGATGCAGCTGCGCTGTGGTAGGTGATGCGATGCGTTCCACTCACGCGCCGAAGGCGTGCATCACGGGCGAAGCCTGCATCACGCACGAAGTGCGCATCATGTTCCGAAGGAACGCATCACGCAAAAAAGTCTCATTTGTCCGGTAGACAAATGAGACTTTTTTGTTGGCGCGCCATACTGGGTTCGAACCAGCGACAACTGCCGTCGGGGGACAGCGCTCTATCCAGCTGAGCTAATGGCGCAGAGCTTAGCTAAAGTATTCAAACACGAATCAAATTTTAAATACTTTGGCTAATATATATTATCACAACATTCAAATTTTATCAAGAAATTATTTAATTTCAGTTACCTTATATCCTGCTCCCGTAATTAGTGAAACCAAGGTATCGTCTGAAATATTCTCTGTGAGGGTTATTTCGGCGGTTCCCGATTTATGTGAAACCTTTGCCTCGCTAATTCCAAAAACGCCTTCCAAGAGCGTTTTAACGCGATTTTCGCAATGCGGACACATCATACCTTCAATTTTCAAAATCTTTTTCATATCTTTTTTCCCTTCTCCTAAAATATTAACAAAATTAAGTTTTAGTGCGTTTCCTACAACGCATATATCCGATAGGCACATAGCAGCTGCTGCGAGCATCGGGCTTACGGTAAAGCCTAAAATATTTACAAATACACCTGCCGCCAGTGGAATACAAAGCGCATTATAGAAAAATGCCCAGAATAGATTTCCGTGAATGGTGGAGAGGGTTTTGCGGGACAGCGTTATGGCGGCGGGAACAAGTGTTAAAGCGTTATTTGTAAGAACTATATCACCCGCATCAATAGCAATATCCGAGCCGGAGCTTAGCGCTATTCCTATGTCGGCACTGGTTAAAGCGGGGGCATCGTTAATACCGTCTCCTACCATAATTACTGTACCGTCCTTTTTAAAGCCATCTATAACTGCATTTTTATCTTCCGGTAAAAGCTCAGCATAAACCTCATCAATGGAGGAAAGTGCTGCAATTCGTCTTGCGGTATTATTATTGTCGCCAGTGAGCATAACGGTTTTAATGCCCATCTTATGGAGCCTTTTAATAGCCTTTTTGGAGTCCTTTTTAATAGTATCTGCAACGGCAATTATTCCAAGCAGTTTATCGTTCTTGGCAAATAGCATAGGGGTTTTTCCGCTTTCAGAGAGAGCGTTACAATATTCCAAAATATCGTTGGATATCTTTGCCTTATTCTTTATAAAGCGGTAATTTCCGCCGAAAAGCAAAGAACTATCTCTTTTTGCCTGAATTCCGCCGCCTGCTATAGCCTTAAAATCTGTAACAGTAAAGGTCTTAATACCAAGTTCTTCGCTCTTTTGAATAATAGCTTTCGATAAGGGGTGTTCGCTCTGCTTTTCGAGTGATGCGGCAAAAATTAATAACTCGTTTTCACTACAGCTGACGGGATAAATATCGGTAACCTCGGGGTGTCCCTCCGTAATGGTACCTGTTTTATCAAAGCAAACAATTTTTGCTTTTGCAGTTTTTTCAAGCACCTCAGCCGATTTAAATAGAATTCCGTTTTTAGCGCCGATTCCGTTTCCTACCATTATGGCAACGGGTGTGGCAAGTCCTAAAGCGCATGGGCAGCTGATAACCAGCACCGATACTGCTCTGGCGAGTGCAAAGCCGAGCGACGAATCAAGCAGCAACCACACAATAAGTGTGATAAGCGAAATACCCAAAACTATAGGAACAAATATACCCGATACCTTATCGGCAATTTTGCCGATAGGCGCTTTTGTGGCGGCGGCATCACTTACAAGCTGAATTATCTTGGCAAAAGAGGTATCTTTATATTCGCTTATAGCTCTACATTTTATAAAACCTGCCTGATTAATGGTTGCGGCATAAACCATATCGCCAACTTGCTTATCTATAGGCAAACTCTCCCCCGTTAGAGTCGCTTCATTTATAGAAGAATAGCCCTCAATGATCTCGGCATCAACGGGAATGCTTTCTCCGGGCTTTACTATAAATATATCACCAATAGCCACCTCGGAGATATTCTTTATCTTCTCTTCACCGTCCACTAAAACGGTTGCGGTTTTAGGGGATAACCTTATCAGCGCCTCGATAGCGCTTGTCGTCTTGCCCTTTGAACGTTCCTCAAGCAGTTTTCCAACCGTAATTATAACGAGTATCATAGCGGCGGCTTCAAAATAAAGGTCGTGCAGATATGAATGGGCGAGTGCCTCATTATTGAGCATTAAAAATAAATTTGCCGTACTGTAAATAAAGGAAGCGGCAGAGCCTAAGCTTACGAGCGTATCCATATTCGGCGAGCGGTTAATTAAACCCTTAAAGCCGTTTGTAAAGAATTTTCCATTAATAACCATAACCGCTAAAGAGAGTAGCAACTGGCTCAGCGCATTAGCCGATGGGGTGGTGGCTAAAAATTGGGGTAGAGGTAGCCCAAACATACCGTGTCCCATTGAAATGTACATAAGAATAAGTAATATCACCGCCGAAGTAATAAGGCGCCGTGCAATAGAATTATTCTTATTTTCGGCATTTGTCTCGGTCGGTTTTTCGGCGCCCGAAAGCGAGGCGCTATATCCGGCTTTTTCAATGGCGGCTATAACGGTGTAAGCATCGGCTGAGCCTTCAACCGTAACCGAATTGGTTAGCAGGTTAACTGCACAGGATTCAACTGAAGCTATACTGTTTACCGCCTTTTCAACTCGGGCGGCACAGGCAGCACAGGTCATTCCGATTATATCATATTTATTCATAAAAATTTACCTTTCAGTTAGTGTTTGCTAACTAAATTATATCATTAATTTTAAATTTGTCAAGAAACAGAAGGGCTTGAAATATTTAATTAATTATTATATAATATAAATAACAACAAAAAAGGTGGGTTATTAATGCACTTACAGGAATCGGGCGAAATGTACCTCGAAACAATATATGTGCTGTCTAAAAAATTAGGAAATGTCAGAAGCATTGATGTAGGTGAGCATATGGGATATTCCAAGCCCAGTGTTAGCCGCGCGGTAGGACTCCTTAAAAGCGGCGGTTATATAACGGTTGATAAAAACGGTTTTTTAACTTTGACCGATGTTGGCTTGGAACTCGCCGAAAAAATTTACGAGCGCCACACTATTATTTCCAATTTTCTTATTAAAATAGGTGTAGAAAAACAAACGGCTGATGAAGACGCCTGTAGAATAGAGCACGTAATCAGTAATGAAACCTTTGAGGCTATTAAAAAAATCTCGGATTTATAAATCCGAGATTTTTTGTTATCTGTTTTTGCAACCGCACCTACAAGAGCTGCAATTACTGCCGCAACTGCTACTGTCGGGGCAACCAATGCATTTTTTACCGCTTTTTTTAGCCTTAATAATGTAAACGCTGACAGCCACAACTATTATCAAAACAACTGCAATAATTATAAAATTTTCCATAGTTTATACATACTCTTTCTTTAATTGTTTATTGGTATTTAGAATGAGTAAGGCTATGATAAGCACCATAGCGATAACAGCAATTAAACCGCCGATAAAACCGGCACCAAAAGTACCCGTAGTAATAAGGGTACCTATCTGGTAAACTGCGAAGCCAATGGTAAATCCGACACCTAACTGAAGAACTATTCCACCAAACAGCCATTTTTTGCTCTTAATTTCAGAGTTCATAGCACCCATAGCGGCAAAGCAGGGTGGAGTGAAGAGGTTAAACATAAGGTAGGCAAGAGCGGCAATTTTGGTGATTGCAAATACACCGGCAACCTCAGCTCCTGCACCCTCCATTAGAGCGAGTTTTTCGGTATCAATAAGGTTTTCAAGGCCAACATAGCAAACCGCCAGAGTACCAACAACATTTTCCTTTGCTATAAAGCCTGTAATGGCGGCTGCGGCTAATTGCCAGGAGAGAACCCCCACAACGGGAACGAGCAGATAGGCAAATGGACCTGCAATAGTGGCGAGAATTGAGGTATCGGCACTTGCAGCTTCAGAGAAGGTCCAGTCAAATGTCTGCATAATCTGAACGGCAGTGTTGCAAAGCAGAATTACTGTACCTGCCTTTACAATGTAAGCCCAACCGCGTGAACACATTGAAAGCGCCGCACGCTTAAGGCTCGGAATTTTATATTCGGGTAATTCAATAATGAAGAAGGATTTTCTGTTTTTGTGTCCTGCGATTTTGTTAACAAGTAATGCACATAGGAATATAAGAACTATACCTACAAAGTACATTATTGTGCCAACCCACTCAGCATCATCAAAGAATGCGCCTGCGAAAAGAGCGATTACGGGAAGCTTTGCGCCGCAGGGCATAAAGGGGGTAAGCATAGCCGTAGCTCTGCGCTCTCGCTCATTTCTGATTGTGCGGCAGGCCATAACACCCGGTATTGCACAGCCTGTGCCGATAACAAACGGAATTACCGATTTACCCGATAAACCAACCTTTTTAAAGATGGGGTCGAGCACTACCGACACACGAGCCATATAGCCACAGTCTTCAAGTAAGGAAATGAGGGAATACATTACCATAACGAGCGGTAGGAAGCCTATAACGGCAATTACACCGCCGATTACACCGTCAACAAGTAAAGCCTGTAGGATAGGGGCGGCGCCCGATACCCATTCGGCTACTAAGCCTTGGAACATTTCCAGAATCGTAACAAGACCGGGGATAGTAGTGCCGTTTTCAAATTCGTAGCCTTCGGCTATCCACGGACCGAGCCACGCCTGAGAAATCTGGAATACCAGGAACATGATAACGGCAAATATCGGAATACCGAGCCATTTATTTGTAAGTACAGCATCAATTTTGTCCTGCACATTTCTGTCTTTGGTAAATACTTTACGGGTTTCAACCTTTTTAACAACACTGTTTACATATGTAAAACGCTTCCTGTCAGCAGCTTCTACCGACTGTTTGTTTGTAAGGTCGATAATGCCCTGAGAGTATGGGGCTTTCTGCCCCTTACCGCGAAGCTTAGCTGCAGCTTTAACCACCTCGCCCAGTCCGTCGGATGAGGTTGAAACGGTCTGAAAAACAGGGCAACCAAGCTCTTCTGATAATAAAGCTGCATCAATTACAGTTTCTTTTTTCTCGTTAATATCACTTTTGTTAAGTGCCACAACTACGGGTATCCCAAGCTCTAAAAGCTGAGTCGTAAAGAAAAGGCTTCTGCTTAGATTTGTAGCATCAACAATATTGATAATAGCATCAGGGCTTTCGTTTTTAACAAAGCTGCTTGTAATGCTTTCTTCCGAAGTAAAGGGGGACATTGAATAGGCACCCGGCAGGTCTACAGCTATAAGTTCCTCGGTTCCTTCATAAATACTTTTCTTTATAGGTGCTACCTTTTTATCAACTGTAACACCTGCCCAGTTGCCAACGCGTTCGTTTTTACCGGTGAGCGCGTTATACATTGTAGTCTTACCACTGTTCGGGTTGCCGGCAAGAGCGATTCTCATATAAATTTCCTCCTACTTTATGTTTCTTAGAATGGGGTGTTAGCCACTGCTAACTGCGAGATGTTAAAAAAAGCAATTCTAATGTTTTATATTAAAATTGCTTCAGCTAACTGTGAGTCTATGTTATATCTTCCGTCCTTAATAGAAACAACTAAGCCGCCTTTTAAGTGGGAAATAACCGTGATGGGCTCACCGCTATAGCAACCTAAAGAAAACAGAAAAGCGTTTAATTCTTCATCGTCTGTTTCAATTGCCTTGATTATGTATTCTTTTCCCGCCTCAGCGCTTGTCAAGTTCATTAGTTTCACCTCGATAAAACACAAGTTAGTTAATGCTAACTGTATATAGAATATCACTCTTTATGCGGTTTGTCAAGTATATTTTGGCAAATTCAGTAAATTTATTTTAAAAAACAAATAGAGTAAATTTACACCATTAGTTAGTGCGGTTCATATTATATATTGTGGTGTATAATCACAAGAATTTATAAAAAGGAGAAGCAATTTTGAACAGTAGAGAATTTATGTTTGATGATCCTGCAGTCAGGAATGCTTTAAGGGGCATTAGAATGTCGGAATCGGATAACGATTCTGTAAATATGTCGGCTTTACCTGACCCTACGGTACTTGCTATGGCTTATATCCCGATGCAGTTTTATAAGGATACCTATGACATCCACGAGGGCTTTAATAGGGGAACGGTATTTCCTGAGCTTGATAAGCCTTTTTTGGCAGGTGGCTGTAAATGAATAGGTGCGCTTTAAGAAAGAAAATCCACGCCTACGATTTTGCGATACTTGAATTCGGAATGTATTTAGATACTCACCCGTGGGATACCCGCGCCCTTCAAAAAAGGCAGAGCCTTCAAAAAGAGCGTGAAGCGTTGGTAGGCGAATACGAGCGCCGCTTTGGTCCGTATATTGTTACCTCTACTCAGGTCAGAGGTAACCGTTGGTCTTGGGTGGATAATCCTTGGCCTTGGGAATATAACGAGGAGGAATGCAACTAATGTGGCAATATAATAAAAAATTACAGTATCCCGTTAACATTAAAAACCCAAATCCTAAGTTTGCAAAGATAATTATTTCTCAGTATGGTGGACCTGACGGAGAGTTGGGCGCTTCAATGCGTTATCTGTCGCAAAGGTATTCGATGCCATATGCTGAACTTAAAGGATTATTGACCGATGTTGCTACCGAAGAACTCGCTCATATGGAAATGGTATCGGCAATGGTGCAACAATTGACACGTAAAATGACACCCGAGCAGATTAAAGAGGCAGGGTTTGACACCTACTTTGTCGACCATACCGCAGGTGTTTACCCGATAGCCGCCAGCGGTGTGCCTTGGACAGCATCATATATCGGTGTTAAGGGCGATGTTATTACCGACCTTCACGAAGACTTAGCCGCTGAGCAAAAGGCGAGAACAACCTATGATAATCTGCTACGGCTAATCGACGACCCTGATGTGCGCGACCCTCTTAAATTCCTGCGTCAGCGAGAAATTGTGCATTATCAGCGCTTTGGTGAAGCACAACCAACAAAGTGGAATGACAAGGGCGGAGCAGCTGACAAATCCGCTTGAAATAAGGCTTTTTTAGTACATAAAAGGAGGATTTAAAATGCAGCTGTTTAAGTGTATTGTTATGCTGATTTTAATATTAATTACTGTTCGGACAGGCTATCTTGCACTTTTGTATAAGGCATCAACAGCAACAGGTGCTTTTCTAATATGTTTAGGTATCACCTTGTTTGTTGCAAGTGATGGCGGACTTGAAAGAAAATCGCACTCTGTCGCGAAAATTCAATAAAACAGTCAAACACCCTTGCAACCCATTTTAAGTTGCAAGGGTGTTTTTCTGTCTAATTACCACCAGGACCGTCTCTGCGTTCACGCGTATCGTGAACATCAATTTTACCAATAATATCTCCCGGTTTAATGTGCTTTTTATCTTCTTTAATCTCAGGTTCGGGTTTTTTCTCGATTTTCTTATCATCATCCATAGTGAAAACTCCTTTCTGCTGTTAGTATTTGTCTGTAGTTGTTATTTCATTCAAATCGTTAGTAGGCGGCATACAGGCTTTCCCCTTACATACATAATAGGTGGTCTTACCATTTTTTAGAGTATATTCACCTGTGGGTTTTGTTAAGAGATTAATGATTGCATTTGCAGGTAAATCCAAAACAAAGTCGTTTATATTTATTTTATCATCAACTACAACAGTAACCTTCTTTGGCGGTTCGTTATATTCTAAAAGTGCTGTTAAAAACATTGCGTGATTGGTCGGATAAGAATTAGCCGCAGCAGAAATAAAATCTAACTGCTTTTCTGCTAAGTCTTTATATTTATCATCCGAAGTCAAAAGATATAGTTTTACAAAGTTATATGCCATTAGCGAGTTTCCGCTTGGGATAGCGCCGTCATAGGTTTCCTTTGGTCTTAATATCAGTTCTTCGCTTTGATTACTGTACAAATAAAATCCGCTTGTGTTATCACCAAAATCATTTACGACTTCATCACACATCTGCTTTGCACGGTTTAAATAGCTGTTGTCCAAGGTTGCTCGATATAAGAAAAGCTGAGCTAAAATATAGCTTGCATAATCATCTAAAAAGCCTTTTACGCCACGTTTACTATCACGGAAACTGACAAATAGTGTATTATCTTCACAAAGATACGTATTTATAAATTTGTCTGCTTTTTGAGCGGCATTCAGATAAACATCGTTTTTACTCACTAGATATAATTCGCACATTGCGGCTATCATAAGTGAGTTCCAAGAAGTCAAAATCTTATCGTCTAAATGTAGCGAATAGCGATTCTTTCTAAATTGTTGTAATTTAAGCAAACATTCTTCAAAAGATTTATCTGTAACATCACTGTTAAGCAAATTGGGAATACTTTTTCCCTCAAAATTACCTGTACTTGTTATATCGAAATGTCTGTTGAATTTCTCACCGTCTGTTTCACCCAAAACACTAATAATTTCATCAGGAGTAAATAGATAATATTTACCCTCTTCACCCTCGCTGTCGGCATCCTGCGCACTGAAAAATCCACCGTCTTTTGATGTCATTTCACGCAAAATGTAATTTGCTGTTTTCTCGGCAATTTCAAGATATAAACTGCTATGGGTTACAGAGTATGCCTTGCAATATGCAAGCATCAGCAATGCATTGTCATACAGCATTTTTTCAAAGTGGGGTGCAAGAAACTTTTTATCGGTTGAATATCGGCAAAAGGCGAAACCGATATGGTCAAACATACCGCCTCGGTACATCCCCAAAAGTGTGTATTCCGCCATTTGCAGACAGTTTTTATCTTTATATCGCTCGTAATAAGAAAGCAAAAATAAAAGGTTATGCGGTGTTGGAAATTTTGGTGCACGACCGAAACCACCGTATTTTTCATCATAGATTTTGCTATATACTGACACAGCAGAGTGTGTTAATTCAATTTCTGCATTATCATTGTAAACTTCGGTTTGATTTAAATGATTAATAATCTTATCTGATTGCTCAAGCAACGAAGGTCTATTATTTTTCCAAGCCTCGTTAATAGCAATAAGCAGCTCTTTAAAACCTATCATACCTCCACGGGATGTTTTTGGAAAATAGGTTCCTGCAAAGAACGGCTTTTGGTCTGCGGTCATAAAAATACTCGTAGGCCAGCCGCCGCTTCCTGTAAAAGCCTGACATACCGACATATAAACGCTGTCAATATCAGGACGTTCTTCCTTATCAACCTTTATAGATACAAAATATTTGTTTAAAATCTCGGCTATTTCATTATCTTCAAAGCTTTCGTGCGCTAACACATGACACCAATGACATGCGCTGTAGCCAATGCTTAAAAAGATAGGTTTATCCTCAACTTTTGCACGCTCAAACGCCTCATCGCACCAAGGATACCAATCCACAGGATTTTCCTTGTGTTGTAATAGATACGGACTTGTTTCGTATTGTAAACGATTACTCAAAAAATCACCTCGAATATTATTAAATTTATTATTCGCTCTATGTTTTTTTAATATGCAAAAGCGTAATAGTATAGGTCGCATAAAAGGTGGCAAAATATAATTACAATGATTTTTGGAGGAAAACTTATGAAACGAGATGAAATGCCTGTTGGTTTCTCAATGGCACTTGCTCAAAATCCTGATGCCATGCAAAAATTTGCAATGTTAAGCGAAGACAAAAAGCAGGAGATTATAAACGGGACCCATTCTATTCAATCAAAGCAGGAAATGCACGAATATGTGAATAAGCTTATTAATATCTAAGACCACAGACAAAACTTGTCTGTGGTCTTAGCTTAATTATATTCAAATTCAAAGCTTGCTTTATCGGATTTGAATTCGCATAATGTTTTTCTGTTTTTAGAAAATCGGTAATACGCCTGGCAAGATGCACTTTCGTGTATCGTTCTACACATATCACCATTTGAAGGTGCTGCGAGTGGTTGTGCGTTCTTTTTTAATAACTTGGCAATAAACTCAAAGCTTCCTTGCTTTATTGTAACTGAGTTCTCGTCAATTTGTTTTATTTTAGCACCAAGATATGTGGCAATTCGATATTCCTTTCCATTAATGAAAATTACACCGATAATACCTGTAAAATGAATTCCCCAAAGGGGTATATCGGCTACCGATAACATCAGTGATTTATTATCAAAACAGCACTGCGTCCAAATATATTTTTTCGGGAAAGAACGTCCGCAATCACCCTCAATATATCCTATGCCATTTTCAAAATTATAAAGTTGATCATTCACCTTAATCTCACCGTTGATTTTATGACACATACTGTATACGCTATGTCTGCATTGCATATACGGCACATACTTAAACGGTCCCATAATATCATAGCGAATAGGGGTTAGTTGCTCAAAACAAAGCTCACCTTCAAACTTTAATCCATCGCCTTTAAAATCGAGGATTATTCCTTCGTGAGAAAAGACGCAATTTCCTATTTTTACATATAACGGTTTTTCATGATATTCTAATGTGTCAAAAGGGATGTTTATTGCCTTGTCATCGGTTATTATCTGTAGTGAAGCAGATTTTTTGTTATTGCTATAATGATGCGCAGGTATAAATGCCATTGTTTTGTCTTTGGTACTGCATTTAAAGTACCAACCTTTAAAAAATCCTATATTAACCAACCTCGTTCTCGTCATTTTATAATTATATAGTTTCCTAATATTGGTAATATATACAGCAACAAAGAATTTTCCTGCCGATAAATTAACCTACAAATTTTCGAATAAATGTTGATTTGTAGGTTAAAATATGATATACTATTAGTAGTCAGGAGGCTATGATATGAGAGATATTATTTTTGAATACAAAGAATTACTTGCATCAAAACTTGAAATCGAGCAAAAGCTTAGTGTTTTGCCAAAAGGATATATTTCTAAAAAGACGATTGGCGGTAAACAGTATTTATATTTGCAAACCCGTAACGGAGATACTGTTGAGAGTAAATATATTAAGACAGAAGAAGCAGAAGAAATAACAAATCAGCTTTCTTTAAGAAAAGAATACGAGGCAGAACTGCCCGAAGTTATTTTAAGACTTGCAGATATCGAAACCGCCGCTGAGTTATTGGATAAAGCACTACTTCGCAAACTTAAAATGTTTAAGCTCACAAGCGGTATGGATAGCATTTCTGCTGACGAAAAAGAAAAACGAATTTCTTTTTCTGATGCAATGACTTCAATCGAGGGCGTTCCCGTAAGCGACAGGGTTAAAAATGACCTTGCCAATTGGAAAAACGGCAATATAACATTCTTGTCTGTTTTTGAGCAAACACTCAGAAGATACGGTTTTGTAACGGAGGTATAACAAATGCGTGACCCTTATTTATATGATGACATTAATGTGCTAAAAAATTTAGCAGATATAAAAGATTCAGAATTGCTTCGCAAGGCAGAGGCTGATATTACCGGTCTTGCTATGGCGGCAATTTATGATTATAAGTATGATAAGTTTAACACTGAAACATTGCAGGATATTCACCGTAATATCTTCGGTCAGATATTTGATTGGGCGGGAGAATTCCGTACCATTCAAATGGTGAAATATGAAGATGTTCTCGGCGGGGATACTGTTCGTTATGCTTATCCGAAGGAAATTAAAAAGCAGTTAAACGAAACAATGAAAGAAATCGCCAAACTCAAAAGAACCGGCGATAATGATAAGGATATCGTTTTCAAACTTGTTCGTATTATTGCAAGTATTTGGCAAACCCACCCCTTCCGTGAGGGTAATACAAGAACTGTTATAGTGTTTGCTGTTCTGCTTGCAAAATCGATGGGCTTTGAGGTTGAACACGAACTCTTCAAAACCAACTCGGCCTATGTTCGTAACGCTCTCGTTTGGGCTTCCCAAGGTATTTATTCAAAATATGAATACCTTGAACGCATCTTCTTCGAGGCAATCCTCGGCGAAGATAACGAAACCGACACCCCCACCGAAACCAAAACAAGTAAATACGACACCATCGGCGAGTATATAGTTAAAGACTATAAAGAACGCCCACATGAGTATACGGAGGAATAATAAATTTTATGTTAGATTTTATTAAAATTAATCTTGTTGAAATATTATCGTTAATCGCCAATATCATTTTAACTACTATAATAATTTTTCAAACTCATAAAATCAATAAACAAACTGTATTATTGCAAAAAAAGCAAATGCAATCAGAATTATTACCGTATCGTAAGGAAGTTTTTCGTACTGCATACTCTATTCTAAATTTTGCTTTTACTTTAAAGCAAATTAATTTGTTCGAATTAATAGAAGAAAAGAGTTCGCAGGAAATTCGAAAAATATTTGAAATTACTCAATCAAATTGTAACTTAAATATTAATGATACATTATCATCATTAATTGAATCTAAATTTGTTTTAGAACAAACCGACTTTGATGAAATTATGAAAATTAAACAGTCGTATGATAATATATGTTCTGCATATATCGCAATTTCTAGTAAGGGGTTTCCGGAAGAGATAGAAAAATCCGAATTGTTTTTAGACTATAAGAAAAAACTTATTGGAAAAATTCATTTTGAAACCGAACAGATTTTAGGTAAAAAAGAATTTATTGAAAGCACATTATTAGAAATTACAAGTCCGACAAATGCTGATTAATAAATATAATTTATGGTGCTTGCCGTTAGAAAGGATAAAAATATGGATAAAATAGTTCCGGCGTTTAAAACAACACTATTCGATGCAACGTTAAGTGATGCTTGCTTAGATATGGCTGAGCTAGGAATAGACAGTTTATTAGATGAAAGTATATTTAAAAATGTACCTATTGTTAGCGTTTTAGTTGGAATAGGAAAAACTGCGCAAAATATTCATGATAGGAATTTATTAAGACAAACTATTAAATTTATAAACACATTTAATGAAAAAATTGTCGAACAAGATAAGTTAAATCAATATAAAGAACGAATTTATGCTAATCCCAAATTTGCTGAGGAAGAATTGGGGCGCGTTATAATTACTTTAAATTCAAATGTTGATTTAAAAAAATCAGAGATTTTGGCCCGTTTTTATAGAGCATATGTTGAACAAAAAATAAATTGGAATGTTTTTTGTGAACTATCTGAAGTAACATCTAGATTATTTATTTCAGATATTAAATTACTATTTGATGTACACGACAAAATTATCTCTGATACATCACAATGTCCGGTATATCAAGCCGATAGGCTTATAGCATTGGGACTTCTAAACTCAGCTATGAAATCTATGAGTATCGGAAGCGTTAGTGGTAGTATTACGCAAAGATACATACAAACAAACGAACTCGGTAATACATTCTGTGAATTATGCAGATAAAGTTTCATAAACTATTTTAATTTTTTCTTGAAACTAAGATTTAATACTTCCTATGTTTTATACACGATTTAAGGTATCCCACCTTGGTCGTGTATAATTTTTATATAGGAGGACTATATCATGGGAAATATTTATGGTTATGTGCGAGTATCGAGTATCGATCAAAATGAGGATAGGCAGCTTATTGTTATGGACGAAAATAACGTGCCGAAAGGTAATGTCTATATTGATAAGCAGTCGGGCAAGGATTTTGAACGGCCGCAGTACAAGAAGCTCGTAAAGAAGTTAAAAGAGGGAGATCTTCTCTACATACTCTCAATTGACCGCTTAGGCCGCAATTACGAGGATATCCAAAAGCAGTGGAGAATACTTACTAAGGATATTGGTATTGATATTTGTGTGATTGATATGCCACTGCTTGATACTCGGAACGGCAAGGATCTTATGGGAACTTTTATAGCGGATCTTGTTTTACAAATTTTATCCTTTGTGGCACAGAACGAGCGTGAAAACATAAAAAAGCGGCAAGCACAAGGCATTGCCGCCGCAAAAGCAAAGGGTGTTAAGTTTGGAAGACCCGAATCCCCTATACCCGAAAACTTTGATAAAATTATTAAAGATTGGGATAAAGGAAAGCTATCAACCGCCGAAGCTCTAAACCTTTGCAATATGAGCGAGTCTACCTTT
>JAZRKE010000022.1:0-38773 GCA_045646145.1 Acutalibacteraceae bacterium | reverse complement strand
ATTTGACCACATCTCCCCCATAAAGCCCCAGGAGGCGGTCATCATATTGTAATCACTCTCATCCCCTGCGGTAATTAGCATCCACTCATTTTTAATTATGTCTATTAAATTATCCTTAATTTCGGTTGGTTTAATCTCTTTAAACATAAAAATCACCCCCATATAATATTATATAAATCAGAATTTTTCATTCCCTATAGGCTCCCTTGTGTAAAGGGAGCTGTCAGCGAAGCTGACTGAGGGATTGTTTAACTATGTAATCTATATGCTCGCAAACCCCTTTAAAATTCTGATTCAACTGATTATTTGGTATTCTGATTACCTTAACACCATACTGTTCAAGATAAGCCGTCCTATCTCCATCTTCCTTTATAACACTCTTTTCGTAATGCTGCGACCCATCAAGTTCAATTACTAATTTTGCCTGAGCAGAATAAAAATCAACAATATATTTTCCCAAAACCTTTTGTCTTGAAAATTTAATGGGATATGCTCGAAGAAAATCATACCACAGGTGTCTTTCTTCCTTAGTCATATTTCTACGGAGTGTTTTCGCTATATGAACTATTGATTTATTGTGCTTTCTGTCCATTCAACAATCCCACCGTCAAAACTAAAGTTTTGCCACCTCCCTTTACACAAGGGAGGCTTTGTATACATAGTACCATAATTACTCATATTTTACAACAAAAATTCGTTAAAATTTTGTCGCATTTGCTATTGTAAAGGTGGGTAAAATTTGTTATAATACTTATGTATGGTCAAGTGAAGACCAAATAACGATAAGGAGTACATATATGATTATTTCAAAAGAAGTTGAAAATATGTGCCCACTTGCCAAGGGTGCATATCACGGACCTGCTCCGATTCCGGAGGAGGGCAAATGGGTTCAGGTTAAGGAAGTTCGCGATATTTCCGGTCTTACCCACGGTATCGGCTGGTGCGCACCGCAGCAGGGCGCATGTAAACTTACACTTAATGTTAAAGAGGGTATTATTGAAGAGGCTCTCGTTGAAACCATCGGCTGCTCGGGTATGACCCACTCTGCCGCTATGGCTTCCGAAATTCTCGTTGGTAAAACATTGCTTGAGGCACTCAACACCGACCTCGTTTGCGATGCTATCAACACCGCTATGCGTGAGCTTTTCTTACAGATAGTTTACGGTAGAACCCAGACCGCTTTCTCAGAGAACGGATTGCCGATAGGTGCCGGTCTTGAGGACTTAGGTAAGGGTCTTCGTTCACAGACAGGTACTACCTACGCTACAAGCCTTAAGGGTCCGCGTTACTTGGAACTCGCTGAGGGTTATATTACCAAGTGCGCTGTAGACGAAGAGGGTACAATTATCGGTTACAAGTTCGTTCACCTCGGCAAGATGATGGAAATGATTGCTAAGGGTATGGACGCTAATGAAGCACTCGAGAAGGCTAGTGGCCAGTACGGACGCGTTGATGATGCTGCAAAGCTTATCGACCCGAGACACGAATAATTAAGGGAGGAAATAAAAATGGCTTTATTCGAAAGTTATGAAAGAAGAATTGACCAGATTAATGCTGAGCTTAATAAGCACGGCATCTCCTCCATTGAGGAAGCTAAAGAAATCTGTGATAATGCAGGGGTTGACGCCTACGGTTTAGTTAAGAGCATTCAGCCCATCTGCTTTGAGAACGCTTGCTGGGCTTATGTTGTAGGCTGTGCAATCGCTATTAAGGACGAAGTAAAGAGCGCTGCTGAAGCGGCTGAGAAAATCGGTCTTGGTCTTCAGTCGTTCTGCATTCCCGGCTCTGTTGCTGATGACCGCAAGGTTGGTATCGGCCACGGAAACTTAGGCGCAATGCTCCTTCGCGATGAAACAAAGTGCTTCGCTTTTCTTGCAGGACACGAGTCCTTCGCTGCTGCCGAGGGCGCTATCGGTCTTGCTCGCAGTGCTAACAAAGCCCGTAAAGAACCTCTCAGAGTAATCCTTAACGGTCTTGGCAAGGATGCCGCTAAGATTATCTCGCGTATCAACGGCTTCACCTACGTTCAGACTAAGTTTGACTATTTCACAGGTGAGCTTAAAGTGGTTGAGGAAATCGCTTACTCTAAGGGTGAACGTGCAAAGGTTCGCTGCTACGGTGCTGACGATGTTCGCGAGGGTGTAGCCATAATGCATAAAGAGGGTGTTGACGTTTCCATTACCGGTAACTCCACCAACCCCACCCGCTTCCAGCACCCCGTTGCAGGCACCTATAAGAAAGAATGTATCGAGCAGGGCAAGAAGTATTTCTCAGTAGCGTCTGGCGGCGGTACAGGTAGAACTCTGCACCCCGACAATATGGCTGCAGGTCCCGCTTCCTACGGTATGACCGACACTATGGGCCGTATGCACTCTGACGCTCAATTTGCAGGTTCCTCTTCGGTTCCTGCTCACGTAGAGATGATGGGTCTTATCGGTGCAGGTAACAACCCAATGGTTGGTATGACTGTTGCTTGTGCAGTTGCAGTTGAAGAAGCATTAAAAAAGTAAGAAAACCGCATAAATAAAGGATTTTAGGACTTTTACGAAATTCAAGGTTTGAGGTTTAACGACCTTAAACCTTGTTTTTTATTTTCAACACGGTGAATTTTCTACATTTTTTCAACATCGGGTTTTGATTTGCCTATAATTCAGCAGTTTTTCGCAAAAAAGTTATGCAGGAAAAACTCCCACATAACTATTTTTTTAATACTAAAACAACAAAAAAGAGAGGGGTTGTCCCTCTCTTCACTTGATTGCATTTAATTGTATAGTTGTAAATAATAAGATGGAACATCCCCTCTTATTTAAATAGGAAACATCATTTTCGCCGATGTAATACTGTTGCTCTCTTTACCTATGTATCTTCCAAGTTTTTCAAGTCGTTCGGGAGTTCTGGAATAAATTTCAGTTGTTAATGACCTTAACAAATTCTCCTGTGAAATATTTGCCTGTTTGATTTTGTTTAAATTCTCAACTATTGTTTGACATACTCTATCAGGTAATAAGCACATACGAAATGCTTTGACCTCATCTGTTGCCGTATCAACCATTACCATAAGCATTTCTTTGTTTTGAGATATCAAATCAATACGATTGTCGGGGTATATTGGCTCTAATATTTGGTCGCAACTTACTGAACCTCGTAATAGAAGTGCCGATATTGTATTGTCAACATCAAAGTTATAAAACTTTGTCTTTCTATTCATAAAATAGTCAATCTCTATTTTACGAATGTTGGGTATGAAATTACACAATATTAAAGTCCCATCTTCTGCGATGTTTAATCCTGTGTATTCAAAGTTTTTGTAAGGGCAGTTTTTATAAACTGCCTCAAACATTTTCAAATTTCTTGCCTTTTGGCCTACAAACAATTCCTGCATTACTGCAATTCTCCTTTATTTAATAATTTTATTTTCAACTCTTCCAACTGTTCGTTGGTGAGATTGTTGATAAGTGCCTCAACACTACCCATAGTGTTGACTGTGTGTGCCACCTGTGTAAACACATTCTCTTCAAGGTGCATATACACTTGTGTTGTAGTTGATGGATTTTTGTGTCCCATAAGACTTTGCACAATGTAACTTTCAAAACCCATTGACCTCATAGAAGATGCATAGGTGTGTCGTAAAGAATGAATATTAAAGGTGCTTGAAATAAGTTCGTTACCCTCGTAACCGTGAATTTTACGAGAAATATATTGAGTGTTTCCAGATGTATAATAAGCACCATTCACACGGCGAAAAACAGGGTTAAACTCGTAACCAATACCGTGTTCGTTGAGAATACCATTCTCAAACTCTGTAACGATTTCACCCTTAATTTGACTTGTGCGAGAATTGAAGGTGTGAAAGTCATCATAAAAACGGGGTGCAGTTCTACGAGTATAGAAATACTTCTTATACTTTGCACCGTACTTTTTACGGTTTGCCTGTTGACATTCCCATTCTTCTTTGAGCAGTTGTTCAAGTTCTGCTGTCATAGGAATTGCACGGCGGCTTTCATACTTAGGGTTACTTATGTACCACTTGAAATTACGAAGTTCGGAATGTTGAGCAAGCAGTTCCCTTTCCCAATCAGTTGGAGCAAAGGTGGGAGATTTTCTCTGTATCTGCCTGACTACGAAAATACAATGTTTTTCAAAGGATACATCTCTCCAATCAAGAGCAAAACATTCACCTTCTCTCATACCAGTTAGTTGCAGGGTTTTGAGTGCAAGGTGTTCAAGTGTGCCTTTCGGATACAACTCATAAATTTTATTTAAGGTACTCTTGTCAACAGCATCTCTGCATTGTCCCCGTTTTATCACATTAGGTTGAATACGGGGGTTGTGTGGTGTAGCAGACAGCATCGGGTTGTTATCAAGATGTCCGTTTTTAACAGCAAAACTGAAAACCTGTTTTAACAATGCCCGTAGGTTTAGCAGGGTATGGTTTGAGAACTCGGAATTAAGATAAATTTCCGTGTTTAAAAATTCTTCCAGAACCTCGGTTGTGATATCCTTAATTGCCGTGTTGCCGAACCGTGGGAACAAAATACTGTTAAACCGCTTTTGATACCCGTGTAGTGTAGTATCTTTTACCAACTTGACTTTGAACGGATACCAATAGTTTGTGATGTAGTCCTTGAAACGAAGTTCTGCAACACGGTCATCAGACTTGGTAATTTGTGGTACAACACCATTATAGATACGGTTGAACTCTTGTTGTCCTGCCGTTTTCGCCGCCGTTTTTGTTGCAAAACCACTCTTTGTTGCAAAATCTCGTTTACCATCTGCACGGCGATATGGCATTTCAAAACGATACGACCAAGTTTCCTTACCGTCCTTTCTTTTGTATTTAGATTTGAAGATATGAACGGTTCTTACTGTTTCAATACTTTTACTCATTTTTTACTCCCTTCTATGCAGTTCTTTTCTGCAAAACATAAAGATTTTCTGGGTGGTTGAAATCAACCTCGTACCCCTCCATATTTTTGAGAAAATCAGCAAGAGTTTCGTGCCTTATTTTTAACCCGCCTATATCCATAGCAGGAATACGGTTAGCATAAATAAGGTCATAAACCCTGTTCTTACTGATTGAAAGCAAACTTGCGACTTCCTTAACGGAATACAATTTAATATCGGTTGAGATAGTTCGGGTCATCTGTTCCATATAAAAACTCCTTTCAAATTGATTTTTAGTTGTGTACGACCTCGCAATGTGCTGAATTTTTATATTCAGGTGTCAAGATGCTTGACTTTCTCTCGCCTTTTTGCTATACTCATAGCAAGGTATTGTTTTAGGCGACATTTAATCGCCTTTTGCCTATACCCATAGCAAGAGATTTTTTATAGGTGGTTTTTGTATTCCACCTATACCACTATTATTATACACACCAACAGTTTCATTGTCAAGCCTTTGGAAAGGTTTATTTTTTAAAAAGGGGTAATTATATGAAAAAAGTTTATGGATACGGTGTAAGCATCCGAAATACAACGATTGATATTAAGAAAACAGTAGCATATCAAGAATTGTATTCTATTGGTGTTGATGAAATTGTCATTGATATTATTCGCTCTGATACAGACAACAGACCAAAATTAATGGAACTGATTGAAAAACTGGATACAGGCGATAGAATAGATATGTATTCTGTGGATGCCTTGCTGATGGGTAACAGTCAAAAGGCAACGATGTTCTATACTGCTATCCTGCAAAAAGGCATTGACCTTTTGATTTTTAATTTTGATGGAGCAATCGCAAAAATCTCTCCGTTTTCCACACTAAGATTTGGAAACCAGAAAGCAGGAGAAGATTTCTTTGTTAAGTCTTCAAAATCAGCATCTGAACTCATTGAAGATTTTTCTGCTTATGTAAGCAATGCGATACCACAAAAAAATTCAGGCGGTCTTAGAACTGAACAGAGGTTAAATATTAACGATGCATTTAAAGAAATTTATTTTGCATATGAAACTTATCAAATTAGTCCAAAGACCACATTAGAATTATTAAAGGATTATTGTGGTATTAGCAGTAAAATCACATTTTGGTTGATGGCGAATGATTATGAAAACACATTAAGTTACAGTGATGACCTTTCTAACCAACCATTTGAGATTTTTGATTTACCAAAGAGATGCGGTGGAGTGCCCAGTGAATATTATGAAATCAGCAACTTGGCGGATACTATGATAGACACCGTTCCTTCCGAACGAGCAAGGGTTGAAAGAGCGATGGAAATGCTGAATATGATTAGCAGTTACAATGTATACCGCCGTTGGCAGTTGTTAGCAGAGAAAGTTCCGAAACCCCGCACCTATGTAACAATAAATTTTGATATTGAAGAATTTAAGAAAAAACACAAAAAGATATGAGAAAAAGCGGAGATTAAAAAATGAAAAGAATAATTTGCATTTTACTTTGTTTGATAATGTTGTTTACGGTTTGCGGTTGTTCTTCTAAAAGTGACAATAATAGTTCCGAAATGAGTACTACACAGAACACCGAAATAAAAGAAGATGGCTCTAACTCTGAAACCGATGAAGGTGATGCTGACAGTTCTACACAAACAGAAACAACAAGCGGAGGTGAAACCTCAGAAAACGATAAAACTTCAAATCCTACCGAAAGCACAAAAAATCCTGAAACCCAAACATCATCTTGTTTACACAAAAAGACTATTCTAAAAAATCAAGTAACCGCTACTTGTATGGAGGTTGGATATACAGGAGATAAGTACTGTGCTGATTGCGATAAACTCATTTCATTGGGAAAAGAACTGCCTTCTACCGACCACATCTTCTATATTAAAAATAAAAAAGATGCAACTATGTATGAAAATGGATATTCAGGAGACACATACTGTAAGACTTGTTCGTATTTTCGTATAGGTTCCTCAACACCCAAACTTGAAGGTGGAGAGGATTTGTCTGATGGCAAAATTAAATATACAACAAGTAATGGTTATGAATATATTGTTGACAAAGATGTAAATATAATGGATTATACAATGGCACTTAGAACCAAAAAGATTGATAGTCCATATAGAGAATTTGAGATGGAAATCCTTCGTTTGTGTAACGAAGAGCGAGCAAAGGTTGGTCTTGCCCCGCTTGAATGGTATGATGATGCCTACTATTTCACATATATTAGAGCAGAGGAGTCAAGTATAACATTTAGTCACACAAGACCTAACTGGTCTAATTGGGATACTGTTTATACGGATGCAGGTGTGATATTACACGGTGCTTGGGGCGAAAATCTTTTTTATGCAGAAGGTTGGCCTGCTTATGAAATTGCAGAAGAAGCAGTAAAAAATTGGATGAATTCGCCTGGACACAAAGCAAACATTTTAAATCCAGAATATACGAGATTGACTGTTGCCATATATGAAAAATACATTGGTGAGGTTTATTGTTTATCCGTAACTCAAAACTTTTTCGGTTAAACAAAAAAGATATGAGAGAAACAAAAACTCTCATATCTTTTTTCATTATATCCCTTTATATTGTTCATCAACCGTTTGAAATTGTAATCGCAAGTCATTATCTGTTTTTTGAATAGTCGTGTTCCAGTTTTGTAGTGCAAGTTCTACATTATCCATATCTTTTGATTTTAGAGCGATACTGGTTTCTTTGGATGCCTGTAACACCACACGGGCATTTTCTTTTAGTTCTCTGTGTGCTTGTTCTATCTTCGCTAATTCTCGCTTAAAAACAGTGTTCTCAACGAGCAAAGCAAACAGTTCTATAATGGATATTAGTTTGCTTAAAAGCGATTGACTGGTATCTAAAAGCGAATATAAGCAATCATCCAGTTGCTTTTTATTGTACTTGACACCGTTCCGAATTGCTTGGAGGGATGCAAAGAGTTCATTTTTATCTGCACGGTACTTTTCCCAGTACCGTGCATTTTCTTTTTTATATTCTTCCCATAATCTTGCCAATAGAAAATATGTCTCCCTATTCTTTTTTTCGTATGCGGAAATTTTTTCTTTGCTGTCACGGTTCTCTGCATATATGGAATAAACAGCACCGTTTTCGGTATTTTGTAAAAAATTCTTGATGTCAGAAAGTTGTGCATCAACCTTTTCTTGTGCTGCTAAAACAGCACCCGCTTTCTCGTTTGCATCTTTTAATAGTGTAGCACACTCTTCTTTTTGCTTTTTTATAATATAATGCTCACGGTCAAGGTGTTCGCGACTTTCTCTACCAGATACAATGTTGATGCCGTAGGATTTGCAGATGCTACGGAGAACAGACCGTTCTCTTTGCTGCCACTTCTCAATGGCGAGATGCAATTTACCATCCGCACCTTTTTTCGTGTCAGACACAAATCCCATCTGTTCCAGTGCTTTTTTCTGTGACACTTGTCTGCTCATACCTTTGGTGAAACCATCTGCATACCAGATTAATGATAGGTGTCCATGAATAACTCCCTCCTCATCGTTATGCCGTGCACTGTGGTACAGGAAGGCATTTGGATTTCGTTCCTGAAATCCATCAATATATTCTTTTATGATTTTATTGACAACCTCCGCTTTTGAACCATTCGCTTTGAACTCTGGATTTTCCTGTATATTGCCAATTCCTATAATCATTTGGACTGAGCAGTGTTTTTTCTTCCTGAATTTCGCTAATTCTTTATAACTGCATCCTTCTGCCCGTTTTTCTCTTATCAGTTGATTTTGTCGTTCTTCTGATTTCAAGAGTTTTTCCAAGTAATTTTTAATCCTTCGTTCAGGTCTGGTCTGTTTTTGATTATACTCACGAACAGCAACGCTAAATAAAAATTCAAATGCCTGCTCTCTGGACATATTAAAATCAGGATAATAATTGTTTATGCTCAATTCTGGATTTACATATGGCACATATAATTTTCTTGCATCGTGATTATCGTTGTGTTTTGAATCCATATGCAGTGAAAGGGTGGCATTGATTTCTTTCATTAAACCACCTTATCTTCCTTTTTATCAAAAATTATGAGATTGCCCATAATCTTTTCTTGTATAACGGATATTTCATACGACAAAATACTTGCATCTCGTGGACTAACTCCAAACATATCAGCAAACCAACCTTCTTCGGATGCAAGGTCATAAATCGTTTTGGCAAAATTTAATTTCTCGGATAGTGATTTTTGGTTTTCAAAAACTTGTTGCTCTGTTAAAGGGAAAAAGTGAGGGTCTTGCATTTTAATAACTCCTTTCATTTTTTCTCATATCTTTTTTGATATGGTCTTAGTGTAATAATGAAGGAAACTTTATTTAAACGATTATATTTTCGCTGAAAATATAACTCAGTACATTTTGTGGCATACCGCCGCAATACTGCCACAAAAACTGAGTTTTCTACGAAAAAATGCTCCATCCAACTCCCTTACGGTCGGACAGAGCATAATAATCGTTGCACTCCACTTGCGAACAGAGCATAAAAAAAGATATGAGTAGATTTTTTGTTTTCACTCATATCCTTTTGGTATCATCTAAGTGATACTTTTAGTATCTACTAACCGATACTTTTCTTGATATCACCTAAGTGATACTTTTTATATGACTTATGACACGAAAAAAGATATGAGAGATTTTCTTCAATTTCTCTCATATCTTTTTTAGTCATTATATATCAGGTTTCTAAATTTGCGAGGTTGATAACCCGCTTTTTCTGTTTTGTTGCTTTTTCTTCCATTCTGCCTGCACCACCTAAATGATGGCGAACATAACAGATTACTATGTCGGATTGTTTAAGCATCCAATCGTTTTACCTTTCTTTTTACTAAGGACGATAGGTTTCCTCATCTATCTTAGTACCTTTTTCATCGTATTTGTATTCGGTAACTGAATAAGCCTTGCCTTCGTCGTTGTAGTAAATCGTTTTAACCGTATTTCCATATTCATTGTATTCATATCCAGTGACACTCTCACCATATTCATCTGTTCTTGTTTCCTTGATGCAATCTCCTTCTTCGTTGTATTTGCATTTTAAAGAAAAATCTACGGTTCCATCATCATTGTAATCGGTTCTTTCAATTGAATTACCATAGTGGTCATAGATTTCCCAACGGATAACACGGTCTTTATCTTCATTATCAAATTGTGTTATTTTTATATTTCCGTTTTCAAGTTTTTCACATTTGAACGGACTTTTTTCCATTATTTCTCCGTATTCATCGGTTGTATAAGAATATATAGTTATATTTCCGTTTTCATCGTATGTATATTCAGTATAGTCATCATCGTGAATTAATTTAATCAGGTTATTATTCTCATCATATTCGTATTTATATTTGTAACTATCTCCAAATATACTATTAGTATTGGTGTTTTTAGGAACAGTCTCAATCAGATTGCCTTTTTCATCAAAAGTGTAAATCATTTGGTCGTATGAAAAATCATATTCAGGTTTTTCTGCATCCGTTTTTGTTGCACTAACCAAGATATTTTCTGCATTAAACTTAACAACTGTTGTGCTGGCATTATAACCTATCTCAACTTCATTACAACCTTGTATACGACCAGTTATTGTAGATTGTCTTTCATCAAAAATTGTCAGTGTATTTTCTGCCTTGTCATAACTAACAGTAAATTTATATCTTTTGTTTTCGCTTTCGTAAACTCGTTTAATATCTTCACCATCTGCTTTTTCTTCACTGGTGTAATTAAATTTATAAAAGTTATTTTCTGCACGATTAGCATAACCTTTTGCTTGGTCTGTAATGGAAATTGTTTCGCACCAAGTTCTAACTAATTTTCCAATGGTACTATCATCATTCTTAACAATTTCTTCAACACTCTTTTCGGTGTTAGAACCACCCTTGGTATCGCTGTTGCCACAAGCAACGAGCGAGAAGACCATCAATGTCGCAAGTAATAAAGCAAGTAATCTTTTCATAATTATTAAACCTTTCTATATTTATTATTTACTCAAATTATTTAATTGAGAGAATAATATCATCATTAAACGAGAAACCGTGTACGGTTAATGTTCCAGTTGCTACTGAATATTTTCCTTCAACATTATCAATGCCACCTTCAAGTGCGGGATTAAATTCAATATTAAGATTTAGAACAATATCGTTGTTATCGGTTATCGTTTCAACGACTGTAATGTTGGATTTTGCATCAACAAGATTTTCATTTGTTCTATCATCATAGATGACTAGCGATGCCGTGCCACCATCTTTGGTTAATTTTTCAATCCTGAATGTATATTGGAAATCTCTCATAGCAAGAGTACCCTCATATTTACCGACACCTTCAAAAGTGCCAGAAATATCAATGATAGCATTGTCTAAATCTCTTTGCTCATTGATTTCATCAAGTTTCCATTTACCATCTCTATATTCGTAATGAATTGTCACTTTGTTTTTATAAGTCACACCGCCAACAGTTGTTTCAAACTCATATACATCATCGTGACTAAGAGTATCGGCATTGTATTTGCTACTGGTAGGATTTGTAATATCAATACCATCAACAGTTCGCTCAGGAAAATCAGCAATATATTCGCTATATACTTGCTGTTGGTTAAGGTCATCCATTGTCAAGTTTGTAACAGTAACCGTTGTGCTACGAATAATTAAACAAAGCACAAGAACTGCAACCGCAGTTAAAAAACCTGCTACGGCTGTAATAATTTCCTTCTTCTTGTTTTCAATAAAGATACCTTCATTTTTTGCGATTATCAGTCTTACTATATATGTAATTACTGTAATCACATAAGGGAACATTATACAGAATACAAAAGCAAATGCAAATGTACCCGCATATGTTACAATTGCAACAATAATAGGAACGAACGGAATAAATGTGAATACAGATATCGCTGTCAACACTTTGGTTATTGTTGCTGCTACAAAATGAGTGATTTTAAAGACATCAACAATGCAAGACACAAGTGCACATACAGCACCTAAACCAAGCAGTATCAACATAAAAATTTCATCTATTGGAAGAGTTTGAGGAAAAAACCAAATAAATGCACTTACAAAAGCGAAGAAAGTGCAAAAGGTTTTAACAGTATGCCACAATCCGTAAAAGTTAATTTCGCCTAAATTTAGTGTCGGTTTTTTCTTCACCGCAATTTCATTTGTATCTATTTCTTGTTTGCTCATAATTGTCACCGCAACCCCTTCTTAATTAAACACCAAATCTTTTTCTGATTTGTGAGGACATCTTGCTACCGCCGAAGATACCCATATTTTCTGTAATACCATCCAAGATATTTTCCACTTGGTCATCATCAATAATTTTTTTCTTTTCCAGTTCAAACAACACTTTAAACCAAGGTGCATATTTATCAAGACTTTCAATAGTATCGCCTTTTTGCATTTCAACTGGTCTTTCTAAACCTTTTTCCTTCAATATGTCATTTGCAAATTTGAAGAGTTCTAAATCCCCTTGTTTGTAAAAACCTTCAACCTTTTTATTGAAGACACCCTTTACTTCTACCTCACGGTTTTCTTCAACAACACTATTTAGCGGACAAGGAACGAACTCATCTTCAAATACCATAGTAGTATGAAAATTAATATAAATCGTTGTTCCTAAAAGTGTAGTTTCTTGTTTTTTAATATCAAACTTTTGCAGGAAGAACTTTAAATCTTTTGCATCATAAATGTGAGGTTTTTGTGTAAGTAAATGTTTTTTCTTAACGGTGAAAACAGTATCGTCAAGAATAGCAATCCAATTATTTGTTTCATCAATAACAATTCTGTCATAATACACTTTATCAATATTAAATTCCTGCAATCTTTTTTCATTTTCATTGCATCTTTCAACAAGTGCAGGATACTGGTCGTATGTATATTGCCAAGCAGACAATTCGTTTCCGACTTTGTTAGCACAATCATTGCATAAAATTTTCTTGTCTTCGGTTTTTTGCCTTCCAAACACACCGCACATTTTACCGCAATTAACACATTCCTTTTTTTTAAATAAACCCATAATTTTTTCCTCCAAGTTTTAATTAGATAAATTTTTAAAATAAACGATTTTTAATTGTTTGCCAAATTTGTTTTGCCATTTTTAATGAGAGGTTATTTTTTTCAAAATCCCATAAAAAAATATAGTATAAATTGTTATGTTCTCTCACTTTTTCATCCTCCTTACATTAATAGGAGGAACGAGAACCTCATTTGGTTTTATTTTTTTGGAAAAATTTTTTAAAATTTTTATTTTACAATATCACTTTTTCTTAAAAGAGCATTAAAACCAGCCATATTAGCATCTTCTGCGACATTATATTCGCCAAAATATAAACCAAAACTTTCGGTTTTAAAATGATACCTTAAAGTTAACTCGTTATGATTTGGAACATCCATAAAATACTTTTCTATCGTATCTTTCAATTCTTCATCATAAGAAATTGAACAAGTATACATTGTTTGAGTATCTTCTTTTACACCAGTACCTTCAATATCAATTTCAAATAATTTTTGGTATGAAGAACCTTCAAGAACAGAAACCATCAGTTCGCCTTTTAGGTAAGTTTCATTCATTTGCTCTGTTTTTAAAATAAATTCATTTTTCTGGGATACATAAGGTTTGTGGGTCGCTTCTCCAAAACCTCGCCAACCTGTTACGATTATGGGTGTTTCACTTTCCACATTTTCCTTTACGGGTGGTTTTTGGAATGTTTCTAACTGTCCTTTGTCTTGCGGAACTTGTGCATCTGGTTTGTTAACAATTTTTACAACCGCAACCGTGCCACCAGTAACAATTGCAACCGCAACCAATCCTGCAACAATTTTTTGCCATAGAGCACCAAGCAATTTTGAACTGATGTGCACCAATTTTGATACAGATATTGTTGTACCAGTGGAAGCAGAAACACCTGATGCAACGGTTTGTACTGTCTGCATAGGCATTGAACAAGCCTTTGCATCCGCTCCAAACAACCACAAAAGCATAGGAAGAACACCAACACTGTGTAACTTGACATTGTTTTTCTTTTCATAGTTTTCTACTGCTGATTTGATTGTTTTTCTTGCATAGTTAAGTCTGCTCTTAACCGTTCCTTCTGTTACACCCTGAATTTCAGCAATCTGCCTGACAGACAATTCATCATAATAATATAAAATAACAGCGGTTCGTTGTTCTTCGGGAAGACTGTCAACAATATTTAGAATTGTTTTTTTGAAATCTTCTTTATCAAGATTTTCATCAGGAATAAAATCCGTTCTTTCTTCCTCAATGGTATCAAAGATGGTGCTACCATCTTCATTTTCATCAACTGTTGTTTCTCTGTTCTGCTTTTTAAGATATTGCAAACAATGCCTATAAGTGATTTGTCTTGACCAAGCGGGGTAAGCAACAGGGTCGTTCAAAGTATCTAAATTTTGAAAAATCGTTACAAATGTCTCCTGAGTGATATCAGCCGCCAGTGTTTCATCCTTAATGGTTTTAAGAGCGAAAAAATACACACTATTGTAGGTTTTAGTGAAGAGGGTATTTAGTGCCGTTTTGTCTCCGCTTTTTGCTTTAATTACAATCGGAGTTAATTTACCTTTTTCCATATATTTCACCTCACAGTTTAAATTGTGATAGTAATAGTTTAAAATACACTATACCTCATTATATTATAATACTATGGTTGTAAATAGTCAAGATTAAGCAATTATGATTGGTTATAATTTCACCCTGTTTTTAGTACAATAATTGTAATAGGGAACGAGGTGAAGGAAATGTACGAAGATGCAAAGTTTTTGATGGAAATGGGTGAGCGAATTTCCAAACGGCGAAAGGAACTGAACCTTACACAAGAACAGGTGGCAGAAAGTATCAATCTGAGTTTGCAATCCATTTCCTGCATTGAGTTAGGAAAGAAAGCAATCAGACCGCAAAATTTGGTTAATTTGTGTAATTCACTGAATATATCTACGGATTACATCTTGACAGGCAAAAAGGAATATAAGCAATTAGAAGGAATATTTAAGAAACTATCAATTCTAAGCGACAGCGATTATACAATGGTTGAAAATCTTATAGACCATTTATATAATAGCAACAAAAAATGACACCATTCGTTTGGTGTCATTTTTTATGCATATAATTAAATGAAAATA
Source organism: Acutalibacteraceae bacterium (assembly GCA_045646145.1). Classification (GTDB taxonomy): domain Bacteria; phylum Bacillota; class Clostridia; order Oscillospirales; family Acutalibacteraceae; genus SIG565. Next base: position 23,730 of record JAZRKE010000022.1, on the reverse strand, counting down.
CAACAAACTTTGGTTCGTGAGCAAATTTTAAGAATAAAGTGCCGAAAACAATTATTATAGATTTTTACTCATATCTTTTTTTACAAAATGTTTTCCTTTGTACTGATAGTTTCTTTTGAACATAGGAACAAAATGTCATACTTATTTCATAAAATCGGAAAGGAGTTTTATAATATGGAAAAATCCACTCATTTAGTTCCTATAAAGTTTATTGTCAGTAGCACAATGAAAGCAAAATTGAAGGCAACTGCCGCCTTAAACGATATGACTATCGGTGATATGTTTTTATCTGCGGTTTTTGAAAAATATCCCTTTTTGCTAAATAAATCGTTAGAAGACGATAAACTGCAAAAACAACTGGATGAAATTTCAAAGGAACTGAAACAAACAAGTAACTGCAAAGCAAATATTAATAGATGGGAGCGACTTAAAAATGGTAAAAAAACAGAAAATTGAAGGTTTTATCAAGGATGTTACCGCAGATAATTCTACTGTTGAATCCAGACCTATTGTAATTACTAAAAAAGATATGCAGAAAAATCGCAAACGAAAGAGAAAAAAGAAAAACAGGCAAGAAACTGGTTTTATCTGTGATGATTTTGAAATTTTGATATGAGTAATTTTTTCTTTTTTGAAATTTTTCTCTCATACTTAAATTGCACAGATGGGATGTGTTGGAAATAGAATAACAAGAAAGTTTTACCGTTGTCCATCGGCATAACTTTCTTGTTATCATTTTAATTCTCTCATATTTAGTTTTCATAGTTTTTACATCTTAAAGTATCACAATTTATCGGAAAGTCCTATCAACAATTATGTTGGTAGGATTTTCTCGCTAGAGTTAAAAATATTTCAATTTTAAATTTAATATTACATATTTATATTGTCATAATGATACATTGCAATCAATGGGGTAGATTGCAAAAGTGTGTGTAAATGAAACTGTATTTAATCTCCTGTCATCGTAAATACATAAAACTACTTACAGTTTCGTTTGCTATAATATATCTGCAAAAAAGTCTTATCTGTCTTCGGATTGATAAGGCATTTTTGTTTCCTTCAATTCAATTTCAAGTAAATCATATTTATTGTGCCACAGTAATTATACAGTGGCACATTGTGTTTCTCCTGTTGTGAAATGTGGATTGTGCGAAAGGTCTTGTAAATCTTTACGATTTGCAAGACTTTTTCGCTTTTAAAAATTCTTTGTTTATATTTATTGTCTATCATAATTATTTTAACAACATAAAATATGTTGTCCTTCGTGATAATGTCGCTGCAAAAAGGTCTTGCAATTCTTCTGGATTTGCAGGACTTTTTTGCTATGCAGAAAACTTAAAACGAGTGTTAAAACTTTCATTCTTATTTTAAACAGAATGAAAGGAGCACGGCATTATGAATATATATGATATTTTATTCCCACCAGATAGCAAATACGAAGGATGGGTGCAATTTGCCACATTAACAAAAGACAAGAAAATGGTATGCCTTGGTTATTCTGATTTTAAGAATATAAAAGAAAAAGCAGAAAATCTTAAAATCAACAAATCACAGGATTATTATATAATGGCAAACACAATAAAACGATTTACCACCAGAAATAGCGATAATTTATTTTCGCTGAATAACATAGTGATGGATTTTGATATCCACTCAAAGAATATACCTAATTATGAAAAAGAAACACTAATTGATGAATTCTGTTGGAGATTAAAAAGAGATTTATTTACCACAGGCGAAATGCCATCTCCTAATATTATTCATTACACTGGCAGGGGTGTGCAGTTGTGGTTTAGCATTGAAATTACATCCGCAAAATTGCTTTTTCTTTTTCAGAGAGCAGTTGAATATTTTGCAATTATTATCAGAGAATTTTTAAAGGAATATCCTACTCTTGAAAGGCATATTGAAATTGATGTAAATGCAAGTAAAAATGTCGTTGGTCTGTTTAGAATGTTTGATACATACAACACCAATGCAAAAGCAATGACTGTGACCGAAATTCTACACGATAAATCACTCAATCTGGTTGACCTCGTTAAACAGTTGGAGCAAGAGAGCGAACCAGTTAAGGCATATCTGAAAAGAAAGAAAATCATCAAAAAAAGATATAAAGAGCAAGAACTAAACAACGATGTCTTAATAGAAAAGAAAACTGGTGCTTATTCTGCTTTGCATTATAAGAGAATTAAAATCATAGAGCAAATTGTAAACGATGATGCGGATTGTACGGGCAAACGAGATACAATTTTATTTCTTTTATTCAATTCTGCGAGACAAATCTATCCATTTGTGACCGCAAAAAAGATATGCAAAAAAATAAACAACTCTTTTTCTGAACCATTAAAAAACATTGATTATATATTTAAGCAAGAAAAAGTTTACCAAATTAAAAATAATACCTTTTTTGAAAAATTAGGCATTACGGAAGAAGAACTTGCTAACACAGGCAAATACGAAATGAGTAGACCGAACATTACACGGGACTTACAGGCACAAGTGCGAAAACAAGAAAGAGAAATGAAAAAAGATATGGCACGAAAATTGATAAAATCTGGTTATAGGCATAAAGAGGTTGCTGAGCGAACTGGATTATCACTTGGAACAATAGCAAGAATATCATCTGGTATTCCAAAAATTCAAAAGCGAAAAAAATAAAGCACTCGCCTGAGTGCTTTTCTCATATCCAAAAACTTCTCATTTTAGTTCATAGTATAGTATTATATTATATCTTATGCAGGAACTATGGTTAAGGGTATAAACTTAAAACTACTGCAAAGATAGAAAAATATAGAACCTTACGGATGAAAGCAAATCTTGAAAACTCATTTTCAAAGATTTGCTTTGCCTTTTTTGGTTCTTTTTTCTGCAAATAGAAAAAAGAACGGTATTTTTTGCTACTTTTTTAAAAAACAAAATTTTTTATGCTAAAAAAAATTTTTTGATTTCGTTCTGTCATTCTTAAATTGAACGGTTAAGTAAGTCACCAAAAAAGACTTAACCACAAAAATAATTTAAGGTGGCAGAAAGGTATATTATGAATAAATATCAATTAACAAACTTATTAAAAGAAAACGAAGAAGCATACGAAATGCTTAAAAAAGAATGTATTGAAACAATAAGCACTCCAACGATTAACGATGTTAAAATGTCAATTCAATCAATATTAAATAATAGTTTCGATATAGATGTAAGGTTAAGCACTTGTGAAAAAATCGTTTATGTTATAAGAAAAGAAAGGGAGGAAAGATAAATATGGATATTAGTATAAAAAAACACGATGGATTTTTCATATTAACAGTTGACAATGAGAGTGTAGATTTTAAGGTTCTGTCTCTTGTTTCCGCAAAAGAAAATTGCAAAGATACCAAATATCCACCATACAGGTTATTGGTTTATGAAAAAGGAATACTGTTGACTTTGGATAAAGAAACATTTGAAAGGTTAAACGAGCAATTATGGAAAGAATGTATGTGTAATATTGTTTGCAAGGATGATGTGGATTTTCATAGAGATATGTTTTTTGCAGATGCAGAGCAGTATTATTCATTAGGCGATGCATTATATTTACTCCCATACTAAAAAGAAAAAAGCACGGTTTTTCCGTGCTAATTCTTGCTATCGGTAAAGAAGGCATCCAGAATGGTTGATGCAATTGGACTGAAAAACGGTTCATATCCATCCGTATAATTAATCGGTTTGTTACTCAAAAATGGCAGTTCGCATATTTCAATATATTCTCTTTGCATTTCTGCAAATATTTCTTTTTCAGCATCTGTCATTTGAGCAACAGGTTTGCTTTCAGTTTTCATTTGCCTTTGTCTTTGTAACATCAACATTTCTTCTGCAACACTCATTCCAGTATCATCTATTACCTTATTTAGCAATGTGTCAAGATTTTTGTTATCCTCAGCCATACAAAGTATCTCCTTAATGAAATTAGCAAATCCAAATATCTTTTCACGATTTAAGTATGGGGTAAAATTGTTTTAAATCGGACACAAAAAATATAATTTTGATATTTTTTATGAAGGTTGCAAAAAATCTTGAATGTGGTATTATAATCGTGTTACACGAATTAATATATCTCTCTACGGGGATTAAAAACGATATGAGAGAGTTTTTTCTACATAACAATTTTTTCAAATGTTGAAAAAATATCTTTTCAACATTTTTTCTACAACTGATAGAGCCACATAGAGCCGCTGGAAGACAAGCACCCCCGAAAAGCACCATTTTTTAGGCAAAAAACAGTTATGAGAAAGAAAAAATGTTATGCAGAAGGAAAAAGGGCTGTTTATAGTGAGAGGTAACAACCCCATGGTTGGTATGACCGTTGCATGTGCCGTTGCAGTTAACGAGGCACTTAATAAATAATCGGGGATTATTTGTTTAATGAATTGCCTTGGGGCATGAATTGAAATTAAAATTTCGCTAATTGTGCTAACGCATATAAATTGCACCTTGCGATGCATTGAAAGGCAATTCAATTCATGTTGTGAAACAACAATTCATGGGTTTACCCAATTCATGAACCGAAGGTTCAATTCATTTAAAAAACACATAATTAAAGGACTTGGATTTTCCAAGTCCTTTTTATTTAGGTTATAAGCAGTGCTATAATTGTGAATATCACAAGCTCTGCGGCGCAAAGTATCGCAATTAGTGAATTCATTTTTCTGTAAATTCCTTTTGAACGGTATGCAAATATTGTAAAGATTACAAGTACTGCAAAGGGAATTACCGCAAAAACGATAACCAGAAATATATCGGCAACATTTTTTGTAAAATTATCGTCAAGGAAAAATCCGTAATCGCCCGTGTAATAACTAGTTTCAGCTTCTTTAAGAGCAGCTATAACATCAGGGTCGGTTATTTCATGAGCTTTTATTATTTCTTCCCCATAGATTGAGTAATCGCGGTAATTACTACCTGCCTCACTATAATCCAAGTAATAAAATTCTTCGTTACAAATAATCAACAAACCAACCGCAACGCTTATCCTTCCATCCTTCGATTTTCCAATAACATCAAAGTTGTTATCAAAATTGCGAAGGATAATCTCATTGCCTGAAAGCTTATCCCGTGATATTTCTACCGAGTTACCTTCGGGGTACATAAAATTCACTTCGTATTGAGCGGTTTTAGAGGTTAAAAGGTCATTATATTGGGTAAAATATTCCTCATTAATAAAATGCATTTCCATATATATGCCATCAATATATTTTATTGCGGCATCTATAAGTGCACCCTCCTCACTTGTGGTTAGTTCGATTTTTGATATCTTTGCATTTTGGGCATCGGTAAGTTTAATATTGTTTTCTAACTCAACCAATACATCATTGTAAATATTTTTATTGTCAAAAATAACATATTTATCTTCGCCGAAATAAAGGGTTTTAAAGTCTTCGGAAAATGTAATCTCTACATCTGGGTCAAGAGTTGTGGTGTATTCGTAGTCATAATATGAAAATTTATCGGCAAAAACCGGTAAGGAAAAGCAGGATACTAAAAGTAAAACCGTAATGATTAAAACTATAATTTTTTTCATTTCTTTTCCCTCCTTAAGCTAAATTAAGTTTGTGGTCAAACATTCTATACTGCAAAGCATAAAGGATGACGCAAAATATACTGAACAGCAATATAACACCAAATACGGTAAGACACACAACAGGCTCCAGCATCTTATCGGATATTTCCGCGAAATATTCAACAATTGCGCTAATACCGAAAATGGCAAAGATTTGCAAAGCAAATGAAATTAAGGAATTAACCGCGTAATAAATACCTATAGAGGTGATTACGCGAGCTTTTTTGGTAATAGTGCAGGCAAGTGTAATACAACAGAATAAAAACAGGTTGCTGAACACTGCAAATAAAACCGACAATAACAAAAATTCGATTATGTACATTATGCGGCAAAGTATATTATCACTGAAATAATAATTTATACCTTTTGCAACTGTTTCCCAAAATTCTACAGACAGGAATCCCTCCCAAAAACCGATAATAAGCATAAAACAAATACAGAATAGTATCAGCATCACTGTACTGATTTGTGTGATAACGGTTGTTATAATCTTGGAATTTATAAGCGATGTTCGTTTTACAGGAAGGGTGAAGGTCAGATAACCTTCATCGCTGAAAAAGTTACTGTAAAACCTTATAAATATAAGAATTACAGATATAATTTCAAATGCTATAAATGCCATATACGCCAAAAACAGTATAGAAATAGCGGAGGATTCTACCACTGCCGGTAACTCACGTCCGCTGGAGGAAGAAGCGAGTATTCTTATACAAAATCCGCCTGCAACCGAAAGAGAAACACAAACGGCGGCAGCTATCCACCAGTATTTAAAAACAAATTGCAAATCATATTTCAATAATTTTTTTAACATCTGAATTCCTCCCTAAAAAGCTGGTCAAGTGATTTTCCGCACTCATTGCGTGTTTCTTCAACATTACCTGCACGTAAAATTTTACCGCAGAAACCTAAGAATACAAAATCATCAAGGACCTGCTCAACATCGGTTATGAGGTGTGTAGTGATTATAATTGAAGCCTCAGGGTTATAGTTACTTACAATGGTGCTTAAAATATATTCACGTGCCGCTGGGTCTACACCGGCTATCGGCTCATCAAGCAAGTAAAGCTTAGCGTTGCGTGACATTACAAGTATTAACTGTACCTTTTCTTTAGTGCCTTTTGAAAGTGTTTTCAGCTTTGCGTTAGGGTCTATATTAAGGTCACTCAAAAGCTTGTAGGCACGAATTTTATCAAAATCATCATAAAACTCTTCAAAGAAACTCACAAGCTGAGAGACCCTCATCCAGCTATTAAAATAGGTGCGCTCTGGCAGGTAGGAAATAAGCGCCTTACTGTGCTCACCCACTGGTAAACCACCTATCGTAATCTCTCCCGAATCAGGTTGCAAAAGACCGCAAATAAGCTTCATAAGTGTGGATTTTCCGCAACCGTTAGGGCCCAAAAGACCGATAATTCTACCTGACGGGATAGTAAGGTTAAAGTCCTTTAATACAAGTTGATGTCTTTTATAAGATTTGTTCAAATTTTTACATTCTAAAATATTCATCTGGATACCTCCTCAATTATACTTATAATTTCTTCTTTGCTGACTGAAAGACTTTGGCAGTTTTTTATAAAACTACGAACAATATCCTCGGTCAGTTGTTTTCGGCAATTTTCAATAACGGATGTATCCTCAGTAACGTAACGACCAAGCGTGCCCTGCGAAATCACAAGACCTTTACTTTCAAGCTCTGAAAAGGCGTGCTGTATTGTATTAGGATTTACAGCAGCCTGCATAGCTAATTGACGCACGGTCGGTATTTGCTCACCCGCTTTATACTCACCCGACAGCACCGAAGCGGTAATACGATGGGCTATCTGTATATATACGGGTTTATCGGAAGTAAAACTCCATGCCATTTAATCACCTCTTGTATTATTGTACTATTATAATAGTACAAGATTTTTAATTATTTGTCAAGTATTTCCTGAAAAGCTATACCCGTATTTATTCAATTATATGTGTTTTTTAAACGGACGTCGGGGACGCCGGGCCCTACGATATTACTCAATATTTTTCACCTTATGAAAAGGACTTGGAAATTTAATATGCACCCCAAAAGTTAGACACTTTAGCAGGTGCATATCAAATCCTAAGTCTTTTTTGTTTTATAATATTAGAATTCCTTTTCGAAATCACTTGAATCTGAAACAAACCTAAAGAGAAGATTTGTTGTTCCCTTTTCTTCAGGGTTTAAAAATTTAAGTGTGCCATTGCGTCTTACAACATCTCTGCCGTCGGGCGTACAGTTGCCGGGCTCAAGGCCTAAAACGTAATCGGTTTTGCCCATCATTTTCCACTCGGTAAAGCAGGGCATTTCTTGTTTATCGAATTCGAAGACAACGCCCTTATTAATATCTTTCCCGAAAATACCGACATGGGCTTTACCGTTTTTCTCGGTAACGTCGTAATAGAAACACTGTTCCTCGAAATCAGACTGCGGTTTTTCGACATTTAAAGCATTTTTTATATGCTCTGCCGAATGCTCATTTCGGGCTGTTACCTTACTATTTGGAATTTTAATAACACTGTTTTCCTGAAGCAACGGATATCCCATATTGCAGTGATACATAATCATATAGGGTGATGCCTTTTCGCCCTCGTTCACTACGGTATCGCTTAAAAGTATAGTGTTTTCCTTATAAGAGAAGGTATAAGCCCTTTCTAAAACGAGTTTCCTGCCGAAGATTATACCGTCAACAAGTTTTAATTTAATAACCATTCTTTCGGCTGTTTCTTCAATTGAGACAATATCACACGGAATGTGCGACACCGTACCGTGAAGCGGAAGTTCCTCACCGTCGTCAGTACAGGGTGAGCCTACCGCCGTCAGGCCGCAGGTGGTAAAAAATCCCGCTGTGAACGATTTTAAGAATCCAAGACCCTTGCTATCGTAATACTGAGGTGCAACATATCCGCAAGGAGAGAAAAAACCGAAATTATCACCCTTAAAGTTGAGGCGTGAAATATCGCCTGCCCTATCAAGCGAAATCCAGCATTCCAGACCTAACCCATTTCGGACATAGAGGAATCTCATGCCGCCTCCCTTGCCGTTTTGCAGAATATACTGCTCTGCGCCACTTGTTTGTAATGAATTTCCAACATAATTTTTCATAATAAGAACTCCTGTTTTTACTTCTTACGCAGTTTCTGAATAAGATAAATAGGTAAATACATAATACCCATTACTACAGGTAGCAGTATGGGGAAGCCCCAAAGGTGAGAGCCGAGTAGTTTTTCGAACAACTCAAGCGGATTACCCTTATCGGGCTCCATTAAGAACATAAAGTTTGTGTCCCACGCCAGATTCATAAAATATATAGGTATTGCCATAAGGATTAACAGCAATATACATTTAGGCATTGTTTTTACACTGAGCTGCAGTTCCCCACTTGCAACCAGCAAAATCGGGTACATAACTAAAAGTGCGTGAATTAAGAAACTATGTATACAGGAAAAATTCCACATTGGAAGCTCATTCCAGTTCGGGAATAAAAGTGCAAGACTCGCTCCGGCAATCGAGAAATAGTAAAGGAAATTGCGGACAATTTTGGTAGGCTTTATCATATCAAAGGCTATCAGCAGAATATTAATTCCGCATAGATGAAACGGTAGATATCCATAGGAAAATTCACCCATTACAATATGGTAAATATTCTTTGCTATCTCGAGGAATACAATTATGCTTCCAAGAGTTATGCGCATAATATTGCGGTTTTTATCACTCAGGCGTTTATAGATTACCGCCGCCGCTATAATACCCACAACTGTGCAAAACAGCCATATCAGATGCTCGGGTCCAAAGGTACTGAAGCCTACCCCCTCGGGTATATTATCTTTACTTACAAAAAACATAATTATCACCCAAGGGGTATTTTACCATAAAATGTCGAAAAATGGAACAAAAAGTTTAAATTTTTATTCTGACTTTATAAACGCAGGAAAACCTGCCGCCTTTAACCTTTCTGAAAGCTCTTCAGCATTCTTTTTAACCCTGAATGCACCTACCTGAACATAGTACATCTCACTGCTGTTCTCTGTAGGTTTTTTAGGGAGATTACCGTATTCTGCGATAGCCTCTACTATACCCTGAGCCGCCTTATCGGCAAAATCCTCAGATAGAATTACGGGGACATCTGTGCTTGAATCCATAAAGCCGCATTCAAGCAAGACTGCCGGCATTTTAGTTAGTCTGCACTCAGCAAAGTTAGCGGTAGAGAGCGGGGACGCTCGGTTACCCTTAAGCCCTGTTTTCTCTATGATTTTATCATAGAGCAGCTTTTGAAGCCTTTTGGTGTTTTCGCCCACATTCGTGTAGGTGAATGCCATTACTCCGCCGCCGCTACCCCCATTGATACCTGCGTTATGATGCAACGACACATAGATATCGGCTGAAAAATTATTAGCCTTTTCGGCTCTTTTCTGAACGCTTATATCGGTCTGCCCTGTAGGGTCGTCGATTCTAAGCAGCTCGTAACCCGAATAAGCCTTTAGTTTTTCGGCAACATAAAAGCATATTCTCGAATTCAGATACCATTCTCTGGTTTCGTTGCTATCTAAACTTTTTAAGCAGCGTTTACCAGGTGTATGGAGATAATGCCCGGAGTTCAGCGCAATTTTAAACATTGTTTTCCGACTCCTTCAAGGTTTTAAAAAAGGCATCTGCCCTCTTTGCCTCTTCGGAAAAGCTGTTGTTATACCACCATGAGCATATAATACAGCCCACCTCTATAAGCGCTTCGATAACGCTCACAACGGTGCTCTCCTCAACATTTATAATATCAACACCTATTGCCTTAAGCAATAAATTAAGCGCCACTAAAGCTGTCATTACGGTACGAACAATCGTCCATTTTGAAATTTTCATAACTTTTCTCCTTTTGAATCATTTTAATTTGCTCTTCAATAACCGGTATTTTATAGGTAAGCTTACCCATACTCTCCACCTTTTTTTCAAGCTGTTCAATGCGGTAATTAGTGAGTTTGCTTGAGGTTATAATTCCGCCGAAGGTGCCAAGCAGAGTACCGGTAAAGGAAATAAGAGCAATAACTACAGTTTCGTTCATTATAATACTTCCTTTATATATTTTATTTGCTCGGTGTTATATGGGCTCTGGCTAATCAGCGAAGAATACGAAAAGAAGACAAAGCCTCCGACATCGTTCTGTCTGATTAGCTCTATCTGCCGAGCAATTATGGTGTTATCGGTCTGCCATTCCGCATTATCAGGTACAGCTTCAGTTCCCGCCTTATAGGCGGCAAGACCTATATATAAATCCGCCTTGCCGCCACTTAAATCGAGCCAATTTGTCAGCAAATTCTCGAATCTGAATTTTTCTGTCGGATATCGAAATCCGAAATACAACTGCGGAATAACATAATCTATATAACCTCCGCCGAGCCACCCCTCAATATCGGCAAAGAGTGTATTGTAATTTGTATCTAGGTCGGCTGCGGGGCTAATTCCAAAGAGAAGCTCATCATCCTTTGCCTTGACGGCGCTGTAAACCCCCATAACCAACGAGTTCACATTGACCCTGCGCCATTCTTCAAGGGTAAGCGGGGTGTTTGCCTGTTTAAGATATTCTTGATAGGACTCTTTATCAAAGTGGGCATCGGTAGTGGGATAAAAATAGTCGTCGAAATGTATGCCATCGACCTCATAACCGTTTATAATTTCGCGTACAGCCGAGGTTATATTGCTTCTGACAAGACTGCTTGCAGGATTTAAATAAATACCGCTTTCGGTAAAGCATATGTGTTCACCGTTAAAGCATTCGGCTATGGCCGACGCGGAATAATCGAGGCTCAGGCCGCTTAATTCATTCGTTTTTGTTGACACTCTGTAAGGGTTAAGCCAAGCGTGAATTTTTATTCCGTTTTCATGGGCAATCCGGACCGCTATTTTAAGAATATCGGCTCTCGTTTCGCTCAGAGCCTCGCTGAACGGATAAATAGCCGAAGGATAAATGGAATCACAAAAAGCGACGGTATGAAAAAACAGGGTGTTAATACCTATTTCCTTCATATTCTCGGCAGCTTGACTGAACTCTGCCTCAAAGCCATTCTCAGATAGAACCATACTGCCGATTTCGCTATATGTAAGCCATACACCTACCATTTCCGCCCTTTCGAGTGGGCTTTGTGTATTTGGCGGTGAACTACAGCAAACAAGCGTTAATGCTGCCAATATTACCGCCGCTATTTTGATAAGCCACATTGCTTTCACCCTTTTTAATCTATTTCATAATATTCGACCATTAAGGAACGAAGATTAAATTTACCCGATGCCAGTATTTCCATTGCATATGTTCTTGAATGGATGAGCGGATAGAGCCTTATTACTTTAGGCACATTTTCTTCATAAGAAATATTTATGCCTATTGTATTGGTTATATCACCGTTTTCCCTCATATAGCCTATCGTAACGGTACTTTCACCGTTCATATACAGAATCGCCTTTGTAAATACCTTATAGGCATATATCTCTTCAGGGCGATAAAGTGCCGTTTGAATTTTTATTTCGATAGGATTTGGTACATGCTGAAAGCCTGTAGATATAGGGGACAAGTAATAATCTTCAGATTTATCTGAAAATATTGCAATATAATAATACTTGGTAGTATTGTCCTGCGTTTTACAAATAAATGACGTTTTTTCTCCAAACAGCATACCGCCTACAAAATCTATCTCCAACGGAAATTGCCACACACTCCATATAGGGTTCTCTAGTTTTTTATCCGACCTATTTAAATCCAGCACAAAAGCAGTCTTATCTGCAAAAAGCATATATTTCTCGTTTGATGCCACACAAAACACCGAACCTGCCGACGGAATAACACCGGTTAAATCATTAATACTCTGAGAAATCTCCTTGATAGTACCGTCGGAAAAAACTACATAAATTTTACCGCCGCTATCGGCAAAAAATACACCTTTATCGGTAGCACCGACCGTTTCACCAAAAGGTGTGCCCAATTTGTCTGTAAGGCAAGAAACGGCGTATTTATTGGATGTGAGCACTGCCTTATAAATTGCATTTTCCTTAAAAACCAGCAACTTATTTCCATTCTCAGCATCGGCGGTAATCCTGGTGCTGTCTCCACCGCTTAAAAATGCCAGACTTTCAGGAAAATACAGCGGATTATCGGGTGCACTTACAAGCGTGAGGGACGGATATTTTGTGTTTCCCGTTAGCACAGCCTGTGATCCTTCGGAGCATAGTGAATACCAGTTACATTGTTTCATAAAAGCTTTTTTATTGTATTGCTCCTCGGTTTCGTGCTTTATAGTTACCTTCAGGTTATTATCGGTACCGAATATTCGCTGAGGCACAAACCCCGAAGGCTGACTGAAAATCTGCAAAAATCCGCCGTTATAGGCAAGGCTTACGGTATATTCGTTATAGCTTACACTGTTTGAAACGAAGGTATCTTTCGGGAAGGTAAATTTCAAGGTGGTATCCCTATCGGCCAGAAGCTCTGCCCTTATATGCTCACTCTTGCTTGTGGCACTCTTAACAGGCAGATAAAAGCTTTCCGAATAGCCGTCGGTAGTGAAATAACAGTTGCATATACCGTTTAAGAGATTAAACGGCTCTACATATTCCGGCTCGGGCAGGTCATATTCACTCCTGTAATATGAACTGCCTCTGCCACCCGATAAAAAGGTTGGAATATACATTTCATCCCCTGTATGCTTTACCCATTCGCTTAAATCCGAATTCAGCTCATACACCTCGAAAATATATTTTTCCGAAGAGTTTACCTGTATATTTATAAAGGCAAATATACCGCTTCCCTTGATAGGCTTTGCGGAAAAGCATATTATATTTTGCGGTATTTTTATAAGACCATCGGCCATTGAATACCCAATATAACCGGCATTGTGCAACCGTCCGGTTACCGAAGTGAAATAGAAATAATACGAATAAGAATATGAGCCCAATGCCTGATATTGAACGCTTAACTTGTTATACTCGTCATCCTTGAAAATCAGAGCATTAGTAAGGATAAAACTGTTTTCCCTTGTAAATTCCACCGCACTTAAAATCCGACCTGTCGCCATAAGCGACGGTCTTGTAACAATGCCGTCATTGGTAAATTGTACATTCTGAGCATATCTTACTGAATTATAAGCCCTATCCTCTTGTTTGGATAACGCATAAGAAAAATCTCTTACTTTGATTTTCTCACGGGCCTTGGGTTCAGACTTCGGAAAATTCATATTACCCCTCCCCGTATGGCAGCACATTACGTATTTTATCTATGCCGGCCTTGATTTTTCGCCGTTTAGCATTGTAAATATCGGTAATCATGGCATGTTTCACGGTATCGCACATATAAAGGGAAATAAACATTGCAACTCCATAGCAGGCGGCATCGCACTGCTCAGCGGAAAGCTCCAGCTCCTCAGAAATATTTGAAATAACTGCAAGACCTAAATCGGTAAAAACGCGGTTGCATAGCCTTAGAGGAGACAGTGAAAACGGATATTCTATAGCAGTGTTTTCTGAATAGTTGTAGCCCATAAGCTCTAATGCTGACAGATAAATATCATTAGCCGTCATAATTTTCCTCCTTTACAGCACGAATAAGCTCCTCTGCTTCGGGAATTATTCCGCGGGGCAGTCGTTTTAAATACTGCGAAACGGTAATCGCACCGCGAGATAGCAAATTATCAAGAACCTTAATGCTTATATCGGCATCAAAGGTATCTGCTGCGGTTACATCCACCTTGGAAGACAGGATAATATCCTTATACTTATCTCCATCAAATTCCATATACCAAACACCGTTTTCATCCTGAATTTTGAGCCTTCTTTTACCGTACTGTGTTATCCAGAACTCTGCCCATATCCTCGATATCTCCTCTAAAAAGAAGTAATATCTGTTCTGCAATAATTTTAAAGGCAGCATTGCGGCATTTCTGAGCGTGAGAATTGCCGAGGTGTTCTGAGGGTCAACATCGCCGAGGGCTGCAGAATTGGCTCCCGACTGCGACAGCGTATTTTCAATAAGCGGCTCTATAACCGATGAAAAATTTCCCGAATAATCGGGCGGTGTTACATAGTGAAGTGCGTGTTCGGTATCCTCAGCCGAACCGTAAACCTTGATTATCTGACCCGGGTCATTTGTAATTTCACCGTCAATAACATCCCCGTTTACAACGAGTGTGGGCATACCGGTAGACATTGCCGACCATACACCCGAGGTAATCATACGATTAACGGCGATCTGGTTGGGTATTAAATAGGTAATTTCGCTGTCTCCGTATATACTGTTTTTACGGTTCTCCCAAGAGAATTTTGCCAGCGGATACATCCTGACACCTATATCCCATTTATCCCTTATAACCGCCGAATCGGTTACCATTTTAGCATAGATTTTATATTCAGTGCCGTCTTCATTCCACTCTTTAAAGAGTTTAGTCAGTACCGTAACCTTATCCGAGTCCAGTGAAGCATTGTCGGGCCTTATGTTGTCGAAATTAAGCCTGTCCGAGCCATATTTAAGCGCCATTCGGCGCACCTCGTCAAGACCGTAGCAGGAGGCGATAATAATATAGGGCTGACGCTGAATATCGTCGGTTTTAGGGTCTGCGAAGTATACATTCTCTATATCGAGCACCTCACAGGCTATATCACCCTTTATTGCGGTATTGCGGCCGGCATCGGCATAAAGACCTGTTTGCACATCTGAATCCCAATAGGTATAAACTACACCCGTTCCGCTTATATAGGCATTTTTAAGTGCTTTGGAACAAACCTCAGAAAATTTAAGTCTTTCGGCAGTTACCCTCTGATAATCGTTGAGTGCCGAAATCACAAGAGCAATTTCATCTTCGGCGGTATCGGCTACCACCTTTTCACCGTGCGCCATACGACCCTTAAGCTCGGCAATTTTCTTGCCGACCTTTACGGTGTTTGGAATGCCCTCGGCGGAATAAACTACCTGTGCCTCACTTGATACGAGCACCGACATTTTATAGTCGCCTATCCTTTTTATCAGATTATGCCTTACCAGCGGACGCTCATTTCCGCATTTAGCCCCATACCATTGGTCTCCTGCAAAAAAACGCTCGTTGATTTTTGTCTGTTCGTATAGACCCTTGTCCCCAATGGATGACTTGTACAGACGAGCCTTTTGGTACTGAGAAAAAATTTGTTCGGGACTGTTCATAATATAATTCTCCTCCCGTTAGTTTTATTTTCAGGTGATTTCGTGCGGGTTGCCCCGCACGAAAAAATTTTATCCATAAATGATATGACAAGAATGTGAATCTACATAGTTTAAACCGTTTATATAAACTCTTAAGAAATAATAGCGATCAAACGGTTCGGAAGTATCCATTTTTGAACTCAGAAGATCCATACCGGTGTTATCCTCATCCTTAACACTATTGGATAAATCGGCGTTGTTGGAGTAATACCACTGATATTTAAACTCGTATTGGGCATAGTTTTCAATATCGATCGTTCCTATAACAGAAAAGCTTTGACCAAGGGACCTTGTTAACTCATTTGTTTCAAGACTCACATCAATATTCGGAGAAATACAAGCCCAAATGGTATCAAGTTCAGACTTCTTTACAAATGCATCGTAATAAATTCTGTAATCAAACTTGTAAGCATCGGCATCGATGTTCTGCTCAGGGGTAAATATTCTCATATTTTCGGTTTTCTTAACAAGATGAGCAGCCTTCTTCGGACAAACGATAATCAAAGCTTCTCTATTACCCTCAGGTGTAAAACCGCCTGCTTCGTTATCCTCAAAGTTATACTCTGTTTTCATAAGGCCGCTGACAACCGGGATAATAGCTGTACCGTTAACCGAATTCACGGTAAAATTAACATCTCCCTGCTTGAAATTGCTGGGTATAAGCATACGTGTAACCTCGGGGCTATTCTGTAACGCGGCATAAACATTACTGTTTACAAAGGCAACCAGTTCCTCATCAAAGCCCACAATATTTCTAACGTTGTTAATAAGATTAACAAGTGTTTCATAGGGGGTTTCAGTTGTAAGGGCTAATGTGTTACCTCTGGAAAGCGCTACCTGAGAAAGCTTCGAGAGCACATAGGCATCGCACTCTGGAACAACCTTTGTGCGAACATATTCACCCAAAACTTTACCTGCTAGGCAAGCAATGCCTGTCTCATCCATATCCTCGCGGTCAATCTGAAGGCTACGCGCACGGTCCATAGTCATAGTGTAGGGTGTGTTGGCTACGGTAATTGCGCTGCGTGAGAAGCCTGAATCGCGGTCGTAATTGGCAAGTCCCTGAAAATCGATATCAGGAATAATAACCGTTTTAGCTCCGACAAATTTTTTGCCGAAGGAATTATCGGCAAAGAAGCCTGTAACACTTTTCTGGGCAAAAAGCTTGTCGAGCTCCTGTGAATATTTTACTGCTGTTTCTAATGAATTAATTGACATAATTTTCAACTCCAAATTCCTTTAATAAATTCTTCCACACCGCCTGTATTTTCGGCAGCGTGGCTCTGCTGCGAGCCGACAGATGCCTCGCGGCTTTGCTGTTGCTTTAATAACGCCTTTTCAGCATTTCTTTGTTGCCTGTGGTTGTAAAGCAGATAAGCAGACAGGAGATTCCCGCCCAACAGCTCTACCGATTCCTTTACCTCGTCGGGCAAATCCTCGATAGAGTTAATTTCGGGGAATTCTTCTTTAAGCTGAGCTAAGGCATCGCTGTGCGTATTCTTAGCCTCTTTTTCAAGGCTTAAAATATGGTCGGTCAATTTCTCATTTCCTGCACAGCCCTTAAGCAGTTGGCTTCTGCGCTCGGATAACTCTCTTGATTCAATTTCGGTTATATATTCGCTTATACTCTTGCCGCTTTTTACTGCGAGTTGCTTAAGCCTATCAAATTCTGCCGAAATTTTATCAAATTTTAGTCCCTTCTGCGCGAGAACAACCGCCTCGTCATAAGGTATTTCACGGATTTCCTTATTAAATTTAAGGGTAATCCCTGCTGCTTTCTCGGGTATCGTTTCGGGTGTGGTGTCCGTCGGCGACAAGGCTAAATTATCCGCCTCAGCCTGTGGTTCGGTCTTTAGCAAAGTAATTTCTTCTTTTTCCATTTAAAAGCTCCTTTAAGACTGTTCAGTTCCGTCATAATTCAAGAAATTGAGGTATTCCTCGTTAACAATTCTCTTGTTAGCAACCTCTTTTGGCTTATGACTTTTGCTTATGCTCGGTTTTTGTGTTTCCATCCGTTTGCCGCACATCAGCCCGAGCAAAAAAGCCGATAATGCGGTCATACATATTGCGAATACGGTCATTAAATCCAACCTCCTTTAAAATCGTTCCTGCTCAAATCCAGACTCACAGTCTGGATTTTTTCAGTTTTCTGCTCAGGGTGAAAGTTCTTCACATCAAAGAAGGCATAGCGCATTGCATCCATTAGGTGATTATCGCTATCCTTAGGGGTATTTACGGAATTCTCTGATGTATCCCACTGATATGAGGAAAGTTCAGAAAAGGTATTAACGCATTTTGGGTGCACAATGATTTTGTACTCCTTTATTCCCATAATACCGTTAATAACACTATCCCTACCCTTAACGGAGGGCATCACCCTCGAAATTCCTAGCCGCCTTAGGTCCTCGTTGGATTTTGGCTCTGCGCTGTCTGCCCGAATCCGTTCCTTGCTATAGCCCATTTTTGTAATCTTCGCCGCTATATCGCTATTGAGCATTCGGGTGCCGTAAAACTCATCGAATATGTATATTATCTTATCGATGGGGTTTGCCGAAAATGCAATGAAGGCTGTAGGGTCGGAAGAATATCCGTAATCGAGCCCGAAAAAATTGCGCCATTTATAAGCCTCATTCTTTTCTATCTCTATTACGCCCTTAGTGAAATTTTCATAGATAAGCCCTTCGCTTATACCCCACTCTCCCAAAGCGGCAACGCGGTAGCGTGCGGGGCTATTAATTTTCATACGCTCAAAAACGGCAATATCGGTCTCATCCAGGAATTCATTACACAAATAGTTTGTCGAATATACCGATACATTGTCATCCTCTCGGTCGAAAAAGCGGCTTTTAAGCCAATGCTTCTCACTCCAAGGGTTAAAGGTAAGGGTGGTCTGTTTGAAAAGTCCCTCGGGTACCGAGCCTCTGGGCACCGACAGGTCGAGTTTTTCAAAATCCTTTTCGTTCTGTATTTCGTATGCCTCCTCAATTCACACAAAGCAAAGGCTTCCCTTTTTAACGGTGGTAGAGGCAAGCTTCAAAACATCATCAAAGCCTCGAAAAAGAATTTTTTGTCCCGTCGGCCTATAGGTCATCTCAAGCGGTGCTACACTGCAGTCCCACAAGTGCGCCACCCCTAATTTTTCCTGAGCCCATTTTAGCTGAGCAAAGGTAGAATCTCGATGGGTGTTCATAACCGCCCTTACAACCAGCAGATTGCTGTCTTTATAAAGCATCAGCCTGTAAATTAAGTTAAGCGCGGTAGTGGTGGATTTTTTCGAGCCCTTTCCCCCTTTTAGCACCCTGTAGCGTGAGGGGTTATGCCAGAACTCATCGTAGCCGCCGCCAACGAGGGCAGAGAGCTTAATATCCGATATCATCGATAATTCTCACCACCCCTAAGCTACCCAGTTCCGATGTAGCTTCACTCACAAGTGCGCGCAGTTCCTTTATAGCAGTCATATCACCCGATGCCGCCTTTTTATAAAGTGCCGCCGCAATAACCGTATATTTATTCGGCCTTTTCACATTAAAGCCCATATCAGTAAGCAACTGCTTTTCTGATTCGGTTACACCCTCGGATAGAAGCGCCGTCATATTTTCTTTTAAATTCTTCCGTGCCATTACACTCACCTCACTTTCGGCGAGCCTTAGTATAGCAGATTCATATGCGACATTCACCGACATCTTTTTGCACCTGAGCCCCAAAAGAAATAGACTTGAAGACTTTATTATTCCATTGACTTCCAACTACCTTTTTGTTATACTTAAATCCAAAGGAGGTGGCCCTGATGGAGTATATTTTAGCCTCGGCATCGCGGAGAAGACAGGAGCTTTTAAAACTTATAACTCAAGAGTTTAAGGTGCTGCCTTCATCTGCCGATGAGGTTGTACCCGAATCTGTTTCTCCCGAATTCTCCCCCGAATTCTTGGCGGTTAAAAAGGCTCAGGCGGCATCCCTTTTACATCCCGAAAGCCTTGTTATCGGCGCCGATACGGGTGTTTTCTCTCACGGTGTTATGCTGGGAAAGCCGAAGGACACACAGGACGCATATTCAATGCTCAAAGGCCTTTCGGGTAAAACCCATTTGGTTATAACGGGCTGTGCCCTTTTTTATAAGGGTAGGTCTATAAGCTTTAGCGAGAAGACCCTCGTGGAGTTTTATCCACTTGAGGACCGAGAAATAGCCGCCTATATAGCCACAGGCTCCCCATTAGATAAGGCAGGCTCCTACGGAATACAGGACACAGGCGCTCTGTTTGTTAAAAGAATTGAGGGCGACTATTTTAATGTTGTGGGGCTCCCAATTTCGCGACTGAGCCGTGAGATTAGCAATTTTTTAAAGCTATGCGGAGAAACCAATGAATAAAAACGATATTATAAACCTTAAAATCACTTCCACATCTGCCGATGGCGTTGGAATAGGCAGATATGAGGGTCTTGCAGTTTTCGTTCCCAACACAAGTGAAGGTGATGAAATAAGTGCAAGAATTTTAAAGGTAAAAAAGAACTTGGCATATGGTAAAACCGAGAATATTATTACCCCATCAGAGCATAGAATAACGCCCGACTGCCCCGTTTTCTCGCGTTGCGGCGGCTGTGTTTACAGGCATATAACCTATGCTAAGGAAATGCAAATCAAGCAGCAAAGGGTGTATGATAATATAAAAAGAATAGGTGGTATCGACCTTTCACCACAGCCCATAATCGCTGCCGACGATATTTACTTCTATCGCAACAAAGCTCAGCTGCCGATAAGTATAAACGGTAAAACCGGCTTTTTTGCCACCCATTCTCATCGGATTATCGAAACCGACTCTTGCCTGCTCACCCCCGAAATTTTCGGTGAAATTTCGGTTTTAATCGAAAAATGGATAACGGAATTCGGTATTTCGGTATATAATGAAGCAGAGCACAAGGGACTGCTTCGCCACCTCTATATGCGTATTGCAGGGGCTACCGACGAAATAATGGTAATTCTCGTTATCAACGGCGATAGTCTTCCCCACAGCGAAAAATTGGTAGAAGATCTTAAAGCCCTTTTGGGTGAAAGACTTAAAAGTGTGCAGATAAATATAAATAAACGCGATACCAATGTTATTTTGGGAGAGAAATGTCTAACCATTTACGGTCAAGACTATATCACCGACATTCTGTGCGGGCTGAGAATCCGTATATCCGCCCTCTCTTTCTATCAAGTCAACCGCGATATGACCGAAAGGCTTTATAAAAAAGCCGCCGAGTATTTAGAACCCGACGGTAAGAATATTATAGATTTATATTGCGGAGCCGGAACAATAGGGCTCTCAATGGCAGGAAGGGCAAAGAGTGTTATAGGTGTTGAGATTGTACCCGAAGCGGTACAGGATGCCCTGATTAACGCAAAGGAAAACGGCATAGAAAATGTCGAGTTTATATGCAAAGATGCCGCGACGGCGGCGGAGAGCCTTGCTAAACGGAAAATCAGCACCGATGCAGTTATTTTAGACCCACCCCGCAAGGGCTGCAGTGAAGAGTTACTACGCACCGTTGCTCTGGATTTTTCACCCGAAAGAGTAGTTTATATCTCCTGCGACAGTGCAACACTCAGCCGAGATATCAAAATCCTAACCGAACTTGGATACAACCTTATAGAATATACTCCCGTTGACCTTTTCCCCCGAACTCAGCACTGTGAAACGGTAGCACTTTTAAGTCGGCAAAAGGTAGAGGAACATATCTACTTTGATGTGAATGTTCAAGACCTACCCAAAACCGCCAGAACCACCGCAACCTATCCAGAAATTAAAGCATATATCAAGGATAAATACGGTTTGAATGTTACCTCTCTCAACATCGCACAGGTCAAAGAAAAACACGGTTTTGAGAAAAGGGAAAACTACAACAAAGGCAAAGAGGGACACAGAGTTCCGAACTGCCCACCCGAAAAAGAAAAAGCAATAGAAGATGCTTTCAAACATTTTGGTATGCTATAAGTAAAGAGATACAGGACTTTATGTTTCCTGTATCTCTTTTTCTTTGTTATAAATCTGCTCTGCCTGTTCGTAGGTGCAGTTTGTTTCTTTTCGTATCTCTGCAATACGGAGTGCCTTTTTCCATTTCTCAACATTACACCGTTTGCATTCTTTTTCAAAATCATTCATACGGCACATTACCTCAAATCATCAAAAATGTTGCTTTCTAGGTTATGTGTTGGACTTTCCTTTTCTTCTGCGAAAACACCCTCAGTCATTTCTTGGAGTTCCTTTTCCAACCTCTCACTCTCTGCCTGTCGCCATTCGTGTAGTGTTTGGTGTCTTGCACCTGTTTGTTCCTTGCTTTCACCACGAACAAGACCAAAGGGCGACATTGCGGCCGCATAACTGTCTTGCATTTCAATTATCTGCTTTTTCTTATTGAAAAATCTTGATGAATTGAACTTGCCGTTTTCATCTGTCATCATCACAAAGCAATGCAGATGAGTTGTAGTTTCATCTCTATTCAGGTCGGCTCGTATCATTTTACCTTTTCCAAAGGTATCACGAACCCAAGAAAAGTTTGCCTTAACCCATTCTACCAAATTGATTTTATCTTCCATTTCAGGTGAGAAAGTTAAAACCAACTCGCAAAGCACATTCGCATCCTTGCGAACCTTTCGCCCTGTTGCTTGTTCCTGTTCTTTGATTGCCTTTTTTATTGTTCGTGTCATTGTCTGCTCACCCCTTTGCCAAGTATGGTTTTCGCTTTCTCTTTCGGGGTGTTTTCTGTTCCGTAGTCGCTCCCTATGTTTTTGGTGTCGCTCTATATTCGCAACAGAACCCACCTTGTATTTTGCAAATCGCATTATCGCATAATTGCTCATACAAAATACCCCCTTTGCTCTTGATATACGAGAGCAAAGGAACGGCAACACACACGAAAGGAAAGTTGTCGCCGTTTTAACCTTACTGCAAAGCACTTGGGAAACGGTGCTTTTCCGTGCGGTCATATCTCTGCTCTACAAAATCAGTATGGAAAAACCGATTTTATTTCGCAGAAATATGACTTACTACGATTTATACTAAATCAGTAAGGTCTTGCAGACCGCTATTCATAATAAATATCAATCATATTTATTGTGAAGAAAACGGAAAGGAGCGACACAATGTGAACGAGACACTTTACGATTTAGAACAAAAACGAAATGCCGTAGAACTTGATATACAAGCATTGTATGAAACGTTGCAACAGGAAATCAACGAAAACAAAAAAGATGTGAGAGAATGAACTCTCACATCTTTCGTTCTATTCGACATATTCGAATTTACCTAACTTCCAAACCGATAATAGCACGATATATCAGCACAAGTCCTGTACTGAGCAAAGCACCACCGATAATATCGGTAAACCAATGCACCCCCGAAATCAATCTTCCAATTACCATAAATACAATAAATGCGGTAATTGCAGAAGCAACACATCGTTTGAGAACATTGTTTTTGATACGGGCATTAAATTGCATTATAGCAGTCGGCATAACACACATTACGAGCATTGTTGTTGATGATGGATAAGAGGCTTCCAAATATCCGTTAATCAATATAGGTCTGTAATTTACAACAAGCATTTCAAATAGCACATATACCGCCATCACAACGATATAGAAGCCGCCAAGAATAAGGATATTGTAATCCACTTTCAAGAGGTGCTTTCTCTTAATCCATTGAATAAGTCCGAGCAATGCAAACCCTATTACAAAAGTGAGTGGCACCAAACCCAACCAATCTGTAATAGTATACAGGGACATATGCACACCTGTAAGGTTATGAACGAACTGGTTAATCGTTGCAAATCCAACGGATGATTCTTGTGGTCCGATTGCTTCCACGTCAACAAATTGAATTGCTACCGTCCATAACAAAAATGCTAAAAGCATGCATGTTGCAATGCAAAAGTTTCTCT
>JAZRKE010000021.1:0-10333 GCA_045646145.1 Acutalibacteraceae bacterium | reverse complement strand
GGTAAGAAGCCGTTGTTTTCAAGCAGTACCATACCTTCGGTTGCTACTTTTCTAGAAAGCTCGATGTGCTCCTTGCAGCCTGTAAGGCGTTTTCCGTTTTCACCGATATTTGTGGTAAGATTATACTTGTATCTTGCCCATTTTTTCGATTTTACTTTATGCTTTTCTGCCATAAGATTCATAAGGGTTTCCTCCTAAAATAATATTCATAACTGTATTATACGGCAAAAAATATTATTTTACAAGTAATATATTTGCGAATTTAAGAAAAAAGCGAAAGGTTGATTTAAATCCAAAAGATATTCAGAGAATTCAAAAGTAAGATAATTTCCGAAGAGATAAACGAGATTGATTTTCCTGTGCATATTTACGTGGATTCGAAACTT
This sequence comes from Acutalibacteraceae bacterium, assembly GCA_045646145.1. Lineage (GTDB taxonomy): Bacteria > Bacillota > Clostridia > Oscillospirales > Acutalibacteraceae > SIG565. The sequence goes on along the minus strand of JAZRKE010000021.1, from coordinate 9,947 downwards.
TACATCAGCGGGATTTCATATATGTCGGGCTTTTCCACAATATGTACCTTTAACCGCGCATTTATAAAGCGCTACAGATTTGTTTTAGTTGCAAATTTGCTTGGGGAAATACCTATTCTTTTTGAGAATTCACGTGAAAAATGACATGGCTCATAATAACCGCAAAGTAAAGCTACCTCGCTTACAGAAAAATCTCCGCTTTTAAGCAGTCGCTTAGCATAGCTAATTCGCAGTCTTGAGATATATTCTTTTGGTGAGACACCATATTTAGCTATAAATAACCTTCTGAAATAAGCTTCGCTAATGCCTGATATTTTAGCAAGCTCTGCAACAGACAGACTATTATCTGTAAAACTGCTATGGATTTTTTCAACAGCTTCGCCTATAAGTGTTCTCTTTTCGTTAGTTATATAGTCACGTTCAATTTCCTTACCAATTAAATTAATAATTTCGTAGATATCCTTTAAAATAGCAGAGCGGTAATAATTAGGTCTTTGGCGCCACATTTTTTCGGCGTTTTTAAAACACTTTAAAATAGCCTCATTATCTCGGAAATTAACTATAAACGGGTCGCAATCGATAGGTTCGGTAGTATCGAAATTTATGGCATAACAACCTCCAGAAACTGTAGAAGAAATTCGGTAGGTTGAGCCTTTCGGTAGATAAAACACGTCATTTTCACGTGTTTTTAAAACGGTACCGTCTGAAAAGGTGTATATCTTTTCGGTCTGAGCATCGTTAATTACGAATCCGTGAGATGGGCGGTTGTGATGAAACACTTCACCCGTACCCTTTGGCACGTACATTGCAAGAATTACTGAATTTATAGTTGCTTTATCCCATATTTTAAACATAATATCACCAAATTAATAGTAACATATTGTATCGATTTAGTCAAGTTATTCTTTTGCGTCATTTACTTTTAAATTGCGCTCAATATAATAAAAGGTGGAGGCGATAGTATGGAATATATCAGACCAAATGATTATGATTACATTATTAAAAAATATAATGGGGAAAGATTTGCAAGATGCGACGAATTGTTTTCTGAAGCTTCGGGTATGGCGCCTGATTTGCTTTTAAGCGGTCTTAAAGTAAACGATGAATTTTATGCCGCTCAGTCACGTCCCGTTCGTAAAGCAAGGGCTATGGAATTTGTTTTGAAAAATACAAGAATTTCTTGTGATGCCCGTGACCGTTTTCCCGCAATTAATATGATTGACCGACCGCTCAACTTTTTGTTCTGGGCTTGGCGCAGTGAGCTCTTCGGTGAAATTATCCCCGAGGTAGAGGCTGTGCGTTTTGATATGGAAAAAAAGGGTATTGCTACCTGTTGGCCCGATTTCGACCATAGCGTTCCCGATTGGGACCGACTTTTCTCTCTCGGTTTTAAGGGTATTTTAGACGAGAGCGAAAAGGCTCGTATATCCCTTCAGGAAAAAGCGCCTTTAACCGACGAGCAGACTGCATTTTTTGACGGCATTAAAATTACCTACGAGGCTATTATTGAATTTTTAGGCAGACTTTCAGCACGTGCCGAAGCTGAAGGGCAGGAGAGAATGGCTTTAGCTTTTTCTAATCTTCAAAAGGCAGCTCCCACAACCTTTTATGAAGCCTTGCTTTTCGATTATATCTACTTTATGCTTAGTGAGCATATCGATGCGCTTCAGGTGCGTTCACTCTGTAATTTTGACCGACTATTGTATCCTTTATATAAAAGTGATTTAGAAAGCGGTGTAACCGAAACTGAACTTCGTACCGACTTAGCATACTTCTTTATGCAGTTTACATCGATGAATAACTATTGGAATCAGCCTGTGTTCTTAGGTGGCTGTAAAGAGGATGAGTCTACCGAGATTAATGAATTATCCTATATGTTCCTTGATGTTTATGATAAAATGGGCATTTTTAACCCAAAGGTGCAGATTAAGATTGCTGATAGCACTCCAAAGGATATTATTTTAAAAGCCCTTGATATGATTAGGAGAGGCAATAACAGTATTGTGTTTGTGTCTGATGCGACTATTAGAAAGGCACTTATGCGTTCAGGCGCTACCGCTGAACAGGCACGTCTTTGTAACGTTAAGGGCTGCTATGAATATTCTGTTCAGGGCTCATACGGTACGGGTATGAACTATGTAAATCTCTTAAAGCCTCTTGAATATGCTATGCACGAAGGCAAGGATGCAGTAAGCGGAGAATTTTCGGGTAACGCTTCACCGAGTATTGAGTCATATACCACATTTGAAGGGCTTTATAATGAATACAAGCGTCAGCTCAAAAATGTAATTGACCGTGTAATTGATACCGTTAATTCTTTTGAAGATTATCTTTACACAGTTAATCCGCTCTCAATGCTTTCTGCAACATACTCATCATGTCTTGAGAGTGGTAGAGATGCTATTGGCGGCGGCTCAATTAGCAATGGCTCGAATATGATGTTCGGTTATGTTGCTAACCTAGCTGACTCTTTCTCAAATATTAAAAAATATGTTTTTGATGAAAAGCGTTTAACACTAAAAGAGCTTAGAGATATGATTGATAAGAATTTTGAGGGTAACGAAAAATGGCAGCAGATTTTCCGTGCTGACCGCAATAAGTTTGGTAATAACAAGGATATTCCCGATGCTTTTGCTAAAGATATTGTGGATTTTCTCGCTGTTAATACCTGTGGCAGACCAAATTCAAAGCTCCGTGGTGGAAAATGGACTTGTGGCTTCCATAACGCAAGAATGTCATACACTCAAGGCTATGTTACTGCCGCTTCGGCTGATGGCAGGAGCTTTGGTGAGGAATTATCCAAGAATATGTCGGCGCAAATAGGTATGAACCGTGAGGGCGCAACCGCAGCTATACTTTCTACCACTAAAATTGACGCTACAGCTTTCCCGGGAGATGCTTGTCTTGATTTAGGTCTTTTACCGTCGGCGGTAAAGGGGGAAGACGGGTTAGACGCTATGTACGGTCTTCTTATGACCTTTATAAACCGTGGCGGTCACGCAATGCATATTAACGTTTTCGATGCCGAAACCTTAAGGGACGCTCAAAAGCACCCCGAAAAATATCAGGATTTACAAATTCGTGTTTCGGGTTGGAACGTATTATTTAATAATATTAATAAGGAAGAACAGGACGGCTTTATCCGTCAGGCAGAGGGGCTTATATAATGAAATCATTCCTAATGTTAGGGCAGTCAAATATGGCAGGGCGCGGAGATTTCGGCGAGGTGCCCGAAATAGAGAACCCGAATTGCTATGTGCTGAGAATGGGCAGATGGCAGGGAATGAGTGAGCCCATTAATCTTGACCGTTGTGTCTGGGGAACCTGGCATAGCGGCGTCGGTCTTGCCGCAAGCTTTGCCGATGAATACGCAAAGCATTTCGGCGAGGATATTGGTCTTATTCCTTGTGCAGACGGGGGCACGCATTTATCGCAGTGGTTACCCGGTGAAGTGCTTTTTGATAATGCCGTAGCTCAGGCGAAACTTGCTCAGCGGAGTTCCGAAATTGTGGGGATTCTCTGGCATCAGGGCGAATCTGACAGTGGTGATAGAAACAGAGTGAATTCCTATAGAGAAAAATTTTTAACGATTATCAACACTCTTTTTGCCGAACTTAATTTGCCTGATACCACACCCGTTATAATCGGCGAATTAGGTGAGTTTGTCGGTACATGTATGGATGGTAAACTTAAATATTTTAGCAGAACTAACGAAATTCTTGAAGATTTGAGCAAAGAAATAAAAGCCGGTGGCTTTGTAAGTGCTAAAGGTTTAACCTGCAAAGAAGACGGAATTCATTTTAATTCGGCCTCTTACCGTGAATTTGGTAAAAGATATTTTGAAACATATAAAAAGGTAGTAAACAAATGAAAATCTTATCGGATAACCGATGCATTATAGGCGAAGGACCTATTTGGAACCCTTTTAATAAAAAACTTTATCACGTTAACGGTTTTTCAAATGAAATTCGAATAATTGATATTGACTCTCAGAAACTTATTATTCGAAGATTTAATTTTCCTGTTTCGGCGGTAGGGTTTTCTAAAAAAGGAGAAACACTTATTTCAACCCAAAGCGGTGCTTTTATTCTAAATGATGACTGCACCTTAAAACCGTTATACGACCAAAACAAATATCAAATTAAGTTTGGTAATGACGCTAAGGTCGGTCCTGACGGGAGATTTTATATTGGCACACAAAGTGAAGCCCGAAAAGGCATTTCCGATAAATTGGATGGAAAACTCTTTAGCATTGATTCTAATGGAAATGTAATGCTATTACTTGATAATTTACGTCTTTCCAACGGCATGGAATGGTCTATGGACGAAAAATATTTTTATCATACCGATAGCGATACAGGTATTATTAAGGAATATCATTTTGATAAGCAAAATGGCAATATTGAGTTTTCGGGCAGGGAAGTGCTCGTCCCCGGTGTTGACGGATTTACAATAGACCAAAACGGTTACCTTTATGTTACATCTTGGGGTAGAGGTCATATTGCGGTTGTTGATACTTCCGATATGCAGATAAAACATTATATTGATGTTCCTGCTAATATTCCTGCAAGCTGCTGCTTTGCAGGAGAAAATATGGATAAATTGGTGGTTGTAACCGCAAGTTTCAATGCGGATTTAGAAAAGGATACAAACGCAGGTTATACTTTTATAAGTGAAGCAAGAACTAAAGGCAGAAAACCATATTTATTTGGATGAGGTGTTATAATGAAAAAATTCGATAAAAACAATAAAAAACTTTGTAATCAGTTCGAGAATATTCAGTGGCTTAATGAAACCGGTATTAGTGAGGAAGAACTAAATTTAGGTTGTAATAAGCTTATGGAAAATACCGATAATTTACCTATTTGTATTGTAAAAGCTAAACTTTTCGAATTTATTTTATTAAATAGTAGATTAGCAATAATTGAGGACGATATTTTTCAGGATAAAATTTTCGAAGGTCATTTCAGTGGCGGAATAATCAGCACTTATAGATGGACTCTTGAGCAGAAAGTGCGTAATCGTGATTTAAAAGAATTATCTGAAAGGGTGAGACTTGCTTACAATTTAGGTGCCTTTAGCGCCAATAGTGATTTTGGCCACACTTCTCCTAATTCACAGTTACTTATTAACGTTGGATTTAATGGGCTTTTAGATAACGTAATTAAATATTCCTGTAGGGATAATCTTACCGATAAACAGAAGGAATTTTATTTATCCTGTAAAATCACCCTTGAAGCGATTATTTCCTTTATAAAGAGATTAGCAAAGGAAACCGAAAAATACGATTTAGAGTGTAGCAGAGCGCTTAATAATATTGCTAATGGCGCACCAACAAACATTTATGAAGCAATGCAACTTTTGATTATATATTTCTTATTGCACGAATATGTTGGCGGCACCAGAGTAAGAACTCTCGGACGTCTTGATGTGCTTTTATATCCTTTTTATAAAAATGATATAGAAAATGGCACATATACAAAAAGCGAAATTAAAGAAATGATTAAATTTTTCTTTAATAAATTATGGTGCGCTAAAGTACCGTTCGATTTACCAATTTGCCTTGGCGGTAGTGATGAAAACGGTAACGATGTTACAAGCGAATTAACCTATCTTTTGGTTGAAACCTATAACGAACTGGATATTCATAGCCCTAAAATTCATATCAGAGTTTCGGATAAAACTCCCGAAAAGTTCGTTAAATTAGTGCTTTCTTGTATAAGAAATGGAAACAGCAGTTTTGTTTTTGTTAACGATAACACCGTAATTAAAAGCTTAAAGAATGTTGGTATAACCGAAAAGGACGCTAAAAACTACGTACCGATTGGCTGCTACGAGCCTGCGGTTTGGGGCAAAGAAATAGGTTGTACGGGTAACGGCGGTGTAAACGTAGCCAAAGCGGTGGAATTAGCAATAACAGGTGGAAAAGATTTTGCAAGCGGCGAACAAATAAGCGTTAAAACGGGCAAAATCAGCACCTATGATGAATTTGTAAATGCCGTTAAAACCCATATTAAATTTATGGTAGAAACCGCCTTACACGCCATTTGCGAGATTGAAAAGCGCTATGGTGAGATAGGTCCCGACCCGCTACTTTCGTCAATGTATGAAAAGAGCGTCAAAAACGGAATTGATGTTTATGAGGGCGGCGCCGAATATAACAATACCTCGTACTATTTTTATTTTATAGCAACTCTCGTTGATTCAATTTGTGCCGTTAAAAAGTTGGTTTTTGAAAATAAAATAGTTAGTTTTGATGAATTTGCTGAAATTTTGAAAAATAATTGGCAGGGCAACGAAAAACTTAAATTAATAGCCAAAAACCTGCCCGAGAAATACGGTAACGGTAATGCTACTGCTGATGCGATAACAAAGGAATTTGCAGATTTCTGCGCTTCGCTTGTTACCAATAAGCCTAATGCTCGCGGCGGAGTGTTTAAGGCGTCATTATTCAGCATTGACCATTTTGTATATTACGGAAATAAAACGATGGCAACGCCTGATGGCAGAATGAACGGCGAAGTGCTTTCAAAAAATCTCTGCGCTACCGTTGGACAGGATAAAAACGGTATAACTGCGCTTATTAATTCGGCTTCACAAATCGACCACACTAATTATCCAAACGGAACTGTGCTTGACGTTGTTTTGCACCCTTCTGCTGTTAGTGGGGATGACGGATTAGATGCATTCTATATGCTTCTTAAAACCTACTTCTTAAAAGGCGGTTTAGCATTACATGGAAATGTATTTAATCACGAAATACTTAAAGAAGCGCAGAAAAATCCTGAAAAATATAAAAATTTGCAGGTTAGAGTTTGCGGTTGGAATGCCTATTTCGTGAATTTAAGCAAAACCGAGCAAGATTGCTTTATAAAACAAGCAGAAAATACATTTTGTTAGAGGTATAGATTATGAAAAACATTTATTTAATTGGTGATTCTATAAGATTTGGAGCGCAGGGGAGTCCTGGTTACGGAATATATGTTAAGGAAATATTAAAAGGCAAGGCGAATGTTTATGCCCCTAACGATAACTGTCGTTTTGCTCAGTACACCTTAAGATACTTGCATGAATGGGCGAGTAATGTTCCAAAGGAAGAAATAAATGTTGTGCATTGGAATAATGGACTTTGGGATGTTCTCAGACTTTTTGGCGATGAACCGTTGACTAATATTGAAACCTATGGTATAATGCTAAAACGAGTTTATAATAGGATTAAATTCCTTTTTCCAAATGCAAAGGTTATATTTGCTCTCTCAACTTCAGTTATTGAAGAATGGGCAAATCCCGAATTTTTTCGTTATAACAAAGAAATTGAACAGTATAATGAGAAAGCAAAAGATGTTATGAACGAATTAGGAGTAGAGGTTAACGATTTATATTCACTCTCTAAAACATTCGATAATTCTCTTCATTCCGATTGGGTGCATTTCGGTGAGGAAGGCTCAAAAATATTAGCAGATAAGGTAATTGAGGCGTGTTTAAAAAATGAAAAGTAATTTAAAAACGGTTTCACTATCATTAATAGTAATGGCATTATGGGGTTCGCTTTTTCCAATGGTCAAAATCGGCTATGCTGCATTCAACATAAATTCTGGTTCAATTCCTGATATTTTAATGTTTGCAAGCGTTCGATTCGTTATAAGCGGATTAATAGTTTGCATATTTTCGTTTTTTCGAAAAGAGAAAATTGCATCTCCAAAAGCAAAAAACATTTTAAATATTTTTATAGTTGGAATTTTTTCGATAGTTCTTCATTACGCCTTTACATATATCGGACTTTCGGTTACCGATAGTTCAAAAACCGCTTTAATAAAACAAGTAGCCTCCTTAATTTATGTATGCTTTGCTTTTCTGTTTTTCAAGGAAGAAAAATTCAGTATTTTAAAAATCATTGGCGCTGTTATCGGCTTTTGTGGAATTATTGCTATAAATTACACTAGTGAGGGTGTTTCTTTTTCAATAGGTGATTTAATAATTATCGCTGCATCTGTTTGTACGGTTGTATCAAATATAATTGTTAAAAAATCGGCTGACGGTAGTTCTTCTTTCTGGATAACCGGTATTTCACAGTTGACAGGCGGAATTGTGCTTTTTATCGCAGCTATAATTATGGGCGGTAGCTTCTTACAATTTAACCTTAAAGCTATTTTAGTTTTTTCTTATATTTGTATAGCTTCAATTTCGGCATATACTTTATGGTATTATATTTTAAAAACAAGCGACCTTTCTAATATGTTCATTATTAAATTTGCCGAGCCGTTGTTTGCCTGTATTTTCGGTGCGATACTCTTAGGCGAGAATATTTTGAAAATTCAATATTTATTAGCCTTTATTCTGATTTCCGTCGGAATAGTATTAGGTAATAAAAGCGAGGGAAAGAATGAAAGCAATAATAAGTGATATAAAGCGATTTGCCGTTCACGACGGAGACGGTATCAGAACAACCGTATTTTTTAAAGGTTGCTCTTTAAAGTGCGTATGGTGTCATAATCCTGAGGGAATTGGTTTTAAACCGCAGCTAGGATATTATCAGGAAAAATGTATTGGTTGCGGTGAGTGTATTGACGTGTGTCCTACAGGCGCTCATCAAATCAAAGACGGATGCCATATTTTTGTCCGAGAAAAATGTATCGTTTGCGGAAAATGTGTTGATAAATGTTTAGGAAATGCTCTTATGCTTTACGGCAGGGAAGTTACGGTAGAAGAATTACTACCTAAGCTACTTGAAGATAAGGATTTCTATGAAACTTCAGGCGGCGGTGTTACGCTTTCTGGCGGTGAGTGCCTATGTCAAGCAGATTTTTGCGCCGAGCTATTAAAAAAGCTTAAAGAACACGGCATTAATACTGCAGTTGATACTTGTGGCTTTGTTTCAAAAGACAGTGTTGATAAAGTTATTCCTTATACAGATACCTTTCTTTATGATATTAAAGCGTTTGATGAAGATGTACATATTAAGTGCACAGGCTATTCTAACAAACAGATTTTAGAAAATATTAAATATATAGATTCGCTGGGTAAGAAAATAGAGGTAAGAATACCCTATGTGCCTGAATATAATTCCGACCAAATTGATAAAATCAGAGATTTTTTAAAGGATATTAAAAATTTGGTAAGTGTTAAGGTTTTGCTGTATCATAATTTTGCAGGTTCTAAATATACCGCACTCGGTATGGAAAACACATTACCTCCCGTATTACCAACCACCGAAGAAACCGAAACTGCACAAAATAAATTTAATGGGTTAACCGAAAAATAAAAGCACCATAGCATTTCGCTATGGTGCTTTTATTGGTCCGAGTGACTAGAGTCGAACTAGCGGCCTCTTGAACCCCATTCGTTACAAGAAAGGCTTAAATAGGGCATTCTTGGGCTATATATGTGTATTAAAACTGTAACATAATTTAATTTTTTCTTAATTGACCTATTGAATGGTATTCAATAGGTCGCAATTTTTCTAAATATTATCTGTAATTTTCTTAAGTGAGTCAATATCGGTGTGAGTGTAATAAGCTGTCATTTCAAACTTACTATGGCCGATTAATTTTTGCTTATCGGTATTGGGAGCACTTACTTTTTTCATAAGGGTTGCAAATGTGTGGCGGCAACAGTGGGGAGTATATAAGTGCGCACCATCTTCTTTAATAACATCAATTCCTAATTTGTTTAATGCGGGGTAGAAGTATTCTGTTCTAAATTTCTTTTCGGATATAACGCGGTCGTTATTAAAAAATAAAAACTTATTTTTCCCGAAATCTTTAAAGAAGGGTAGAATTTTTGGTGAAATAGTGATAATGCGGTCTTTACCTGCTTTTGTTTTAGAACCTGCTATAAAATATTGCTCTTCCTTATTATAGTTTTCTGACTTAGCGTTTAGCATTTCGCCTAATCGCATACCAGTATAACAGAGAGTAAGTAAATATTTTACTTCAGGAATAACGTCT
>JAZRKE010000020.1:0-9451 GCA_045646145.1 Acutalibacteraceae bacterium | reverse complement strand
TTTCCGCCGTAACCGGAGTTAACAGAGATAATTGTGTTATCCTCAGGGAAGTGGCAGATGTATCTTTTTTCAGGGTCAACATCACAGCGAGAGTGCAAACCTCTTACCCAGTCATTGCTATCTCCCAAAACTTCGAGAACCTTAGTTCCAACTCTTGTCATAATAAGCATATTGAGAACAACATAAACTGAGTCGGTAATCTCAATACCAATCTTTGCAAGGGGTGAGCCAATCGGTCCCATAGAATAGGGGATGATATACATTGTTCTGCCCTTGTAACTATCCTTAGCGATAGCGTAGAGTTTTTCATACATTTCTTTGGGGTCGCACCAGTTGTTTGTGGGACCAGCCATTTCTTTTGTAGAGGTACAAATAAATGTGCGGTCTTCAACACGTGCTACGTCGTTGGGGTTGGTTCTGTGAAGATAGCAACCGGGAAGCTTTTCCTGATTAAGCTCGGTAAGCTCGCCGAGTTCAACAGCTAAAGCTCGAAGCTCAGCCTGCTGCTCTTCGGTGCCGTCAATCCAAACAACCTTTTCGGGCTTGAGGAGCTCTTTCATTTCGTCAAGCCATTTTAAAACGGTTTTGTTTTCTGTCATTACTAAAACACTCCTAAAAATATTTGAAAAAATCAATTTTCTCCTTTTAGATTATAACTTATTATGCCCGATAAATCAATATTCATTATGAAAATTTTAACAAAAATTTAAAAACCGATGGTTGAAACCATCGGTTTTTAGAGTTAATTAAATTTGAATGAATACAAATCGCAGTCACGAAGATTGAATTTAAGCCTTACGGGTTTGCCCTCGAGGTCTTTTAATTCTTTTTCGAATTCAACCTTGCGGCACACGCTGTCGCCGAAAATCTTAATGCTCTTGTAGCCGTCAAGCTCGTTGCCGTCCTCGTCGCAAACGGTAACCGTTAAATCACCCATAGCCGAGGAAGAAAAGTTAATTTCGAGCTCATTTCCTTTGAAGGTAAAGGGCTTGGTTAAAATTTCGCCGCCTGTGCCTTGATTATATTTAGCATACCAGGAGATAAAGCCGTCAAGGCGGGTAGCATAACGCCACCACTGAGCAACGCCAAGCACATCCTTGAATGGAACTATAAATGAAATTTCGTTCGGCTCGCCTTCGGTGTCAGACTCGGTTTCATATAAACCATAACAAACATAGCAGTTGCCATAGAACCAGTTGCCAGAGCCTTCAATATCGGCGGTCAGATAAGCCTCTTCCCATTTCTTGAAATTGTATCCGTCGCGGCTGGTTAAAAGAGTGCTATCTGTAACAACAGTACCCTCTCTGTCATAGAATTTATGTTTTAACGCGTGGTACTCGGGCAGAGGAATTTGCTTAAAGTTATCTGGGTCTGCCCAGCGGTCGATATAGCGGTGGGCATACCGATAAACATATCCTTTGCACGATAGTATTTAACTATATTGTTGGTGTAGAACTGAACGGGGATATGCTCGTCGCCGTAATCAAGTTCACCTAAATGCTCGAAGTGAACCATATCCTTACTAGTGGATACATTTATAGTTCTGAAAATCTCGCGTTCTTTTTTTAACAATATCGAATTCAATAGCGAAAACATCGGTGTGGTATTCGCTGCGATAAAAAACATAATACTGCTCGGTTTCCTTATCCCAAAGCATAGTGTTGTAACTATCAAAGGAACCTGGAATATCTAATTTGCCGCGGTTTTCAAAGTCAATCCCGTTACCACTTACGAACAGATAAAGTCCGTGTCCTGCGTTATCATCGGGATAGTATTCTTTATTACCCATAGCAAGAGCCTTATATTTTTCGTTTTCGGGGCAATCTGGATTTTCATCATAGAAAACAGCAAAGTTATCTCAACCCTGATTAAAATAAATATTGTTATGGGTGATTGCGTTAAATTCGCGCTTATTTATGGGCATTCTTATAAAGTTTTTGCCATCCGAGCTTTCAGCAACGCAGTAACGACCGTGTGTGCCCGATAAATATTTACCATCGGGGGTTTTAATCATACTATTGTAGGAGCTGTAATTACCCTCCCACAGCTTAGTGCCCTTTAAAATTTTGTTTTTCTTTCGGGCTTGTGCTGTTTTATTTCCGCATTCTCCTGCTTTTCAATAAGAAAATCATCCCAGCATAACATTCGGTTGTTCTTTAAATCATAAACGCTCATAATTTTCACCCCTGAAGATTCTTGAGTTAAGAATAACATATTTTCGCGGAAAGTCAATTTAAAAATCCGCCAAAATTCACTGTTTTTGGCGGATTTTTAAAACTATTCAATTTTTTGCGGAATTACGCCTTTTTAAGCTCTCTTTCAAGCCATATAGCGCCTATATCCATAGCCTCATAAAGACCTGTTTTTTCACTTGTCTTGATAATGCGGTCTTTGAGTCCCAATTCGGTATCACTCAGCATAAGAAACACCTTTACCTTATCTGCAAGGACTAAGCTACCTTCTTTTTTTGTTGAGAGAATTTCGAGCTTTATTACATATTTTTCGCTCATATTCCCATAATAAATTTCGTTACCCTTTCGAACAAGCGGTTTACCCTTGTAGGTTAAAAAGTCAGCCATATTTCTTCCTCCTAATTGCTTTCGGGCATTTCGCCGTAAAGATTAAATCTGAAAAGGATTGTTTCATCTGCGGGGTCCGCACAGCGCACAACCGCCTCGCCGATTTCGGCACCCTTTAAAAGTGTGGCAAGACCTAACATCTGGCAAAGACGTGATTTAAGGTTTAATATGTCGCCGTCCTCAGTCTCAAGGAAAACATCGCCGCGGCATTTATCAACGGCCTTTAAAAACTCATTAAAGTCAACATCGTGTAAGCATAATTTATAAGCCAAAATAATTCCTCCTAAAATTTATCCATATTAAGTATAGCGGAAACCGACAAATATGTCAAGAATTTGAATCAGACCGAAATTTACAAATTTTGCATAAAAACGGGGTTTTTTCTTGACTTTAGGGTGGTTCTTTTATATTATTATAATGTATAAATATGCTTGGAGGCGTAATTAATGGATAATAACAAAAAGACAATGGAAAAGATAGTAAATCTATGTAAAGGCAGAGGCTTTGTATATGCCGGCAGTGAGATTTATGGAGGACTTGCAAACTCTTGGGATTACGGCCCTTTGGGAGTTGAACTTAAAACCAACGTTAAAAAGGCTTGGTGGAAAAAGTTCGTTCAGGAAAGCCCGTATAATGTAGGACTTGATAGCGCAATTATTATGAATAGAGAAACCTGGGTAGCTTCGGGACACCTTGGTGGTTTTTCCGATCCGCTTATGGACTGTAAAGTGTGCAAAACCCGACACAGAGCCGATAAGCTCATTGAGGATTTTGTGGCTCAGAACGGCCTTGATGTTAATCCTGCAGGTTTTTCGGATGAAGAAATGTATAACTATATTAAGGAGAATGGTATTGTGTGTCCCGATTGTGGCTCGGGCGATTTTACCGATATCCGTAAGTTCAACCTTATGTTTAAAACCTTCCAGGGCGTTACTGAGGACAGCACCAATACATTGTATCTTCGCCCCGAAACCGCACAGGGCATTTTCGTAAACTTCAAAAACATTCAGAGGACAACGAGAAAAAAGGTACCTTTTGGTGTGAGTCAGATAGGTAAATCATTCCGTAACGAAATTACTCCCGGTAACTTTACCTTCCGCACACGCGAGTTTGAGCAGATGGAGCTTGAGTTTTTCTGCAAACCCGGCACCGACCTTGAGTGGTTCGAGTATTGGCGCGGTTTCTGCCGCGACTGGCTTGTAAATCTCGGTATGACCGAGGAGAATCTTCGCCTTCGCGACCACGATAAAGATGAGTTATCATTCTATTCTAAGGCGACTACCGACTTTGAGTTTTTATTCCCATTCGGCTGGGGTGAGCTCTGGGGTATTGCCGACCGTACCGACTATGACCTAACCCAACACGCAGAGCATAGCGGCGAGGATATGACATATTTTGATCAGGAAGCAAATGAAAAATATGTTCCTTATGTAATCGAGCCCTCTCTCGGCGCTGACCGTGTAACACTCGCATTTCTTTGCGATGCTTATGATGAGGAGGAAGACGAAAAGGGAGAAATCAGAACGGTTCTTCGTCTGCATCCTGCTCTCGCACCCTTTAAGGCGGCAGTGTTACCGCTTTCCAAGAAATTAGGCGAGCAGGCTACCGCCGTTTATACCGAGCTTTCAAAATATTTTATGGTTGATTATGATGAGGCAGGTTCTATTGGCAAACGCTATCGCCGTGAGGACGAAATCGGTACACCGATTTGCATTACTTATGACTTTGACAGTGAAATAGACGCTCAAGTAACAGTGCGCGACCGTGATACTATGGAGCAGAAACGTATCCCGATAACCGAGCTTCGCAGTTATATTGAAAAGGCAATCGAATTCTGATTAACGGAGGAATATAATGAACGCTACCGATATTGTATCAATGTTGGCAGGCCTTGCGGGCGGTCTTGCATTTTTTCTTTACGGAATGAATGTAATGTCGGCGGGACTTGAGAAAATGGCGGGAGGTAAGCTTGAATCTACACTCAAGAAGGTTACCTCAAGCTATTGGCTGAGCTTGATGCTGGGTGCGGGTATTACCATAGCAATTCAGTCATCTTCTGCTATGACGGTAATGCTTGTAGGTCTTGTAAACTCTGGAATTATGGAGTTCGGCGGTACATTCGGGCTTATAATGGGCTCAAATGTCGGCACAACTCTTACCTCTTGGTTGCTAAGTCTTGCAGGTGTCGGTAGCGAAGGAAATGTATGGCTTATGCTCTTAAAGCCAATAATTTTCGCGCCTTTTCTGGCACTTATCGGTACGGCGCTCAGAATGTTTTCAAAAAGGGAAAAGCATCACGATATAGGCTCAATTCTCATCGGATTTACAATCCTTATTATCGGTATGGATTTAATGAGTGGTGCCGTAGGTATAATTGAAGAAAAGGGCGGATTAGAGGTTTTCCTCACGATGTTCTCAAACCCGCTCGTTACAGTTATTATTTCAACCCTTTTTACAGGTATTATCCAGTCATCCGCCGCAACAGTAGGTATTGTTCAGGCGTTGGCGCTTTCAGGTGCTATTACCTATGAAATGGCAATTCCGCTCGTTCTCGGTGCGAATATCGGCACGTGTGTTACGGCGCTTATTTCTACTATTGGCACAGAAAAGAATGCAAAGCGTGTTGCCGCAATTCATATGAGTGTTAATGTCATCGGCACTATTATATTTATGATAGGCCTAGGTGTAGTTAATGTGGTGGTTCCTGAATTATCGGATAAAACCGTTACAATGTTCGGCGTAGCGCTTATTCATACTATTTTCAATGTTACTATCGCTATAGTTTTAAGTCCCTTTAAAAAGTGGATAATAAAACTCGCTACTATCGTTGT
The DNA here is from genome assembly GCA_045646145.1 of Acutalibacteraceae bacterium. Lineage (GTDB taxonomy): Bacteria > Bacillota > Clostridia > Oscillospirales > Acutalibacteraceae > SIG565. The sequence continues at coordinate 4,041 of JAZRKE010000020.1, read as the reverse complement.
TCCTGATAAGGATAGCGATACGGACAAGCAGACAGTATTTCTTGATGAGCGTCTTATTGCGACGCCATCTATCGCAGTGGGTGAATGTAAGCGTCTTGCAACCGAAATGGCTGAAATGACAAAGACTTCAATTTTTGAGGCGATAGAGCTTGTTGCTAAATTTGATGAAGAAAAGGCCCTTAGGGTGCGTGAAGCAGAGGAACAGATAGACCGTTATGAAGATAAGCTTGGCACATACCTTGTAAAGTTAAGCGGCGTGGATTTAACCGACAGTGATTCGCATGAGGTGGGCAGACTGCTTCACGCAATAGGCGACCTTGAACGTATTTCCGACCACGCCCTTAATATTTTAGGTGCGGCTCAGGAGATAAAGGATAAAAAGATCATCTTTTCTGAGGAAGCGAGAAGCGAGATAAGCCGTGTTACCACAGCCATTGTAGAAATATTGGAGATTACAGTTGATGCTTTCAGGAATGACGATCTTGAAAAGGCTGCAACGGTTGAGCCGCTAGAGCAGGTAATTGATGTGCTTAAATCGACTTTTAAGCAGCGCCATATTGACCGTTTGCAGGAAGGTAAGTGCACTATTGAGTTAGGCTTTGTATTTAATGATTTGCTCTCTAACTATGAGCGTGTTTCTGACCACTGCTCAAATATTGCCGTATCTACAATTCAGCGCAATACCCCCAAACAGGATGCGCATAAATACCTCAAAAATGTTAAAAATGAGGAGAACGGATATTTTGCCGCACTCTATAAAGAGTACGAAAAGAAATATCTTGAGAATATGTAAAACGAAAAAGCGGCGAATTTCGCCGCTTTTTTGCCATTGTAGAGAAAAATGTTATTGACTTTTTCAAGGTAGCCGAGTATAATCTATACGATAGGCTTAAAAGGGATATTATCCCCATAAAAAATGCCGCACCTTAAAACCGAAGGAGGAAAGAAAATGAAAAGAACCTACCAGCCGAAGAAAATTCATCGCAAAAAGGAACACGGCTTTATGAAGAGAATGGCTACAGCCAACGGCAGAAAAGTACTTGCACGTCGCAGAGCAAAGGGCAGAAAGCAGCTCAGCTATTAATAGCCAAAGCATTTAAGCCCAAACCAACCTAAAAGGGCGGGTTTTAAGGTCCCTTTTGGCTTTTTGTCGCACATAGGCGACAGCCTTATGTGCTTCGCATCACCAAAATCCACTCATAAAATCACACCTTTTAGGTCGAAGAATTTTGAGATAAGGATTTTGCGGTAGGCGAGGCATAAGACGCAGTTAATCCTGTGATGGATTAACGAGTATTTTAACAATGCCATAGCGTAAAATCTGTATCTCAAAATTTGATTCGGGTTTGAATGCTTTGGCTGGGCTTTCAGCCAAAGCCACCGTAAAGCAGGGTGGCTTTCCTTTTTTGTAATCCCGATAAGAGGATTTTAAAATGACTGAGAAATTGAAATTAAACAAAGACTTTCGCCGTTTATACGGCAGAGGCAAATCCTTTGTTCACAGAGGCTTCGTTACCTATATACTACCCAATAAATCTGGTGGTATAAAATATGGAATAACGGTCAGTAAAAAGCTTGGTGATGCCGTAAAGAGGAATCGCGCAAAAAGACTGATTTCGGCAGCATTTCGCCAATGCACTCCCAATATCAAACAGGGCTTTGATATGGTGTTTGTGGCGCGAATGGGTATTTTTTCGTACAAAAGTTATCAAATTGCCGAAATACTGTCCGCCCATTTAAAAAGTGTCGGAGCGTGGGAACAGAATGATTAGCAAACTACTGATTTTGGGGATAAGGTTTTACAGGAAATTTTTATCCCCACTAAAAAAACCGTGTTGCAGATTTATCCCGACCTGCTCACAATACGCCATTGAAGCACTCAAGAGGCACGGTGCAGTTAAGGGCACGATATTAAGTTTGTGGCGGATTTTAAGATGCAATCCGTTTTGCAAGGGAGGGTACGACCCGGTGCCCGAAAAATTTCTAAAGGTTAGAAGGACAAAAATCTAATGACAGGACTGTTTAACGGAATATTTAATATTATAAACGGGTATATTTTTTCACCCGTAATGCGATTAATAATGGGTATCTGCAATAATAATTTTGCGGTTACCATATTGATTTTTACTGTTTTAATTAATGTGCTTATGATTCCGCTGAGCATTAAGAGTCAGAAAAGCTCTGTTCAGCAGATTAAAATAAGACCCAAGCTTGAAGAGCTTAAGCGCAAGTATGGGGACGATCGCCAGAAAATGGCTATGGCTCAGCAGAAGCTATATCAGGATGAACATGTTTCGATGTCGGGCGGATGCCTGCCGATGATTTTAAGACTTGTATTCCTGATGAGCATTTTCTATCTCATCACCCAGCCACTTTCATATTTAACGGGTGTTGATACAAGCGTTATCAATACCTCTATTGATGGACTTAAAAATGCGGGCTTGTGGGATAGCGGAGCCTACTCAAACGAAATTTCGCTTATTCAGTTTGTTCGTAATCCCGAAAAGATGGCAATGGTTACCGATACTGCATTGCTTGGAAACCTAAACGCTGTTTTATCAGAGGTTAGCGTAATCAATTTCGACCTGTTTGGTTATATCGATTTAACACAGCGCGCACAGTTTAACTGGAATTTTGCTGAGGCTAACAGGTTCTGGATAATTCCTATCGCTTCGGGCGTTGCGGCTCTCTTTTCAGGTGTACTCTCTTCAAAACTGCAGAAGTCTATGAATCCCGATGCTCCGAGTATGGGGGCGATGAATCTCATTATGCCAATATTTTCTATAGCAATTGCCTTTAACGCGCCCGGAGGCTTAGGCTTCTATTGGGCATGCTCAAGTCTTGTTTCAAGCTTTGTTCAGGCAGGAGTTCAGTATTTCTACAGTCCATATAAAATGATAGCAAATGAAAGAGCAAAAAATTTGCTCAAGGTTAACGAACAGGAAAGTAAATTAATTAATAACTAGTAAAAGGAGTGTTATCCTTGATTAAGGAAGCAATAGGCTACGGCGAGACTATTGAAGAGGCAAAAGAAGAAGCCCTAATAGCCCTCGGCGCTAATATAGATGATGATGTTCAGTTTGATGTAATTGTAATGCCTAAACCCAAGGTGCTTGGTATTTTCGGCGGTGCAAAGGCAGAGGTCAAGGCTTTTATTGAAATTGCCGATAAAAAGCCTAGGGATAAAAAGCCCAAGGCCCAGAAGAACAAGAAACAGGAGAAACAGGAAAAAAGAGAACCCGTTCGCGAGGCGTTGCAAAAAGAGACTCCGGTAAGTGAGGAAGAGGCAAATGCGGTACCCATTAGCACTCTTGAAAAGGGAAGCCCTGCAGTAAATGCTGCAAATTATCTCACCGATATTTTAGTTAAACTCGGTTGTGAAAATCTTGAAATTAAGGTTTCCCTTAAAGAAAACGGCGCAGCTTTTTATTTGACAGGTGATAATCTCGGTGTGGCTATCGGTCGCAGAGGTGAAACACTAGATTCTCTACAATATTTAACAGGTCTTTCTGCAAATGCAGGAAACGGATATTATAAGGTGTCACTCAATATTGGGGATTACCGCGAAAAGCGAGAGCAGGCACTCACCGGTCTTGCTACCCGTGTAGCACGTCAGGTGCTCAAAACCGGCAGGAGCAGAACTCTCGAGCCTATGAATCCTTATGAGAGAAGAATTATTCACACAGCCATTCAGGAAATCAGCGGTGTTTCATCGAATTCTGTTGGCGAAGGCTCTTCCAGACGTGTGGTAATCACATCTGATAAGGCACATAAAGTAAGCCGTCAGCAAAGGAACGAGGCAACTGTTATAGCGCGTGAGCCTAAGAAGGATGCAGAAATTCCGCTTTACGGTAAAATAAACTAAATTTAATTGAACATCCCAAAGCATATCACCGTGCTTTGGGATGTTTTATACTGTCCGTGACAAAGTTAACCCCCTGTTCTACAGGGGGCAAAAAAATAGCTTTTAGCGAGGAGTAGAGTAGACAAGAAAAAAGCTCCTTGGTATAGTAGAAGTGGTTTGCCGACCACACAACTAAA
>JAZRKE010000019.1:0-32578 GCA_045646145.1 Acutalibacteraceae bacterium | reverse complement strand
CCATTTCACCGGATTTTATAGCATCGGTTGTGTTTGTTTTCTCTCTTATAGCATCACAAGCAGCAATATAATCAGATAATGGCATTATTGCTAATTTTTTCATTATTGCCCTTCCTCCGCTACATTAACTAAATTGTTTATCAAGGTTTCTTGTGCTGTCAAATATCCTTTAACGTACCAATTTATCGATATTGGTACATCAGCAGCGCTTTGGTGATAGGCAATCCTTACTGTTGTGGTTTTTATCGTAGTAGCATCATAACTACATAATGTGTGTATAGGCCAGTCATTAAAATTTGAAGTTGCCATAGGAAAACATACAGGTGGTTCTTTAAATTCAAACGGAAAATTTTCACTAAAGGTTTCAAAAGACCTATAAGATTCGCCAGCTTTATCTGTAATATTTGCTGCGGATGTTGTTTTTCCCCACATTTCACATAATCCACTGGCTCGCTTTTCGTAATTCCATATACCATTTGTACCTATTTCTACTGGATAATCCCCCGTTCTTTTAAACAGAAGTTTAGCGCTAGGGTATTGTTCATCTGTGCTGTTTTCATCGACAGAAGTTACCTTGTTTAAATTATTTTCAATATTTTCTGCTGTGCCATTAAATACACTCATAATTTATATACTCTCCCTTCAATTGTTTTGATTTCCTCGCCTAACGAATCGGTAATAACTTCTTTATTAATGTCATATAATGTTTGAATATTAATTAAACTGTTTTTTAACACGGAATATACCGAATTACTCCAGTTTATCCATCGGTCAATATGTGCTTTTTTGTTATCGGTATATGTTGTCCAAGTGAATTCTTTGTAAAAAGTATCGCTCCAGCCTTTAATATGGCCGTCTATAACTTTATGTATTGCTTGAATATTGCTTTCTACAGCATTCATTTTCCCGAGAATATCAATAAGAGGTATATCATATGTAACCGTACTATCTTGTAGTTCCACAGAGGTAAAATGTAAATTAGGAAGCAAGGAATTAATAGTAACCATATTTGAATAAATATTATTCATCATATCAACAGATAAATAATTAGATTTCTTAACTTCTATTAAATTTTCCATTCCAATACCTCTATATCTGCAACATCTTTATATCCCAAATGAATATCCATACTGATTATTATACCTGTCTTTATTCCGTCAAAGGCGGTTTCAATTTGAACTAACTCTCCCACTCGTTCATTCTTCAGAATGATTTTAGCCTTTATTTTTCCTTCTGACTGTATAAACTTTAAAATATCGTTTTCTTTAGGAATAATTTTTGTGTTCTTTATTCCTAGCAGTCCAAAACTATCAAATTTTTTGGTATTAGGTCGAGCCGAAGATGAGGCAAGAGGATTAATTATAGTTATAGATGATTTTGGATATGTCAATTCAATTACGGGTATTTTAATATTTTCCTGAGGGGAAATAAAATCTATATAATTATCAGATTCGCTATGTACCGTGATTTCCATTCCTTCCTCTAAATTAAGAGAAAAATACTCTGATGGATTATCATAAATATATTTCATTCTTACATTAGCATCATTTTTAGGCTCAACCATTTTTTCAATATAGGAAAAACTTCGCTGTACATATTCGTAATTGGCAGAGGTTATATCCTTTTCTCTCTTAAAAGTCGCATTACCTATAATTCGCTTAGCATCTATATAACTTGAAACAGTAGTGGGAATAGGTTTTAACAAAATATCTGAACTTCTACTTGCATCAATCATTAAACCGGTTACAAAGGCTCCTGCACACAGAGCGTATCGAGCGCTTTTAATTGGTAGATGACCAAACAATCCATAACTGTCTATATCATCAGGACCTATTATATTTGTGCTTGTAGAAGTGGATATATCATTAATTAGGTTATTTAAATCTTTGGAAATGGACCAATCTGCATATTCCGTTTCTTCCAATTTTTTTATAGAATTTTCGGCGATTATCTGAAAAATATTATTATCGATTTTTTCAGAGTCGTTTAAATAGAATTCACCATAATTTTTACCGTTGTTTAAAATACACAGTTTCGTATTATAGGCAAATGCAAATTCATCTGCTACGATATCGGCGCTAAAACTATTAATCGGTAAATCATCAGAAATCACATTAATCTCTTCAAGTAAGCTGATATTATTTGCTTTTTGAAAAATTGTAATACCGCCTATAGAAATAGACGCGATTTTAACCTTTTGGTTTGGATAACGAGGTAAAAAGTGTTGAAGCCAAACCCTATATGTAAGATCGGAAATATCAATCTTTGCTATTCCGTTTTTTATATATATTTCATTATAAAATTCCATTTGAGTTAACGGATTAGAAATATAAAGGTCAAAACACTTACAACTATTATCATAAAATTCAATAACAAGTTCTCTTGAAAACGGGGAATTCCAGGTGCTCATTTCTATAAATAGATTATCTTTTTCTATTAACCCGATATAATCTCCGTCTTCATAAAATTTTTTATTATCATCCACAAGATTTATACCTAAACCATCAAACGAAAGGTAATTAGGAGGGGTGATAGAATTTATCACTTCTGAGGCATCATTAGAGATATCATCGATGCCGTAAATACTGTGAGATAATCTTTCGTCTTTTATATAATTTTCATCAATAGCTTTAATCAATATACTCACATTAACACACTCCTTCTATATCAGAGCCTGCGAGCCATTGAGATTCCATAGCGGTGAGGGTAATATCGTATACCTTACTCCAAATATGAGAAGTACCATCAATTTTAATTAATGTGCGCTCAACTTTGGATATGTATATTCGAGTTGAGATTTTACCCTGACCAAATGGCAATATAATAGAATGGTCGTTAATAGGATTGGATAGGTGTAAAAACAAATTATCCCACTCTTCATTAGAGCAGTTTTTACACCGTCTTATTTGTCCTGTGTGATTAAAGAAGGTACCCACATAATCAAGATACATTGATTTATCGCCCTGCAATCTTCCAGAATTATCGCCGTTGATTATATCTGCAGTCTGCTTTAAGGTATTTATTACCCATTCGGCGTTATAAGCAATATTGTCAATAACTATCATTTTATACCTCCTTAATACATAGTAGCACGCTTATTTTCTTCTTTAATTTTTAGGTTGAGTAAGCGAATTAACTGAGCCATATTTCCTGTGGCTTCAATTGTGAATTTATTTGAGCCTTGAGCCGCTTTAAATGCCTCAATAAGAGTTTCAAGCGGTGCCTCAATATTAGTTTTTCCTTTTGGTTGGTCTCCGAGCATAGCTAGGAAGGGTGAACCACCGGGGATAACTGCACCAGTAGCAAGCTGAGGGATACGCGGTATATGCTGAACTGCAATATCTCTTAAATTCCAGTCTTTACCCGCTATTTTTCCGATGCCTTGTATTAAAAGACGGATGGGATACATTAAGAAATTTAAACCGTCGATTACTATATTTAAAGCATCTATTAATAAATTTACAAGGGCTGTACCTATCCGCTTTAAGCCTTTTTCCCAATCACCTGTAAATATCTCATAAATGCCCTTAAAAAGATTTTTTATAAAATCCCATACACCGTAAGCGGCAGTAATGAAAATAGACATTAAATCGTAAATACCTGCAGGCAAACTGTTAAGCCAATTATCAATTTTATCCTTGAAATTATCTATCCACATACCCGCAATAACAAATGCCGCTATTAACAGTACAGGCCACGCAGTAACGCCTGCTATAATAAGACCTATAACTATAAGAATTGCACCCACTGTACCAAGTATGGCTTGGAATGTATTTTCGCCGTTATGTAGTTCATCATTCCAATTAACTGCAGCGCTAAAAAGCATAGCAAATCCAACCGCAACTAATAGTATTCCACCTATTATTTTTGTTACGGAGCCACTGAGAACACCCATCTGTCCTAAAAGGGAAGTTATTTTCCAAGCGGTAAAAGCACCACCTATGGTTATAACTAATGGTAGTAGTTGTTTCAATTTGTTTTTTAGCTTTTCGGTTTCCTTATCCAATTCGCCGTCTTTAGTTTGCGAGAAATCGGATGGTGCTGTTGAAGTTTCCTCACTTGTAGAGGTATCGATTTTTTGTAAAGTATCAAAACCCGCCGTTGCTTTTTCGGATGCCTTTGCTGTCTTTTCTGCATTTTCAGCAAGCTCAGCCATTTGCCTAATATCTTTTCCTAAGATTTTAGTAAGCCCCTCGGCTAATATTTCTGTTAGTTGTACTAACTTTTGAAGCAACCATTCTATATATGGTTTGGCACTTTGATACAAGGTTTGACCTATAGTTGCAAGATTGCCCTTTAGTTTAGAAACAAGAGCAGCCGTTTTTGTTCCTGTTTCGGTTATCAGTTTGCCAAACTCTTCACGCAAAGCCGTAAATGCTTTGGTAACAAGGGTAAAGAATAGGGCAGATGCGATAAGACTTTTAAGCCGGCGCCCGAATCGGTCAACATCTTTACCCGCTTTATTCCACGCTTTACCGTGCTTTACGGTTTTATTAGAATTAGATTTTATATTTTCTCCGATATTACGAACAGTATATAGTTGTTTTTTATATTGGAGATTTTGTTTAGCAAGGAGAGTTTCTTGGTTTTTTTGATAGCCTTCCTCTTTGGATAATTGAGCCATAAGCATATTATTTCGCTTTAATTCGGCTTGTAACTGTTTATCGGTTAAATTCAACTCGTTATGCCTATAAGCCTCTAATTTTTGAGCCGAGCGGTCTAATTCCGCATTCAAATTAGCTTGTTGCTTTTTGGAATTTTCAATATTCTGTTCTGTTGCCTTTATCTGCTCTTTTATATTTGCGGCTTTTTGCTTACCTATATCAAATTCACGATTTAATTTATTTTGCTTTGCCTCGGCTTTAGTGATGTTATAATCAACATCCAGTATCATATCGGCCATTATTATTCACCCCACATTTCATTTTCAAATTCATCAGCGCCCTTTACCTTGAGCATTATAATATCTCGATTTTCTCGAAGTATTTCTTTTTCAAATTTATCAAGCTTCTTACCCTTAGCCAACTTTTCACGAATAGATAAAACGGTAGAGTATAGACACTCACCGCGCTCAGAGAACTTTGAAAGGAAAGTCCACCAATGCATAAACGGTAATTCTAAAGATGTTTCCACCGTTTTTACCGATTTATCCACAGCAGAAACCACCATATTAAAATCCGCTTCCCAATCTATTAATCTCGGCGAATTCGCATTGTTTTCTTTGCTCTCTTTGCCCCAATCAATAAACCATATAGCCTTATCTAAAGCCTCTTGTATGTCTATAAATTCAGTAAAATCATCCACATACAAGTTTGTAAGCAATACTATGGCTTTTTCTTGTTGAGATAACTCTTCATCGGCATAGGCTACAAGAATTTGAACTATATCTCGAAAATCACAATATATCTCACGCTCTATTCCGTCAACGGTTAAAGTTTTTGGTAATTCTGTTATCATTTTTTCAGTGCAGGGTGCGAGCCTTTTTTATCGGTATACTTCTTAATGCGAGTTTTAATTTTTTCGATTCGAGTGTCGAATTCAGCATTAACAACATCTACAAGAGCGTTAAGGAAATTTTCAAAGTAATACTCGCCGTTTTTTGTAACTGAGATACAAGAAGCGTTGCCGAATGCTACTTGTGAGGCATTTTCATCATCAAGTATATGGTTTATCCTATCCTTGATAAAACTGTCGGCATCGCGTAAAATTTTGATATCCTCATCAATATTTCCTGTGCTGATTTTAGAAATATCATTAATGCCCGATACATTATACTTTTTAGATAAATTCTCGCTGTATTCAATTATCTCTTTTCGGGTATCTACCAATCTTAACGGTAAATCTACATCCCCACTATCAAATTCTATAAAGCGCACTTCATCGGGAAAATAGTAGCGTGTTTTTTTAACTTCAAAATTAAAAATTTTCTTTTCCATAAATTACTCCTAAAATAAAAAGGCGGTTATTAGCCGCCTTTTTTTATTCGGCTGAAGCCGGATTATATGCTGTAAATGTGGGTACAGCGACTATGTTATCGACTGTGCCGTATGTCTTCTGACCGGAAAGGGTGATAGTTATATCATTACGGGTAAAGCCCTGACCGCCGAGATTATCAAGTTTGACAGAGCATCCGGTTTCCTCGGTAGCAAGGCATTTGCCACTCGTATCACGCAAGAAACCGTAAACTGTAAGAACTGTATAATCCTGCATCTCTTCCTCTTGGTCTGATAGTTTTAGCTTAATTGCCTCTTCAAGAAATACTGTTTTCTTTGGGTTAACCACATATTCAGACATTTCAATACTTTCGGCTTTACCTATGATATCGTTGTAATTGGTCCCCGTAACATCTGTTTTGGTGTTTTCTTCATAATTAGAAGCCGTTGAAACGCTTTCCTGTTTATAGCCAAGCATCTCGTATGCACCATTACCGCGCTTAATATACTGCGCTAATGCTTTTCTCTTAATATCAGCTTTTCCTACTTCGGTAGCATTATCGGTTGAGGTGAGCTTAAAGGGGGCAAGAAAAGCGTTAAGCTGTGTTTTAGTAAGAGCCATTTAATTATTCCTCCTATGTACATATTTTTTTAATTCGGTTACTATTTGTTCGCCGTGTAAATCAGCTGCAACCTGTTCCCAATGTGCCTGAGCTAATGGATGAAGGTCTTTTGTAAAATTGAAATTATCTCCGTCATTCTGTACCGAAGCATAAGGAGCTCTGAAATGTATAACATTTCTGGGGTTGTTTTCTATAGCCTCAATACCTAATAGCATAGCTTGTTCGGGTGATAAATTTGTTTTTTCCTGTATATCCATTAAACTTGCTAATAAACCGGTATTAAACGGTATATATGGGAACATATATCTATACCACGAAACCAAAGTAAAATTTTTAGCCTCGGGTGTCATAAATTTTTTTAATTCTTCCTCTAAATAAAAGGAAACACTTTTATGTTTCGGCATCCTCATACACCTCGCACACAATAGGTATTATGAACTTAGCAAGGGAAGGCGAAACGGTGCCATCAAAAACAGGTGTTGATGGGGTGTTGTATTGGCAATAAATATTTTCGACTGTAATATTTTCAGCAAACTCAGGATATATCCCTTGTTCATTCATTTTGTTTACAAATTTGATAATCTTGGAAACATCAAGAATATCAGTTAAATTTTCATCGCTCTCCGGTTTTGTTTTAACCAACGGATTATAGGATGCGGATTTAAAGTTTGTAATGTTGAACGTTATAGGATATGATTTAGAGTCATCAACAAATTTTTTAATTTGATTTTCTGCAATTTGCTGAGTAATTATCTGAAGGTTATTTTCTTTAGCCTGCACTGCGTTCAGAAAAATCTTTTTACTTTTAATATAATCACTTTTCAGCAACCACTTTATAAACGGTGTTATGTAGTCCATATTATTCACCCCTTACAAAGTAATGTGCACCCAAAATGAAATCGTTAATATTAACCGAATTAATAAACACACAACCCAGAACAGAATATTTAGCGATAAGGTCGCTTGACCGTATTCCCTCAGTGTATTCATCAATTTCATCGGTTATATCGCCTAAAATTATCAAATCGCCGCCCCGCAAAGTCATATACCTTGATTTTTCCTCATCGGTCAACAATATCCACTTATGAGGGGGGCAATAATTGTGTTGTGTAGGTATACGGACAATATTATCATCCGTTTTCACCTGTGTATCACCATTATTAACTTTATTTTGGGTTACTTTGTAAAAACAGTTTTCTAATTTTTGCCTATACCACTTAATAATACCTGTTTCGGCATCTTCTGATTTATTGTAAAGTGTTATTGTTTTATTCCAAAACATTAATCCACCCCACAATATAAAAGGTCAGTGTTTGCTAAATAGGTATAAATTATATCGTCTATTTGCTCCTGTGCGGTTTTTTGGTCTGAGTAGGAAACGGAATAACCGTCATTTCCAAAACTTGATACTGCCGAAACAGAGCCATTTTTCGCATTATTAGAAAAATATGATATTAATTCATATTCACAGCGCTTAACCTCTTCGGGTATTTCATTAAGTTCTGCAACCCTATTAAAAGTGGCATTGTTTATCTCGCATTCAGCCCTAAAAGCAAAGCGGTTAAACTCTGCTTCATTTAATTTACCGCCACAAGTTGTATATTCGGTATAAGATAAATACAATGTTTAACCGCCTTTCGTTCGATTATTATGCAGATACGGTCTTTCTAACACGAACAAGGTCAGAGTTAGTAACACGATATCCACTGTTAATTTCGGTCTGTGCTTTACTGCCGACAAAGTTTTCACTATCCACAATTCGCATAGCCTCAAGGTTATTTACGATGGACAATGCCTTATGATTGTACATAATGAAATCAATGCCTGAGAAGTTAGCGGTTTTTGTAGTTCCTGCGTGGTTAATATACTTAGCAGATGCTGCAGATAAGCCGTTGTCCTCAATGATGGTGAAACCAAGATACTTACCGATAGTGCCTGTAGCGGCAACCTTATCATTCATTACAGGCGTAAACTTATCGCCTACCTCCTCGAGAAGTTTGCCGAAGAAATCAGGCGAACAGAGAACTACATCAGCCTTGCCTTTCTTCTTTGAAATAGCGGTGCGCTCTGCTATAAGAGCTGCCTTAGCTGAGGTTATAGCTGCAGTGTTATCAGAGGTTGTACCCTCGGTAACAAGACAAGCATTACCTGACTGCATCCAACCCTCTTTAACTTCCTTTGTAGCAATAGATAACTGCTCATTGGCGAGAGGGAAGCCAACAGATGCGGCCTGTACACCATAAATTTTCTTACTCTTCTGGAAATTGTTATTAAGAACAATCTGGATTAAATCATCCTTTGATGCTTCGTCCGTAAAATCTCTACCAGGTGCGCCAGGTTCAACAGCGTTTGTAGAGAGTTTATGGACATATAGGCCACCTGCGGGGCCTTCTTCATACTGGTCTGTAAAAGTTACTCCAGGAACGAAAACCGATTCGTAATAAAGATTCGGCTCAAGAATACCGGAATACCTTTCATCGACATTAACTGTACCGTAAATTACTGGCATTTTTAATTCTCCTTATTTTTTATAGAATGGATTACCCTCATAGAAATTATCCATATAGGCTTTATCGCCCTTAGGATTACCTGAGCCACCAACCGGAGGGGTAGTTAGTTTTCGGTTGGGGTTCGTGTAAATATTTTTGTCCTTAGTGATTGCCTCGTAAATTGCCGCATCACTCTTACCTTTATTTTCTTCAAGTCCTACAGCTTTTCGGAATTCATCAAACATCCAATTTTCTGTACCCTCGTTAATAAAGGTGTTTTCTCCTTTAAGTGGAGCAAAACGAGATTTTAAAGCCTCTGTTTCCCTTTCGGCTGCTTCGTTTTTCTTTCGGGTATCCTCTGCATCCTCAAAAGCCTTAATTCTGTCCTGTAATGCTTTTACATCAACTTTTTCGGCATCCTCAAGTTTTCCTTTAAGGTCGGTTATAGTGTTGTTTGCGGTGGTGAGTTGACCATTTAGCGCTTCGGTTTTTTCGTTGAATTCATTAATGGTCTTATAATTCTCCGCAAAAGCCTTACGAATATCCTTTTGCTTGACTTCTTCAACCTCTACTCCGTTTTCCTTTAAGATTTCAAAAATATCTTTCATTTGTGTTCACTCCTATAAAATGTTTTTCAATTGGATTTTCGCCAATATTAAAAGTTCACAAGTCTATTGTAAAACAATAGGGAGTTATATTTCTAACCCCCCAAATTAAAAAAATTGCAAAAAAATATCCGCCCACAATTAAGTGGACGGAAAATAAATACATATCACTCTTCATAAACGGTATCGACATTTTCCCAATCAACGAGCATTGCCGATTTTTCTTTTTCAGTTTTTATAGATTGCTCTATTTCCTCTAATGTTCGATTTGTAGTAATCGGTATTTCACTCACTTGATTTCACTCCATTCTATACCATAATCTCTTTCAAAGTCGCTTAATGTTTTGATTATCGCCTTATCTTTAGTATATCCTCTGTTTACATATTTGTCAACTGTATCGTCAAAAAGTTTTCGTGTGAATGCTTTTGCTTTTTGTACGGAATACTTATAAAGTTTTCCGTCGTGACAACAAACAATACCAAACTTATACTTATGAAAGCCTGCGCTTGTTAAATCGGAACCAGTTGGAGCAAAATTTGTGCCATGATTGTGTATTGCAATTAAAGAATATTTAGGATAAGAAAAAATCTTTCTATTTAGAGTATCTGTATATTTTGTTTCATTATCAATTTTACTTGATGTGCCATCAACAAAATTGCCACTTTCATCGATTATGGATAAATCTTCGGTATATTTTCCGTTTTGATGTGTAAGAGCCGCTTTACTTCTTTCATAAAGCGCTTTGTTAATCGTGGGATTGCCAGTGATAGATAAAAATTTATTTTTATATTCCTTTGATTGAATATAATCTAAATTTATATTTGGCGAACCCACACCATCAGAATAACTGTTTTCGAAAACTTTTGCGGATATTCTCCTGTAACCTTCAACACTTGCACGCTTAGTATCATATAAAAGGTTATGCTTCTCTGAGAAACGGCGATAAATGGTTTGTTGCTCATTGATTTTACGCTGTATGCGTTTGGCTTCTAATTCATCACCTGCAGCAGAAGCGGTCAACCGTTCAGCCTTCAACTGTCTGAGCCTTGTTTCCATAGCTCTTTGTTGTTGGGTAAAGTCATAATTTTGCTCACTGTTTTTAGCAAATTCCTTTAATTGCTTTTCGGTGTATACTGGTTGAGAAATCCCTATAATGATAGGAAAGCGAATATGCCTACAGTTCCATTGTCCTATAGGTCTTGCGAAACCTTTATATTTGTTGCCATTTACATCGACAAAATCTAACCCGTTTTGCATCTTATAAAACTCTTCATTGCTAAATTGTCTACCCTGTACATCAACATGGTCGGGAGCGGATATAGCGTGTGCGGAAATTTCAACACCGTCAAAGCCGAATTCCTCACCGTGATAATCGAGCATTTGGGTTTGTAACTGCTTAACACCGTCAATTAAATTCTGCCTAATATGACTATCTAAACGCTTTGTATAACCGCTTTCCCATTTGAGAATGCGCATATTATTGCTTAATTGCTTAACAGTTTTTCTCATAGCAGTATGATAATCTACAGTTCCACTGTGAACTTCATATATGGCTTTATCAATAGCCCTTGTGTACATTTGTCTTAAAGACAGTGTTTTATCGTCAATTTTATATACGAGAGTTTGTGATAAATTAGTAAATTCTTCAATGGTCTGTCTTGCCATTGCTTCAACAAGAGTATGTAAATAATTATCATTGCGCCAAGTGTGAGCCGCTATACCGTTGGCAGAATAAAACACATCAGCAAATTCATCATTACCGTCTGCAACCTGCTTTAAAGTGTCCACAACCGCCATTTGTCCTTTATCAGAATATTTGGCTATAAGTTTTGTTATCCTACCGAAGTCAGCACCTAAATATTGAAGAGAATTAGTAAGTTGTTTTATATCAGAAGGGGAAAGCTCGCCGATTGCTTTTATTCGCTCGGCGATTACTTTTGCTATTTCAATGTTAATTTCTTCTGCCACGCTTACCGCTTCATCGGGTAGGGCGTTTATCCATTGTTCGTTTTGAATTTTATTCATCTATCAATACCTTTTTCATATTATCACCACCCTATATGGCACCTGCTAATTTCCAAGCGGTATAGATTTTTTCACCTTGTATAGCAAACCAATCTATCATTTCCTCATTTTTAGCCCATGCTTCAACAGGTGTGTAACTATCCCACGCTAAACCGCTTTCATTTAAAAACGCGTGAACTATTTCGTGTCTTAATATGCTTTTTTCTCTTGCTGAAATTTTAATCGGGCGTTCGCTTTCCCAACCTTTTGTTAAAGACATATCAGCAATATATATTTCTTTTAAATCATCATCACAAAAGCCGCCTAAATTTTGCTCATCAAGAGAAGGTTGATTATTGATTTTTTCATAAGGATTAATTTTAAAGATTTTATAATCTGTGCCAAGAACATTAATCGTCAAGTAAATCACCTGTATTATTTTCAGTAAGAGCATTTGATTCTGATTTCAATTCGGCCATATACTTTTTCGCTTTTTCTTCGGGGAGGTTGTTTATCCAAGCGCATAATGTTTCATCTTTAACAACACCTTCATTATGTCCTTGCAATAATTGATTAAAGCGCTCTTTAGTTTCCTCAATATAATCGTAACTCCAATCGTGCCTTATGGTCCAGTTACCAATAGGGGTAGTGTTATTGATGTTCATAATTATATTTATTGCATTAAAGAGCATCTTATCGCCGAGTTCAAGGCGTTTTCTAAACCTCTTAACAAATGCGAAAGTCTTTTTAAGGCTGTTTTTCATTTCTGTTGCTGTAGCAAATGCAGTTTCGGGAGTAGTAAATACACCCCGAGAAAAACCACAGCATAATTCAAGTATTGATAAATTAAAATTATTTGCCGCTTGGAACTCAGTTTCGCGAATAGCAGGGGAATAATCTTGTATCATGTTTGAAATGCCGCCATTAAGTCCTTCCTTTGTTAAGACGAATTGATGCCCGTCAAGCGTTAAAGTTTCTTTATTTGCGGTATTACTATTCTCTTTTTTAAATAAATTTCGCGCCGCGAATGTTTTAGCGGTTTTGCGGTCAAATTCCTCGTTGTATTGAGTATATTTGTTTTTGATGTTATCAACTATACTTTCACAACCAAAAGTAATAGGCACACCGTTTACAGAATTATAATTATCTCTGTTAATTGTAGGGCATTTATAACGACCTATAAGCAGTTGGTCTGCTATAATGGTTTCTTCGGTTTCCATATTGCCCCAAGAAGTTTGTGTTATATCCATTTCCTTTTCATTTTGGTATGTGAATCGGCGAATATACACAATTTTTTGAGAGCCACTTTCTTTTAATGTTTGGCTTTCAAAAAGTCTGTAAGTTTTATTATTTTTCTCATATTCATCAAGCTTCATTATCAAGCCTTTAAGATGCGTTCCGATGCTTTCAGTGATGATAAAATTGTCGTTGCCTATTATATTCAAACCTATGTATTTTCCATCTGTATAAGGCCGAACTATAGCATCTCCGGTTCCAAGGGAAACCTCAGCAGCAAGAGTTTGGATTTCATCCACATAATAATCTTTCATTTCTCTGAGTTCGTCAGCTCTCGCATTATTGCCTTCGATGATAATATCACCATCATCTATTGCGATATTAGCTACTACACCGGCGCCTATTGCAGTGGGATTAATCCCGCTATCAGAATAACTAATCACTGTGTCGGTTTTATTTACAAGTTCTAAATTTAATTTGGCCGCTATTTTTATAAAGATGTTTTTAACAGTTGCTTCAATATTCATTTTCTATATCTTCTTCCTCTTCTATATTTTCATCGGGATATAAATCCTCTCGTCTGCTTTCTCTGATAACACGGTTAAGGGCATATATCAGAGCCATTATGCAGTCCTCATTAAGTTTTGGATATTCACTTGAAAACGAGCCATCTTTTAATTGCTCAAATTCAAGTTTGGTTAATTCATCTAAAAGGTGGGGGGTGCGGTTAGGGTCGACTACTATCTTATTGCACTGCCTCAACCATTCCCAACAATAATCTCTGCCTTTGTCATTACCCCAGCGCTTAACAGCACCGATAACATCGAATCCCCAGTCGTTCATATTGGTTATATTATCAGGCCTTGCGCTATCGGCAATAATTTCTACATTTTTGTATTTTCTGATTCTTCGGGCGAAAGTTGAATTTTTACAACGCTTTGAATATACTTCTTCCACTGGATATAAAATATCGGTATCACGGTCATAATAGCATTTTATAAATACTTGTGGATGCTCAAAGCCAAAATCTAAGCCGTGATAAAAATAAGGCATTGCTTCAATTTCTTTATCGGTAATTTCGCGTGTTTCAAGGTTTTCAAATATAGTGCCGCCCGTTCCTACAACTTCGCCTAAATAGTTGTTAGCATAATATTTCGGTTTGTTTTTTTTAAACCATTCGGCACGCTCGAAAAATCTTTTTCCTAACCACTCAATAGGCACATTGTAGTAAAAACTATGGCAAATGTGCGTAAGTTTTTCACCGATTTTTGAAGCGGTATATTCGTTCATAAAGTTATTGGCTGATTTAGGTGGGTTAAATACTTTTATACTTAATGCGGGCGTATCTGCTCTAATAAAAGTATCGTGAATATTTTCGAGTTGTTCAATGCCTGCCATTTCATCGCATTCTTCGTTTATAAGAAGTTTTATATAGCCGAATGGCAAATTATATGACTTAAGACTTAAAGGCTTATCAGCACCAACAAAAAGCACACACTGACCCGTTTTTTTGTATTTCGCAACCAACGGGGAGGTGGTAAATTCCCATTCATCGAGTTTATCGTGGCGCGTAATAGTCTTCATAAACTGTGAGTAAACGGAATTCCTTAAATCCGTCTTATATCGGCGTGTTACTACACAATGAGCTTGTGGGTCATTTCTTATAGTTTCCTCAACCAAAGCGCTCCAAAAATTTGATTTTATGGAACCGCGACCGCCCTTTAATATAATTTCTTGTACATCACTTTCTCCATCAAAAACCTTATGTATAAGTCGGTAAGTTTCCACAAAGTCTGTAGTAATATCGGTTATCGGAATAGTATAATATTTATCAGCGCTGCTTTGCTCTTCGGCTTTAGATTGATATGTTTGCAGTTTCTCAAATGCGGCTAAATTACCGTTCATAGCCGCTCTTACAAGTCCGGTGCATAATAAAACATTATTGGTAAGGTCTTCTTCCTCAAGGCCTTCCGTAAATAAAGATGCTGCATCCTTGTTTTTTTCATTCATAGGGGATGATAATATTTTTTCTATTATTTCGGCGGTGGTCTTTGCCTTTCTTTTTGCTATACCACTTGCTATACCGCCTTTTCTACCATTTTTCGCCGCATCTTCGCCGCTTTTAAACTGTGTAGCTTTACCTTTTTCAAGGTTTTTATCATTCAATCTATCACCGTCCTTTTTTTATATACTCTATATAATTTTACAAAATATTTATCTTTCTTTTCTAACCCCCCAAAAAAGAAAAACCGCACGATAACCGCGCGGCAAGTTCTTAAGGATATTTTTTATTGACCTGTTTGTAATGAGGGCAGGACTTATAATCCTTATTGCAGTATTTATCTTTGTGCATCTGTTTTAATTTTGAATTTAAAAAATTTTGATTACAGGTCCTGGTAAATGTTCCTTCACATTTTATACTGTTTCGGGTTTCTTCGTCATAGAAAGGGCATTTAACATCTGCGGAGCCGTAATATTGTGGCATTTATATACCTCCCTCGATTCTTCTTTTTAATCTTTTATAAGGTCGCATTCGAGGTGTGCGGAATTTTATCACCTTACCGTTTGATAGCATCATTACCCCTCACGCTCCTTAAATGTTTCTTCAAAAGGTTTTCCGACAATCTCACACATTCTCCTTATCTGTGCAATAGTGAAAGAGGAATCATTTTCACCTTTTAAGAAACACCTTATTTTGCCTGAATGGTTTCCTCTGTCCCTCTTTATTACTCCACCTTTGAAAAGCATTTTCCCAATTCCGCTTTTCTTTGTTGGTAGGTTTAGGCGTAGGCTTAACCGCATTTCCGTATATATCAAGTTGTTCGGTCATTTGGTATCACTCCCCATCAAGTCCAAACTGTTCTATATTGTCATTTATCGCATCAATATAAAACTGTGAATATTCTTCAAAAATATCAACTACTAATTTCTTTCCGTATATAAGTTTGTAATACTCACCAATAATAAATGCTTTATTATTGTCTAATAATATAATGCATTTTTCCATTATTGCACGGTTATCTTGATACCCGACAAGTTCTCTAAATTCTTCTTTGGTAAGAGTTATCTGTTCGGTAGTTCCTTTGTGGCATTCGTTCCACCTTTCGCCCCCTGCTTCGCACCCCTGCAAATAAGGGCAACTCTCACACATATTAGGCGGAATATATCTCTTTTTTTCTAAAATGACAATCTCGCCATTTATAAGTTTTTGTT
Organism: Acutalibacteraceae bacterium; assembly: GCA_045646145.1. Lineage (GTDB taxonomy): Bacteria > Bacillota > Clostridia > Oscillospirales > Acutalibacteraceae > SIG565. The sequence goes on along the minus strand of JAZRKE010000019.1, from coordinate 16,474 downwards.
TTATTTCTTTTGTTAGCATTTGGTATCACTCCTTTTATAATCTTTAAAATCGTTACAACTCCTGAAGATGAATTTATTATTACACCATCGTTGTAAATCTCTTATTTCTCTCGGTGCATTTGGCTTGTCATATATCATCACATAAGGATTGAATCCCATATCTCGCAAGGTATAAATGCGATATAGATTTTCTTCCATAGTGCTGCCGAAATTAGTCAGACAATAAACAGTGCCATAATGTCCGTGTGGCTTATGCTTTGCAAGTGCCTTATATCGTTCAAAATATGGCTTTAAATCATCATTTGCATTATCCCAAGCAAAATGTATCTCTTTAAGTTTAATTTTGTTTATAAGGTCAATATTTTGCTCGTTTGTGAGCCTTATATCCAATCCTTGTGTAAAATCCACATAAGCCTTACTTTTTACCAACTGCTCTAATAATTCGATATGTTCCTTACAAGCAAGTATGTTTGGGTCAAGCAACTTAATGTTTTTCTGCCTTTTCCAAAATTCTTTTAGGTCAGCAACCTTGTAAGACTTTCTGCCTTCCTTGTTTGCCACGATGCAAAATTTACATCCTCTTGGGCATCCCCTTGTGAGAAAACCATAAGCTGTACCTTTGGTAAGTTTAGGGTACAGACTATAATCAGGGTAAATATGCTCTATTTCATCGGGCAACACATTATCCAAACCATAGCCTGTACCACCTTTAATGATTTTGTTTGCAATAGGTGTAAAATCTATATCCTTGCTATATGTATCATCAAACACTTTTGATTGATACACTATGTCATAAGGGAATATAGGAATACACCACTCAACCTCATCACCTTTTGCTTTGTGGTAGGCGGATATTTTCATTAGAGCAAGGTTAGGAAAATTGTGTCCATCAACATCTATTAGTCCAACTTTCACTAATTACTTTCCCCCTAAAAAAGTATTCATAAAAGCAGATTTCCAATATGGCTCTTTCGCTTTCTCTTCACAACTTGGACAACTTAACCTACCTTCAGGTATTACCTCACCACAATGCACACATTTATTTGCATTATCGAATACACTACTATATGCCTTTTCCACCTCTTTAGGTGTTGATTTATGGCTCTGCAGAATCGAGCCTATTTTCTTAATCAAAATAATCAACCTCTTTAAAACATAATTTTAAATTAATCTAAAATCATAATACCTGGATTGAAGTTCATCCATAATTTTTCTGTTCTATGTAGGCCCATTTGTGCCGTAGTTTCTTTTGCGGCCACAAACCAGTCTTTTAGTTTGGAATTATATAATTCGTTATCATACCCTGAAAGAAGAAGTTTTGAATTACTTTTCTTTAAAATTTCTAACATTTGTAAATGTGTTTCATCTTTCATTTCTACAGCATATAAATTCTTTTTTCTAAGACCTTGTAAATAAGGTGGGTCGCAATAAATTAAAGTAACAATAATTTAGGCTAATCTTCAGAATATACGAAGATATAATCGGTGTGTTCGATGCTTTCTCTATCTGAAACAACTGCTATAACCTCACCTTTCTCATCCGTTATGGTAAGAGTGGTGTGTTTTTTTATACCCAACATATAATCGGTAGAACATTTATATATTTTTGAAAGTTCTATAAGTATATTTGAGGGTATAGGGCAATTCCCGTTTTCGTAGTTATATAAAGTTTTTATTGATATATCTAATCGATTGCATATATCTGTTTGAGAAAATCCTAGCTTCTTTCTAATTGAAGCAAGTTTATTTTTAATCATTTTCACCTCCAACCGCGATAAAGCTCTAATCTGCTTATCCCTATCCCTTGATGCTTTTGCCTTTTCTTTTTCTGAAAATGTTATGTAAGTTTTCGGCATTGTTAACCCCCTTCGTATTAGTGCTACTAGTTAAAATTTTTTTAACTTGCTCTTCACACTCTGGATGTTCTCGTAACAGTTTAATGAATTCTTTTCTTTCGTTACTCATTACCGAAAGCATCGAACTCTCATGTTTTTATGAATGGAGGTGTACAGATGGGAAGAAAAAGAATTACAGTTACAAATGAAAGTGATACTGGTCGTAATTTGAAATTCGTTGACAATTATACCGGCGCTACCATGACAAGAAATCAATTTGTAACCGAAATTAAAAGAGGGAATTATTCCAATTACTATGTTCGTGAGATAAACGGAGTTGATACACCATGCTCAAAACCGGATAAATCTACTATCCTTATCGTTATAACGCTCAATTAAAGTCAAAACATCGACATTTTCTATTTGAGCTTCTTTAAGTCTTGCAGAAATTTCACAAATAACTTGGGGTAAATCATTCCACATAGTTGCGCATCGAGGACCTCCGTAGGTTTGAACATTCCGCCAACTGTTTTTACTACTGTTAGATGTCCCAAATGATTGATGATATCTTAAAAGCGTTCTTCTCGCTTGTTCTATCGGGCTATCTGACTTTTCATAACAATTTTGAAATTCATCCCTTGCAAATGGGGTCAGATTTATCAGCTGTGCCAACTCCTGCGGATGTTCCCGGCAGACCTTAAACAAATTAACAATATCTCCGTTCAAATCGTTTATTGTTTCTATGTAAGATGGTTGTTTTTTGAAAAAGCAGGCACCCGAACCAAAGAAAGGCTCTAAATACACTTTGTGGTCAGGAAAATATGATATAATCCAATCGGCTATACGCCATTTTCCTCCTGAGTAATAATTTCAATTTCCGAAGCTTCACCCGTTATGCTGAGTAGGACATCTTTCAAGACATCTGAAAACTCCGTCTCCATAGTGGATTTACGAATCGAATTTGGAACACAAAAAATATATGTATTCTCATTTTTATCAACAAGGGCGAACTCCGAAAACCAACAATTAAAACTAATAGAAGAAATCTTTTTTGAAATTTCCGAAAGTATATTTCTATTCAATGCTAAGAATTCTCGCGCGTGCGCGTGCGTATGAGTGAGTGTATAAATATATTCTTTATTTCTTTTATTCTTTATTTCTTTATATGTGGTTATTTGTTGGTTATTTGTTGGTTGTTCGTTGGTTATTTGTTGGTTAAACAGTTGGTTATATTCTTGGTTGCTCATATAATCGTTAAATTGGTATTCATCCCAATTTACAATGGTTATAATAGAATATTTGTTGGTTGCTTCTATGGTTATTTCATTAGTAGATTTTAATTTAAGTAGTGCAGTCCTCACTTGTTGTTCTGTGAAATCAAGGTCTTGGGCCAATCTCTTTCTTCCTGTTACTAACTGACCGGGCATAAGTGTTCTGCCTTGCCATTCAGAAGGCTCATAATTAGCCATCAATAGCAAGTGCAGGAACACCCCTTTAACCACATTATCTGTGTACCAACCCCACTTAACCAATTTACGATGTATTTTAATAAATCCGTTAAGCTGCATTGTTTTACTCCTAAAATCCTAATAATTCTGTTGCAGTTACTCCAAGCGCTTCACAAAGTAATTGTAACGTAGGAACGGAGGGGTTAATGCCTCTTTCAAATTGGCTTATTTGTGTACCGTAAATTCCCACATATTCAGCAAATTTACTCTGTGTCATTCCTTTTTCTTCTCGGAGTTTGCGTAGGTTATAAGCAAGATTATTTTCACTCATATTTATCACCTAAAACGGCAAATCGTCATCGCCCGAAATCTCGGTAAATTCGCCTTGTGTCGCATCTCCAATGAAAGAGGGTAAATCCTCGGTGTTGTCCTGTTCATCGTTTCTATCGCGCTTAGGCTCAACAAATTGGACATTGTTTGCCACAACCTCAAATGCCGTTCTGTTTTTGTCTTCTTTATCTGTGTATTTTCGGGTTTGAATAGCCCCCTCAATGCCTATCATTGAGCCTTTTTGAAAATACTTGCTTACAAATTAAAACTACTAAATTAAACATTTTTATTCTCCTTTAAACTGTATCTTATTATTGGTGTATATCCGTCATATCGGGTTTTCACTTTTTCTCTTTTTTTATTAAATTCATAACCTTTTGCCGACATCTCACTGATTCTGCTTGCAAGTCGCATAACACCAATATCTCGCAATGCTTCAAGCTGAGTTATAGAGCCAAAATCATTTAAGTATTTTAAAATTCTTTCGCATTGTGTAGGTTTTGAATTTTCCATTTTTACCTCCATTTTGAATAAATTAAGTCTTTTTCGTTCCACTCGGGATAATGTGCTTTTAAATGCTCTGTAAAGAGGCTTTTTATTTCGTTATGGAATTTGCCGTTATCATATTCATAATGACACTTAGCGCACATTAAACCGAGATTTTGCGGTATTCCAAGCCCTAACCGACCACGCGATATATAATGGGCTATCTGAAGGTTATTGGTACTACCGCAAATAATACAAACCTTATCTCTGGTATGTATTTCAGCCCTCACTGTAAGGGAAATATCACAAGCCTTTGAAATTTTACTCATATTAAAAATTAATTGCTGTTTGCGTGTTCGCAAAATTCAGCATCTTTTCTTTTGCCTCAGTGTAGAATTTGCGGTCAATTTCAAATCCGTAAGCGATTCGGTTTAGTTCTGCTGCCGCCCTTAAGGTTGTGCCACTCCCGGCACAAGGGTCGATAACGACATCGCCCTCATCGGTAAAAATTTCAATTAGCTGTTTTAATAAACTTACAGGCTTTTGAGTGGGGTGTATTTTGGGGTATTGTTTTGAATTATCCCTTTTCCACTCAAACCAATTAAATATCATTCTGCCTGTTCCTCTGATTACATTTCCGTCCTTATCCAACTGCCTACCGTTATTGAATTTAGGCAGCTTATCTCGGTATAAGACAACAGCATATTCAGTAGCGCCTACAATTTTCATATTTGCTTTTAATACCTGTGCGGAATAATTTTTAATAAATACAAGCGGATAACTGTTGTTAAATCCGTATTTCTTTCCGTACTCAATAACCGTCTGCATCTGCTCAAAAGCGCAAAAGATAATCATTGCGGGGGATTTGCCTTTTTCTTTAGGCTCTTTTTTTAAAAGCCTGTTGCAAAAATGAAAATATTCGGCTATTTTAAATTGCCCATCACAATTAAAGAAAGATTTAGCCGCAAGTTTACTCTCACCGTTGCTGTTATCTCCACCGTTATACCAAGAGGGATTACTTGCATAAGCATTAACACCGAGATTATACGGAATATCCGCTATTACTAACTGGGCTTTTGGTATGTTGTATCTTTTGTAATTTTGGAAATTATCGTGGTAGATTTCCACTTTCATTATTTTCCCTCCATTAAACTTGACATTCTGTTTATTTCTTCGGGTGTTTCAGTAGGTATGCCTTGTTCCTTGCATTCCTCAACAATTCCGTTTATAAATATCGACATCTCACCAGTATCGTAGGTGTGTGAGCCTCGGTATATTCTATAATGGGTAAACTCCTTATTATTGACCGTTCCTGTGCCGATTTCCTTAGCATAGGGGTAAAAGTCTGTTACCTTTATCCCTTGTAAAACAGATATAATAATCGGAGTTTCATTTTCATCAAGCATAGGTTGTCCGTACCGGAATATCATTTCGGCGTGCATTTCATCTTTAGAGAGCTTGATACCACGAACAAGCAAGGTATCGGATAATTTGTCCGTAAGTAACCAAGAGTAATTATTTGCGTTAATGCTGCGGCCTTTTCTCTTTTTACTTATCGTTAATGTGTATTCCTTATCGTCAAGCTCACCGATGCAATTAAGTATCTGAGGAAGCAGAAAATTAAACTTAGGCTTAGTAAACCTTATTGTGAACTCTGCCATACAAAACACCTCTTAGTTTTTAATTAAATTTTCAATTTCCCGCTTCCATGTTTTCCAACATATACAACAGTTAGCACTGTACCAATCCATAGCAGTAGTGGCATATTCGGGAGCTAAAAGTTCTATTTGCAGTCGGCTTATAGGTCTATCGGGTTTGATTATTTCTCCTATCCATTCAATTCCACTTTTTACAAGCGTATCAAAATCACCACTCATATGATTTACAATGCTTTTTTTATTGCCGAAATAAGCCGTGCGACAATTTTTCAGAGAAAGTAATATAAAATCTCTATTACCACCACAGGCAACCATTACAATGCCATAATCCTTATCAAGCACCGTTTCAAATCCAAAAGGTGGGCTATATGGTGTGTAAGTTTGTTCGATAGCGGTTATGTATTCTTTGGTTTCCGATGTCTTATAATCTTTGGGTTTGTATAATTCATCGGTGGTTAAACGCTCACCTTTAGGCTTTTTAAATGCACCGTTCAAATTAACATCTGTCTCTACGCCCTCAGGGTAAAGCTCCACATTACCCCCAAAATCTATTACTGTGCAAGTGGTTTTATTTGGTGCTGTTCTTAATACTCTGCCTACTTTTTGTACCCATTGCCCATGTGTGCCGTTAGTATCAAAATCCACTATATTACGAAGTTCCGGGTAATCATATCCTTCGGTGCATATATCAACATTAATAAGTTCGTCGCATTCGCCAGTTTCAAACCGTTTAAGTTCTTCCTTGCGCGTAACCTCATCAAGCCCTAAAGATAAATAAGCAGGCTTTCTTCCAAGTTCTTTAAGAGTTTCATATATAAGAACACAGAATTCGTGCGATGGCGTAAATATTACAGTCTTACCTTCTTCTTTTACTCTTAAATATTCACGGCATAAATTTTGTATAAGCTCTCTGCCAAATATGTCATCGAGTTTACAGTTCTTTGAAAGATGTCCTTTTTCCTCACCATCATCTGTTTTAAAACGTGGCGAAAGGTCTATAAATCGAGGTCTTACAAGATAATGGCTATCTATTAAAAATTTAGAAGTTATCTGATAATAATTATCAAATAATTCGATTAACGGTAATTTATCTCCACGATTTGGGGTGGCGGTAACACCTAATAAACAAGCTTTTGCTTTACCTTGGCGATTCCAATTGATGATAGTCTCATAAGTACTTGCTTTGGCGTGATGGGCTTCATCAATTACGATTAGGTCAAAATAACTGCCTGCGGCAGTAAAATCATCAAGTAAATTAACCACTGTTTGCACCATTCCAAAATGTACATATCCGTGCAAACTTTTTCTTGTAGCGGTTATTTCACTTGTCGCAAGTTCGGGGCATACCTTTTCAAACTTTGTACGATTTTGGTCGTGTATCTCGGTACGGTGCACCAATACAAGCACATGAGGCCTGCGTTTATTTTCGGCATAAAAACCATTTGCAAATCTACCTATTGCAGCCGCCATCATAATTGTTTTACCTGCACCTGTTCCGGCTACTATGAGTGAGTTTCCACGTTCGTTAAGCATCTCAACTGCGTTTTGCACGGCTGCTTCTTGGTAAGGTCTTAATTTAATATCACCCATAACTTACTCCTTTTCTTTTATTAAGAATGCGCCTGCTGTTGAAAAACTACCAGTTATGTTTCCATCCTCTGTCTTAAATTGGCTTGCATTATATTCCTTAGCTTGCTCTATTATTTTTTGTAAACAGGCTATACGGTATTTTTCTGCTTTGTCGACATCATTTTTTGCCTTAACATATTCGGATAAGTCATAGGTGATGGTTAGTTTTTTGTTGTAAGTTGTGTTAATCCTAATGCTTTCAATTATATTTTTTTGTGTGTCAGATGTTATATATGCCTTAGGCTCTCTGCGGTTGTCGACATCATCAAAAAAACGATTAAGACAAGTTTTTATAAGGGCAGATAAATGCGGATTATTTGCAAAATACAGCATATTGACACTCATTTTATCTTTAAGATATTCGGTGCGTTTTTTCTTTGGCATTTGGGTTATTTTACCTCGTTCAAATACGGTGTCATTTTCAAGGACCATAATTTGAAGAATATAAAAGTCTGCGCCCGTCATAGTTATCTGATACTGTGCCTGTACTATGTGTTTGAACGGCAAGCCATTCTTTACCACAGCAGGCATCATAGTTTTTTGTTCACAAACAAAGCGCTTACCTTTAGGCACAAATCCACCACCGTAATTAAATGGGCGAATATCTATATCTTCACTCACACCACTTATATCAAGACTCGCTATAAGTCTGTCTGAAGCATAAACCTCACTGGGTTTTAGTTTGCGCATTCTGCCTTGCTGTAACACCGATAAGCCATAAGATTCCACTGCGTGTCCATATTCGGCAAATTCAGGCGGTAAACAGAGTCTTTGATATATACCGTCATTTATCAGTTTGTGGTAAAGCATCCAAGCAGTTGTATATGGCTTTTCAGCTTTAAAGTTTTCTGCATTTATACCGCAATTTTGTAGTTCTTCATCGGAAGCATAGTAACGAACTATATCGAATACCTCACTACCTCCCACACGAGTAAGCCTTGCTTTTTCCCACTCAAGTGTGCCTTGTTTAAGTTTGGTTTTATTAAGCATTTTGTGCCTCCGTAAACCAAGGCAAAATAATTTGAGCTGTAGTTTTACCCTTAAGTATATTTACAATACTTGCATAATGGGTATTAATTACCTCTTGTAGCTCAGCGCCACCCTCTAATAAGGCTTTAATTTCATTAGCTTTATCAGTTGCCAATTTCGGATTTGCCTTAAATAACTCTAAGGTCTCCTTCACATCGGCCTTTTGCTCGGCGGTAAGGTTGTTAATATCTACATTAACCGTTTCCATTGGTATTATAAAATCTATTTTTTCAGGAGTATTTTCTGCAGGTGCTACATAATCGTCATCCTTTTCAAAAGCATAGATAGTTTCCTTAAGTTCGGGCAAAACCTCTTTAACGCGCTTTAATGCTCGGCGGATTATTGTTTTTTTCGCCATTTCACCTGTCCATTTATACCAAAATCCATCGGTGTTAATATCCTTGCTTATAACTTTTCGTTTGCCGATAGACCCGTTTTGACGTGTATACTCAACCCAGTGAGATTTATATATACCTTGTTCGCTTGTGTTGGCTATTTCAAGCATTTCTTTGTTTGATAATTCACACTCGGTCATAATTCGTGTGCCACTTGTAAGATGAACTACGGTAAGTCTACAGATAAATTTTGTAAAATAACCATCGGCAATTCTTTCTGCAGTTATATTTCTGTCAGGATTAAAGCGCCTATCCTCTAAGACATATACAATATCTCCATTTGAAAGTATTTCTTCACGAAAAAATGTTGTGTCGCTATCTTCTTTTGGAATTGCCACTATTTTATCTGTAATACAATAGCCCTTTCGTGCTGCCGCCCTATAAAAAGCCTCTACTCTTGCGGAAATGGTTATGGCTTTGCCGCGCTTCACAAAATCTATCTTGTCATAATCTTCGGCGGTAATTCCACCTTGAGCTAATGTCTGTAGATTTCCCAAAAATACATTAGCGGCATTGGTAGCTTCGTATTTAGTAAGTGCTCCTAATGTTTTAAGAGCTTCTATTGCTTTTACTGCAAATGGGAAACAATCAGTTTTGAGTCCAATTTCTCGGTTTAGAACTTCAAACATATTTTGCGGAGCCGTTGTAAGTTGTTGATATACTGATAAATTACTCATCTTTATTCTCCTGTATCATAAAATCATTTATTTCGCCTTTATTATCGGCTATGTATTTCTTTATGTTTTTAATAAACATTTCTTTTGCGCTGCTGCCATCGGCGATTTCTTGCGCTAAAAAGTATTTCGCAATATCGTCTATAACCTCTGCGCCGATAACCGATAATAGAAATCCGTTTACATCGTTTTTCTGTTTCCCGAATCTGATTAACATATCAATATCGAACATACACTCTTCACAGATGGTATACTCAGCATCGATATATTCTCCGCATATTTTGCAGGGGACAGCTTCAACAATTTCATTATCATTACACCTCGGGCAAAGAAAAGCCGCCTCACCGTGAGGCTCACGCACTTTTTGGAATACATCGAAATCTATTCCGCAACCCTTACATATCCATCTCATTTCTTTTCACCTTTGGAAATAGACTGTAAATGCTTACGAAAAGATATACGGTATTCAAACTCTTCCTTAGTGTCTAATACACCACGCAAATATCCTATTTCGTTTTTCTGTTCCGCTATAACCTTTTCATTACCGATGCTCTGTGCTATAAGCACTACAACAGCGATTAATAGTAAAAACATAAAAAATATAAGTGCAAATACTGCATAATCTGGTATTAACATTTGACATTTTCCGTCCTTTCTGTTATACTTTAGTAAAGATATTTTTTCTTTTTGCTCGTTGGAGTTGCCGCTCCATCGGGCATTTTTTATTCTTCAATGTTTATCACCACCCTTTTACCTGCAGCAATACATACCTCAAATAACTGTTCAAGGGTAGCATTAAGGGGTGTGTTTATAACTTTTGCTATAGTAGGGAGAGAGTATTTAGTAATTTCTTGTATCGGTGCATATCCTGTCTTGTATTTGAGCATAGATAATTCACCAGATAAAGCCCTAATCTGCTTATCCCTATCCCTTAATGCTTTTGCCTTTTCTTTTTCTGCAAACGTTATGTAAGTTTTGGGCATTGTTAACCTCCTTTGCATTTAACTGCAAATTTTGATTTTACATATCCTATGTTACGCCATTGCCTTCCTGTGCTAATACTTTTTTTAGTTTTGAAACACACTCAGGATGTTTTAGTAATAACTCAATAAACTCTTTTAATTCGTTACTCATACGTAATCTCTTCCTTTTTATCCTTATTAATACATTGCTCTACAGCCCATTTAATTTCGTCCATAACTTTTTTGGGCGTTTTTAATTTAGAAGTGTTTATCAATACACGATATACGGGTTCATTGTCATTGCTGCATATAGCCGAATTATAATTCCCCGGTAATTCTTCAACTTCATAAATATGAATAATATGCTGTTTAGCATTTTCTAAAATATTTTCTTCTTTCATTCGCAAATCTCACCTCCATCAGTGGCATAAGAGCGGATATTGCTTTTGCGTTGTTGCGTTTCGCAATATTTTAAGCAAAAAAAGAGGGTATTTCCGCAGGGTCAATATGTAAAACAGAGCAAACAGCCATAGTTTCAGCAATATCAAATAAAGAATGACCATTAAGTTTATTATTCAAAGTGTTAAGAGGAATACCCGTTTTTTTACTCATAGAGCGATAGGTTTCGCCCATTTCAACCATTTTTCCTTTTAGCTTATTAAGTTCAGGATATTTGTTCATCATTTCACCACCTTTCTGTTGCGTTTCGCAATATCAATATAACATATCTCATTTTTGTTGTCAATACTTTTCGCAACATTTTTTTAAAAATATATAAATTTGTTATTGATTTTCGCAACAAAATATGCTATACTCGTGTTACGAGGTGATTTTAATGCGTAAGGAAGAATTTGATATTAGTGTTTTTTCAAAACGCTTTTTAGAATTATTAGAGGCTTCTACCGAAAATACATACACAATCGCAAAAAAATTGGGACTTACACCATCCACAATTAGTAGATATACCAAAGGTCTTATGGCGCCTAAATTACCAACACTGTATGCAATAGCTGATATTTTCGAGGTGAATCCTGTATGGCTTTTTGGGTTTGATGTGCCTAAACATTCCAATAACAATTCATTTGGCAGAAAATATTTTGCACCTTCAATTACAGAAGATACTTATACCTTTCCTGTTGTTGGAGAAATTGCTGCAGGTTATGATAGCATTGCTTTAGAAGAATGGGAGGGAGATACAATAGAAGTACCTGCATCTTATTTAAAAGGTAGGAAGGCATCAGAGTTCTTTGTACTTAGAGTAAAAGGCGATAGTATGTATCCTATGTACCAGGAAAATGATAAGGTGTTGATACTTAAGCAATCTACATTAAATTATAGCGGTCAAGTTGGCGCAATATTGTATGACGATGAATACACTACTTTAAAAAAGGTGGAGTTCGTGAACGGTGAGAATTGGATGCGGCTTATACCTATTAATCCATCACACCCGCCAAAAACAATAGAAGGTGCAGATTTAGAACGCTGTAAGGTTATTGGAATACCTAAATTATTAATAAGAGAAATCGAAGGATAGGAAATTTAAGATGAAATATGTTCAATGTAAAAAATGTGATAAGGTTTATCCTGGCTCTTTAAAAAGGTGCCCAGAGTGTAAAACAAAAACACCACCATCCAAATCAAGAATTGTTGTGGGCGTTGTTATCGGAATTATCGGTCTTGCTTTATTATTTAGTGTTGCAACTAATTGGAATGATACAGGCGCACCAAAAGAGCCAACCTCACAGAATCAACAAGATAATAACGAACTTACACAAACAAAAAGCGGAGTTACATACGAGAATTTTGAAAAAATCCAAACAGGTATGACCTACGAACAGGTTGTAGAGATATTTGGCAAAGAGGGTAAGGTTATGTCTGAGGTTGATATGGGTATGGAAGAGTATGCAACTAAAATGTATTATTGGTATGATAACACTGGTATAGCAAACTGTAATGTAACTATACAAGGTGGAAAAGTAATTGCTAAAGCCCAAGCGGGATTAAGATAAAATAAAAATCCGCCTCGGTGTTGGCGCACCAAAGCGGAAATCACCGACAGGGTCGGCATAATGTAAGCGGGACAACTTACACGCACATTATACCACTCTGTACTCGGTTATGTCAAGAACGGAGTGTATAAATATGGCAAAGGCTAAAAAATTGCCGTCTGGTAATTGGAGAGTACAAGCCAATAAGACTGTAGACGGAAATGTATACCGTAAGAGCTTTACATCCAGTAACAAAAGAAAAGCCGAGTTAATGGCTGCTGAATGGGTAGCAGATATTGAAAAAGATACAAATATCGAAAATATCTCCTTAAAACAAGCTTTCAAAAAGTATATAGATATTAAAAACTCTGTGTTATCTCCAAGCACAATAAGAGCTTATATAAGTCTATCAAATAATACCTTCCAAAACATAATGGATATTAGTATTGAAAATATTAATTCGGTTATCATACAGAAAGAAATAAATGCTCTTTCAATAACCGCATCTCCTAAATATGTGAGAAATGCATACGGCTTGCTAAAAGCCGTTTTAAGTATGTTCAGACCCGAATTTAATCCTAATATAAGTTTACCGCAAAAAAACAAACCACAGTTGTATATACCCGATGATAATGATATGAAAATATTATTAAATGAGGTTAAGGGTGAAGAAATTGAGATACCGATTTTGTTGGCCGCATTTGGACCAATGAGGCGAGGGGAAATATGCGCATTGGATTCTGAAGATATACACGGCAACATCGTAACAGTGAATAAATCCCTTGCTTTAGGTCCAGACAGGAAATGGCACATAAAGGCGCCAAAGACTTATTCAAGTTATAGAGATATAGAATATCCCGATTTTGTAATAAAGCGATTACAGGGCAAACAAGGAAAAATTACAACTATGTCGCCATCTGCTATTACTGATGCTTTTCAAAGAATATTAAAAAAGTGCAATTTACCACCTTTTCGCTTTCACGATTTAAGACATTATGCAGTATCAACTCTTCACTCAATTAATGTTCCCGATAAATATATTATGGCTCGAGGTGGATGGGCTACAAATTACACAATGAATAACGTATATAATCATACCTTGAAAGCAAAAGCGGATGAGATGGAAAACAGAATTTCTAATCATTTTTCAAACATATACAAAGATTAATGCACACGAAAATGCACACGAATTGTAAAAAACGCGCTAACAAAAGGAAATATAAGCGCTTTAATGCGGGTTCGAGTCCCGCCACCGGCACCATATCGAGTGTTCATAACGGATTTGAGTTATGGACACTCGATTTTTTGTAATTTCGAGTTTCTTCGTTATGTATGGAGCAGGTTTTAAAGCCTGCTCTTTTGTTTTATGCGGATTTGGTAATATACTCTACTGCTACACCTTTTCGTGTGTCTGCCTTGTAATTACTTCCGCATTCGGGTATCTCAATATACCCAATGAATTTGTAATGGATCATAATCCTCTGACTGCGGTTTTTACCTACGCCTTCGGTTTCATAAACCGTAATCTCGTCTATGAGTTCACGAAGAAGCGGCGCAGTCAGCTTTTGCATTTCCATAAATCTTCGGATAGCACTAATAAATCGGTCTTTGTTCTGTTGCATTGTGCCGAGATTGTTTATCTTCTCATTTAGGGTTGCAATCTTGGTTTTTAGTTCCATACGCTCCACTTCGTATTTGTGGGATAACTGCATAAACCATTCATCCGTTACCTTGCCCGAAACATTGTCCTCATAGAGTTTTTCGTAAAGCTCGGCAACCTTTTGATTTCGTGCCGTACAGCGTTGCAGTTCGCCTTGTAAAGCTTTTTGCTCTGTGATAATATCCTTTTGTGTCTTTTGAGCAAGTAGGTCTGCAAAGGTTTCCTCGTCGCTCTGCAAGAACATCGCCATTCGCTTTAGTTCAAGCATTACCACTTGTTCTATGGCATCGGCTCGGATATAGTGTCGTGTTTCGCAAGTGCCACGAGTATCCACCTTGTAGTTAGAGCAACTGAAATACTGAATATCCTTGTTTATGGTGTTTATGTGCGACCACAACTTGCTACCGCAATCGGCACAGTAAAGCAAATCGCAAAACATATTCTTTTCGGCATTATCCGCCTTGGGTGCTCGGCGTTTGGTTTTCTTGGTGAGCTTCTGTACCGCTTCAAAGGTTTCTCGATCAATTATCGGCTCGTGAACATCCTTGAACACCGTCCAATTTTCTTCGGGATTAGGGATACGAGCTTTGTTCTTGAACGACTTTGAATAGGTCTTAAAGTTGATAACATCACCGCAGTATTCCTGTTGAGCAAGTATCTTGGCTATGGTAGACTTACACCATTTGTACGGATTAGGTTGTGCCTTCTTACCGCCTCTGCCAAGGCCTTTTTCTCTCCAATACGCCATTGGAATTAACACTTTTCGTTCTTGTAAGATTCGAGCAATGGTTTCATTGCCTTTACCCTCCAAGCACATACGGAATATATCTTGTACTACCTGTGCTGCTTCGGGATCAATTATCCACTTCTTTTTGTTTTCGGGCGATTTCAAGTATCCGTATGGTGGTTGGGATAACGGCTCTCCTGCGTTGCCACGAAGTCTGTGGGAACTTCTCACCTTACGGCTAATATCTCTTGCATACATTTCGTTCATAACGTTACGAAAGGGTGCAAGCTCGTTTTCGCCGTCTGCACTATCCACACAGTCATTCACTGCAATGAAACGGATATTTCTATCGGGAAAATAGGTGTCAGTATAATATCCCACTTGCAGATAATCTCTGCCGAGTCGGGACATATCCTTTACGATAATCACACTTACATATCCCATTTCAATATCCTCAAGTAGTTTTTGAAAGCCGGGGCGGTTAAAGTTTGTTCCCGTATAGCCGTCATCCACATAACTGCGGGTATTTGAAAAGCCGTGTTCCTTTGCATATTTCTGCAACAGCTTCTTTTGATTCACGATAGAGTTGCTATCGTTATCCGTTCCGTCATCACGGGATAGTCGGCAATATAAAGCGGTTATGCCGACATTATCTTTTTTCTTCGACTGCATTTAGTCCTCCTTTCCGGCAGTCGAACACACATATTCTACTACCATTTTACTCGGCGGCGATTCGTCCGTCAAAGGTACGAAATCACTTGTTACAATTCTTTTGAAACGGTCGGTAATTGTCGGGTGGTTTTCAATCTTAGAAGTCATAAATGACGAACCGACGATATACTTGACACCGTTTATCACATACTCATTTTCTTGCTGTGCAAGACCACATATAAATTTCATAATATTTCCTTACCTTTCATCACGATTTTTTCTTGCTCGCTCACGGCGCTGATAATCTTCGCCAATGAGTTTTAGGATTGCATTATATACATCTTTTTGGGTATAACTCTTAGGGAAGAAACGGCGGACATCTTCAAAGGGGAAACTGATTCGTTCCTTTTGGTTTGCCTTTTCTTCACTCATAACGGCGAAGATCTTATCTGCATTAAGCTGACCTGCTTGTGATAATTTTTTCAGCCGTACTGCCTGCGAGAGTGACGGAGTGCAGTCCTCGCTCTCGATGATACTCATTAGATCGCACTGCTCCTGCTCGATTAGATAGGATAACTCCACAGCAGGAGTAAGTGCGATTCGTTCCTCATCCACAAGCTTTAACAGTTCGGGGATAAGATTGGTTAAACGAATATACCGAAACACTTGGTCACGGCTTTCGTTTGCTGCTTTGCCGATCTCGGTAGCGGTATCTGACTTTGTCGCAACTTGCGACGAGGTTAAATCCGTTCGCTTGCCCTGTTCTTTTAAAGCCTCCATTTTCATTTTGTAGGCGAAGGCTTTTTCGCTCGGTAAAATCCGTTCTCGGTGTAGGTTGCTGTCCACAACGGCAATCGCCGCTTCGGTTTTACTGTAGGGATAAATTAAGGCGGGTACTTCTGTAAGTCTCGCCCTTTTACTTGCGTGTAATCTTCGGTGTCCCGATATTACTTCGTATTCATCAGTGGTATTATCTTTCAGTCTTACGATAAGAGGATTGATA
>JAZRKE010000018.1:0-11923 GCA_045646145.1 Acutalibacteraceae bacterium | reverse complement strand
AGACGTTTCGGGGCCCGTTCTGTGAAACCGCCTGAGGCATCCGGCCGGCAGTCCGCATAGGGGATATAGGGCTTGATGTCATAAATAGGTGTATTATCAAGCAGGTCAGCGCCGCTTACTATCAGAACATTACCTTCGTTTTCGGTGCGCCGTACTTCTAAGAGTTTAACGCAAGAAAGACCGAGCGGATTAGGTCTGAAGGGTGAGCGTGTAGCGAAAACACCACGCTTTTCGTTGCCACCAAGCTTTGGAGGTCTTACGGTCGGCGACCAGTTTTCACGGTGTGAAAGTGAAAAATCGAAAATCAGCCAGAGGTGCGAAAAGCCCTCAATACCCCTTAAAGCGTCGGGATTTCTATATTCAGGCTCAAATATTATTTTTGAGGTCAGATTATTTGCAATTCCACTCTGCCTTGGAATTCCGAATTTTTCCTTAAAATCTGTTTTAATGTATTCAAACGGTTTAATTTCCATAGTTTTTCAAATAAAGTAGCCCTTAGGGCTACTTTATACTTTCTTTATAGTTTTGAAAAGAATTCATCAATTGATGCGTCGCTCTTGGGGTCAAAGTCGCAGGGCTTGCGGCAGAGACTCCAAGTCTCATCAAGTGTAACACTGTTTCCTGGCGCTACTTTGCCGTACTCGCTTAAGAATTCAAGCTCGGTAAAATGTGCACAAGAGTAGGTCTCAAAGTTTGCGCCCCAGTCGGTGTAGTTACCGTAAGGGTATTTAGGAGCGAATTCCTTTTTGAATACGGTATTGCCGTTTACGTAGTAGGTGTCGCCGTGCTCCAATTGAAAACCGATTTTCATTGAGGTGTTTTTAGGCTGAATAACGGTTATGTACTTATTACCAATAAAAATGGTGTTGTTGGTAAAATCGGCGTGGCTCCAGAGTGAAACGCTCATATTCGGGCTTCCCGGTAGATTTAAATCATTGCGGCGCATAACGGCAACACCGCCGGTAGCGCACATTGTAATTGTCCAGAGCGCAAAATCCTGAGCAAAGCGAGAGGTGTTTTTAATTTCTTGGTGCAGATTAATCTCAGTTCCCTCACCAAAGGTAAGAGTAATGCTACACTGAATGTTGTTCCTATACTGAACAGGCGCTGTGAGCTTTACGCCGTTTTCAAGTATCTCATATTCTATGGGGAAATTATCGGGATAATGCGTTTTTGGGTAAACTTCAGGCGCCTGCCAAATTCTATGTCCGCCGTAGGTGCAGTAATAGTGTTCATCGCCGTAATAATCCTTTAATTCATTTGAGGTCTGGTGAACAATGCATTTATTTTCAGTATCTGCAATAAAGATGTTATCTTCTCCTACATAGCCGTAGCGAAGAATTCGCGGACCGATATCAAGAGAAGCGATAATATCAACCACACCGTTGGTCATATAAAGGCATTTACCAAAACCTTTGTAATCATCTAAAAATTTGGTTTCAAACATTTAAATTACTCCTTTACTATTTTGTAGTAATATTCATTACCGCATTTTTGCGGATGATTTAAAGATAGAGCCCATAGGTCTGCGGCTTTGCATTCAAGCTCGAATATTTGTTTTGAAGTCCCTTCAAGAGCGGCTGCATCCTTAGCGGTGCAGATAATAGGCAGGGTTGTTTTTTCGGATATTTCCGATAACGCTTTTCTTCCATTTTCGGTAAAGCCCAGCACCCTGATATATGGCGGAGTTTTTAATGAAAGCTGCCGTGTAACACCTAAAAATGCACATATAATTATCCTTCTTATTCTCGATAGAGTGTAGCGCTTGGTTTTAATGTTTTCATAAAGCTCGTTCAAAGAGGATGAAATTTTCACAGCCGATACAATTCGGTTTTCAATTCCCTCGCTGATGTCAGGTAGGGAAAGGTAGCGTTCCGCAGTATTATTTGCCCTAAGACTTGATAAAATAGCGCCTTGGAGCTTATCAATATTCGCAAAATTATCCGAATAATCGTAAGGTAAAAACCTTTTAATTTCTTCTGTTTTCCCCGAAATTATCAGTTTACGGATGTAGGAAGCACTTGCTGTGTTTTCGGGTGTGTCAGAATCGTGCTTAGCACCCGTGCGCTTGATGGTTTGAAAATCAAATTTGGCGCCAAGCTTTTTTGCCGCTAAAATATATTCAACACCCAGAATATTGTTAGGGTTTTTGAGGATTTCGGAATATTCTTTATTATATTCCCCTAAA
Source organism: Acutalibacteraceae bacterium (assembly GCA_045646145.1). Taxonomy (GTDB): domain Bacteria; phylum Bacillota; class Clostridia; order Oscillospirales; family Acutalibacteraceae; genus SIG565. Next base: position 9,735 of record JAZRKE010000018.1, on the reverse strand, counting down.
ATATCGGTGCGGATTTTAGCAAAGGTATCTCCGCTTTTTAATTTTTCGGATATTTTATTTTGGAATTCATCTGCAACTAAAATTTCTGCGATATTTTCAAGTTCTTCAATGTTGCCGCATTCACTGCCAAAGCATAGTTTAACGATTATACCTAAAGAATCAAGTAACGCTGTACCACCCTCAGCAAAGCGCTGGGCAGAAGACAGAGAATAGGGCAGGGGCAGTTCAATTATTAGGTCGGCACCGTTTCTGAGTGCTGCGCGAACACGCTTGGATTTTTGATATACCGCGACATCTCCACGCTGAACAAAATTACCGCTCATAACACAGATTACGGTGTCTTTTTCACCCTTAACACTCTCTATTAGGTGCTTATGGCCTGTGTGAAAGGGATTAAATTCCGAAATAATTCCTATATTTGCCATAAAATCACCTCACAAAAGTAAAAAAGCCTTGAAAAAGCGGTTAACTTAAGTTATTATATATTATGTATTAAATATAGCATACAAAAATACCGAATGCAACATTAATTTAAGAAATGAGGAACCAAAATGAAAATTTTCGTAGTAAATGCAGGCAGCTCAACGCTCAAGTATCAGGTTATTGATATGACCGATGAGTCGCTTGTATGTAAGGGAATTTGCGACCGTATAGGAGCAACCGATGGCTCTATCGGTACCATCACACACAAAACACCCGATGGCAGAGTTTATTCTGCTGAGGCTCCCATGCCCACTCACTCTGAGGCTTTTCAGAGCGTTGTTTATGCCTTAACACAGAGTGAAGCTAAGGTTATGGATTCTTTCGATGAGATTTCGGCTATTGGCCACCGTATAGTTCAAGGCGGTAGCATCTTCCCGAAATCCTGCCTAATTAATCCTACAGTTATCGACCAGATTGAAGAACTCGGAGAACTCGCTCCTTTACACAACCCTGCCCATGTTTTAGCCATCCGCGCTTGTGTTAAAACCTTTGGCGATAAAATTCCGCAGGTTGCAGTTTTCGATACCTCTTTCCACCAGACCTTAGAGCCCAGAGCCTATATGTACGCTCTGCCCTATAAATATTATGAGAAATATGGTGTTCGTAAATACGGCGCTCACGGCACCTCACACAAATATGTAAGCGACCGCTGTGCCGCACTCGAAGGCAAGGATAAGAAGGACCTTAAGATTGTTACCTGTCATTTAGGTAGCGGTTGCTCTATCTCGGCAGTTAAGGATGGGGTTTGCTTTGATACTTCAATGGGCTTTACACCGCTTGATGGCTTTATGATGGGTACCCGTACAGGTACTATGGACCCATCTGTTCTTACCTATCTTGCCAAAAAAGAGGGCTGGACACCTGATGACATTAACCGCATCTGCAACAAAGAGTCGGGCGTTCTCGGTATTTCCGAGCTTACCAACGATAACCGTGACTTAGTTGATGCCGCAGCCGCAGGTAACGAAAAGGCAGCGCTTGCACTCGCTATGCAGGAATATCAGATTATCAAGTTTATCGGCTCTTATATTGCCGCTATGAACGGTGTTGACGCTATCGTATTTGCAGGTGGTATAGGCGAGAACAACCCCGAGCTTCGTCAGTCTATCTGCGATAACTTTAAATTTTTAGGCGTTGAGCTTGACGATAAGGCTAACCACACCCGTGGCGAAGAAATTTTAATTTCTACCCCCAACTCACCCGTTAGAGTTTATATTATTCCTACTAATGAGGAATTGGCTATCGCTCGCGATACTTTAGCTCTTACAAAATAATTTTAGGAGACCTCAATGTTAGTATCTGAATTAAAAAAAGCCATTCTTGGCGGCGAATTTGATAAAAGTTTTTCGCTGATATATAAGGATATAACGTCTTCCCGAGAGCGTTATGGCACAGCGTGTGATCAGTTTATAGCCCTTTATGGCGACAGCGAGGGAGCGCGTCTTTTTTCTGCCCCGGGCAGAACCGAGGTGGGCGGCAACCATACCGACCATCAGCACGGTAGGGTGCTCGCAGGCAGCGTCGACCTTGACGTTATAGCCGTTGTGTGTGAAACCGAGGAAAATGTTGTCCGTATTAAGTCTGAGGGCTATAATATGGATACCGTCGATTTATCGGCTCTTCACATTAACCCTCAGGAAAAGGGTAAGGCTATTTCGCTTATTCGTGGAATGTGCAACTGCTTTGCCGAAAACGGTATAAAGCTTAGCGGCTTTAATGCCTACACAACCTCTAATGTTTTAAAGGGATCGGGGCTATCCAGCTCTGCCGCATTTGAGGTGCTTATCGGTAATATTTTAAGGGGACTGAGCGGCGCCGATATCAGCAATATTGAAATCGCTAAAATGGGGCAGAAGGCAGAGAGCGTTTATTTCGGTAAACCCTGCGGTCTCTTAGACCAGTCTGCAAGTTCCTTAGGCGGCTTTACCGCTATTGATTTTAAGGACCCGAAAAACCCTGCCGTTGAAAAGGTTGACTTTAATTTAGCCGCCGAGGGTTATACACTCTGTGTTGTTAATACAGGCGGCAATCACGCGAATCTCACTAGCGACTATGCCGATATCACGGTTGAGTGCAAGAGTATTAGTAATCATTTTGGTATGGACTATCTTCGCAATGTAAATCCTGTAGATTTTTATGAAAATATATCGGCACTTCGCTGTAAATACGGCGACCGTGCAGTGCTCAGAGCCCTTCATTTCTTTAATGAGGATGACCGTGCCGAAAAGGAAAAGGTTGCCCTTAAAAACGGTGATTTTGACGAGTTTTTAAGACTTGTTAACGAGTCGGGCAATTCATCCTTCAAATATCTGCAGAATGTTTATTCGGTAAGTGACGTTCACGAGCAGGGAATTTCCTTAGCCCTCGCTTTAACCGAGCAGTATTTAAAGGGAACCGATAAGGGTGCTTTCCGTGTTCACGGCGGCGGCTTTGCAGGAACAATTCAGGTATTTATGCCAACCGACCTTTTAGATGGTTATAAAGTAGCGATCGAAAAGGCTTTCGGTAAGGGTAGCTGCTATGTTTTAGATATCCGTCCGGTAGGCGGATTTGAGCTAACAAAATAATTTTAAATTATTTTAAAAAAGTTATTGACAAAGTCATCTCTTTATGATATAATTCTTTTTGTCGTCAAGAGATGACACAATAGTTGGTGTTGATTGCGGTGAGGGTCCACCTGTTCCCATTCCGAACACAGAAGTTAAGCTCATTTGCGCTGAAGATACTTGGCGGGCAGCTGCCTGGGAAAATAAGTAGATGCCAACACAAAAGACTACGCTGGAAAGCGTAGTCTTTTTTTATGCAAATTTTAGAATATAGACTTGCCCCCACAACATACATAGTTGTAGGGGGATTTAATATGAAAATTTTTACTATTACAAAAAAACATTTAATTGCAGGGTGTGTTAGCCTTATTTTAGCGGCTGCAGTGCTACTCGGTAGTATATATAGTTTTGCTTCCAGTAATAAAAAACTGCCGATTTACTGTGTTGAAAACGATAAAAAGCAGATAGCAATCAGCTTCGACGCCGCTTGGGGTAATGACGACACGCAGACTCTTATTGATATTTTAGCCGAATATCAGGTTCCTGCAACCTTTTTCGTTGTAGGCGCCTGGGTGGATAAATATCCCGAATCGGTAAAACAGCTGAGCGACGCAGGGCATCAGATTCAAAACCATTCCAATACCCACCCGCATATGCCGCAATTAAGCAGTAGCCAAATGGCAGACGAACTTAAAAGCTGTAACGATAAAATCGCAGCCGTAACAGGTGTCCAGCCGACCTTATTCCGCTGTCCATATGGCGATTATAACAATGCTACCATAGATGCTGTGGCACAAGCGGGTATGCACTGTATTCAGTGGTCGGTAGATAGCCTTGATTGGAAAGAAAATGCCACCGCCCATACTATTGCAGATAGGGTTATAAGCAAGGCACATGACGGGGCAATCGTGCTGTTCCATAACGATGCCGATTTTACCCCTGCAGCCCTCCCCACGATATTAAAAACACTCAAAGAACAAGGCTATGAGTTCGTGTTTATTTCAGACCTTATTATGACTGAAAACTACACCATCGACCACGCAGGAAAGCAATGCGTAAAAAAAGGCGGCGAATAGCCGTCTTTTTTTGAAGTAATAAGTAAGAGGTAATAGTGAAGAGGTGCGGTGCCTTCGGCACGGATATAAAATATTCATATCGTAGGGAACGGCCTGTGTGCCGTTCCGTTAACTTTATGTTGTAAAAAACATTACGGTATGGTATAATATAAATATAGTTTATGAAACGAGGTGAGGATATGCTTGAAAATAAATTAGGTATAACATCTGCCGCTGAACTTGCAAAAGAAGAAGAGAAAATCAGCAAGAAAAAAGCCGCTCTGCTTTTTGAAAACGGTACATTAGATACTTTAGAGGCAGGCAAAACCGCATCTCTTGTTGCTATTCATAAAGCATTGTTTGAAGATATTTATGATTTTGCAGGCAAAATCCGCACCGTGAACATAGCAAAGGGTAATTTCCGCTTTGCACCTTTAATGTATCTTGAAGCGGCTCTTCAGAATATTGATAAAATGCCGCAAGGAACTTTTGATGAAATAATCGAGAAATATGTTGAAATGAATATTGCTCATCCTTTTCGTGAAGGCAATGGCAGAGCAACACGCATTTGGCTTGATTGCATACTAAAAAAAGAAATCGGCAAGGTTGTTGATTGGCGTCTTGTAGATAAAGATGATTATTTGCTCGCTATGGAGCGCAGTCCTATTAAGGATATTGAAATCAAGCACATTTTAAAGAAAGCCTTGACCGATAAAATCACCGACCGTGAGGTTTTTATGAAAGGTATCGACCATAGCTATTACTATGAAGATTATACAACCTTTAAAGCAGAAGATTTATAAAAATAGCAGCCGCCTGAAAAAATTCAGGCGGGGTTTTTTGTGTGTAATCTTAAAAGATAAAATATTGCTCCTTCTTTTATTTCGTTTTTAAATTCCTCTTACATTGTATTATCTAAATACAATATTAGTATTCTAGAAAAATATTTAAAAGTCAAATAAAAAAGCGACGAAAATATTCCGTCGCTTAAAATGTTATATAATTTTTCGGTATAACAAGAGTTTTTGTATCACTCTTGATTGTTAGGACGATTCTTTTTTAGAATCAAATACACACCAAAACCCATTCCGACCAAAACAAGCACACCAATAATTGTCCATATAACCCAATTATTATTTGTGTTCTTATCCTTGTTATCTTCAATTACTCCATCTGTTTTTTTATTAGAATCTATATTTGAAGTATTATCACTTAATAGGGCGGGTATTTCTTCTGTTGTTTCTTCTCCACAACGTTTGCATTTGCCTTGTTTTATACCTTTTTCGCTATCGGTGGGCTCTTTTATAACAACAGGGTTTTCAAAATTATGACCCAAAGCCTTAATTGTAATTTTTTCAGTTTCATTACAAATAACACAAGTTCGTTCACGGGCGCCATCATTTGTGCATGTGGCAGAAGTTTCTACCCATTCGCCAACCTGATGTCCTGTTGCCAACAATTCCTTTTGTTCTTGTTCTTTGCAAATAGAACATATTCTTGTGGCATTTCCTTTTTCTTTACAGGTAGCAGCTTTTATTATCTGCCATTCGCCAAACTTGTGTGTATGACCATCGGCGGCAAGTTTCGCAATAGTTTGGGTTTCTTTTAAATCACATTCACCACATTTCCTTACGGAAAGGCCTTCGGTATTATCGGTGGCTTTCTTTTCTATAATCCATTCACCCCAACTATGACCACTTGCCGAAATTGTGGTGTTGTTACTTGTTGCCGAACAACGAGTACAGTGATTAGATTTACTTCCCGCAGTCGTGCAAGTTGCTTTTTTATCAGTTGTCCACTCGGTTGAAAAATTGTGCCCAAGCGAAGAAAAGGTATCAGATTCTATTTTAGAACAAACTCCACATTTTCGAGTTTTGGTGCCGCTTTCGGTACAAGAAGCTTGTTTCGTAACTTCCCATTCACCATAGGTGTGCGAGATTGTTCTACTATTGTTACAAATATTACATTGTGTATCACATGAATTATCATAAGAATGGGGAACTGTCCTTGCCTCTTTACAGATATTACAGGTTGTATCACAAGCATTTTCATAAGTATGTTCTGATACAGGCCGCACCTTACCGCAACTGTTACAAGTAGTGTCGCAGTCGTTATCGTATGAATGAGGGGCGCCTATGGGGCAACTATCATAATGCCAGGTTGCATTTTTTAAATCAGAATTACCCTGTCCAATGGTTATATTGTTTTTATCAATTTCACTACCTGTGTACCACACATCAGTAATACTTGAACAAGAATTGAATGCATTTACTCCTATGCTAGTTATGGAATCTGGTATGGTTATGCTTGTAATATTATAGCAATTATAAAATGCTGATTCTCCAATACGAACTATGGTATTCGGAATAGTAATACTTGTTATTTGATTGCAGTAATAAAAAGCAGAATAACCTATAGATACAATTTGGTAATTATTATATGTTGAAGGAATAGTAATGTCTCCGCGTAAAAGTTGTGGATCAGCGTTTTTTATGTATGCTTCACCTGTTAAAGTATCATAAGAATATATGTAATTCCCTATCCAACTAGTTGAAAGTTGTGCAGCAGTTGCCTTAATTCCAATCATTTTCAATGAAATTATCATGGAAAAAATTAGTGTCAAAGAAATTATTTTTAAAACTCTTTTCATCATCAAAACCCCTTATTTATAAAAAAGTGTGCCTCGCGAGAGACACACCGAAAAAGTGAAGTCCCTCATTGTTGTCACACAATTTCATCATCCCTAGGAATATGAATAAGAGAGAAACACCTTTTACCAAAGTATGTTTCCCTAGGGAATAATGAAATATGAAATTGCGTGACACCCACATTATACCATATCAAAGCAATTTACACAAGGTAAAATTTTAATACTGTATGGGTGGGGTAGACTCTCTCGTTTTTTATAAATTGTTTACATTTCTTTTTGATAGTGTTATAATGTACTCTGCAAAACGGAAAAGGAGATACATTATGTTTTCTTATTTAAAACCGAAATTCTTTTCGGTAATGAAAACCTATACAAAGGCTCAGTTTGTAAAGGATTTAACTGCGGGTATAATTGTGGCAATAATTGCTCTGCCGCTTTCAATCGCTTTAGCGCTCGCGTCGGGTGTTGAGCCCGCGTGCGGTATTTACACCGCTATTGCCGCGGGATTTTTTGTAGCGCTCTTAGGCGGTAGCCGAGTGCAGATAGCGGGTCCCACCGCCGCCTTTGCAACGGTAGTGGCGTCGGTTGTGGCAACACAGGGTATGGACGGACTGTTCATAGCCACTGTTATTGCGGGACTTATTCTTATTCTTTTAGGCGTACTAAAACTCGGCGGACTTATAAAATATATACCGCACTCAATAACTGTTGGCTTTACGGGCGGTATTGCCGTTACAATTCTGCTCGGTCAGATTAAAGACTTTTTAGGCCTTACCTATGCAGACGGCGTACGCCCGATAGAAGCGCTTGAGAAAATGGAGGCTAATTTCGAATTTCTCGGCACTTTCACCTGGCAGGCGCTGGTAGTAGGTGCAGTCAGCCTTTTAATACTTATATTTTATCCTAAGATAGAAAAACGAGTACCGCCCTCTTTAATAGCCGTTTTAGTAGGCGCTTTAATGGTTGCATTTATCCCGTCTTTCAATACAGGGGTTTATACTATAGGCGACCTTTATACAATCCCCGCAGGGCTTCCGAAAATAGATTTTGCGGCTATGGATTTAAGTGTTGGTAAAATAATTGCCGTACTACCAAATGCCGTTACAATAGCGGTTTTAGCGGCGATAGAATCGTTGCTTTCGTGCGTTGTGGCAGACGGTATGGTGAACTCTAAACACAATTCAAATGCAGAACTCGTAGCGCAGGGCGTTGGCAATATTGCGAGTGTTTGTTTTGGCGGTATCGCCGCTACGGGCGCTATAGCACGTACTGCCGCCAACATTAAAAACGGAGGCAGAACACCCGTTGCCGCTATGGTGCATTCATTGGTGCTTCTTTTAGTGCTTTTATTCTTAATGCCCTATGCATCCTTAATTCCAATGCCCGTAATTGCCGCAATTCTATTTGTGGTGGCGTACAATATGAGCGAGTGGAGAAAATTCGTTTCCATTATAAAACACAAAAACTTTGCCGATATTTTAGTTTTAATTCTTACCTTTATGCTCACCGTTATATTCGATTTGGTGGTGGCAATAGTGGTTGGAATGTGCGTTCACCATGCAATGGTATTAGTAAAACGGATAATTAAAAAGTAATTTTTTCTGGCTATTGAAAATATCCCGATTATTTAGTATAATAATGTTATCAAGCTTTTGGAGATGTATTTATGAGATTTAATATAAAGGAAATGAAAAAGCAGGGAATATTTTTAGGTATTTTAACAGGTTTTTTGGCAGTTATAATTCTTTTGTCATATATAACCAGCCTTTCTCCTGCAATTCCTACCGTTGATGAAGTTGGGGATAGCACCGAAAACCAGACCAATAATAGTGGAAATAATACCGGTAACGGAACAAACAATTCCACAACTCAAAAACAGGAAGGGAGTCAGATAAAGGAGCATACTCACAATTGGGTTAAGGGTAGTACTGTAAAGCCTACCTGTACCGAAGGTGGATATACAATTAATACCTGTTTCTGTGGGGAAAGCAAAACGACCAATGAGAAAGATGCTTTAGGGCACGACCTTGGTGAATGGGTAACACAACCTGCCGACGAGGAGGGGGTAGTTTATTCAGTTCGCTCTTGTTCATTGTGCGATTATTCAGAAACACAAAAGGTGGAGGGCAATTTAGGAGAGGATCAACCGGAAGAGAATCTTCCTGAACAGGATCCTGAGCAAGACCCCGAGCAAACACCTCCGGGTGAAGAGAACCCTGATGATGAAGGCGAAAATGGCGAAGATACTCCCGGAAATGATACTCCCGGAAACGATACTCCCGAAAATGAAGATACTCCCGGAAATGAAAAACCCGAAAACAATAATCCCGAAAACGAAAACAACCCCGAAGGAGAGGGTAATACTCCCGAAAAGCCGGACAATAGCGAAAATGAAGAAAATGAGAATAACAATATTCAGCCTAGAAGGTAGTATATGAGCGAAACTCAAAAAGCGTGTAGCTTTACAGGATACAGACCTGATAAATTTAGTTTTAATTTCAGTCCCGAAACAAAAGAATATCGTGAATTTGAAAATAAACTCATTAATGCGGTATTTTCGGTGAGTGATGAGGGTTATACCGATTTTTATTGCGGAATGGCGCTTGGGTTTGACATAGTGGCAGGGGAAATAGTAACGCTTTTAAAAGAAGCGAGAAAAAATATTCGGCTTATTTCCGTCGTCCCCTTTGAAACTCAGGAAAAGGCTTGGAATCCTGAGTGGCAAAGTCGCTACCATGCCCTGCTTAAAAAAGCAGACCGAATAGTTTATATCAGCAAAAATTATTATAAGTATTGCTACCACAAGCGAAATCGATATATGGTGGATAATTCTGATACCGTTATTACTTTTTTTGATGGTAAATCGGGTGGCACCGCCGCAACACTTCGTTATGCTAAGACTAAGGATAAAAGAATAATAAATATTGCTGATATAGAGGATGAACAAATTTATTTATCCCCCTATATAATCTGTGATGATGAAGATATTTAAAAAACCGCG
>JAZRKE010000017.1:0-9187 GCA_045646145.1 Acutalibacteraceae bacterium | reverse complement strand
GCATTAGCATTATTCAAACCAGAGCAATTTTTAGTCGAGTGATATTTCTTGCCTGTTTCGGTTACATATACAATCTGCGAATTATTGTTTTGTTGGGTGTTGTCCTCAATTTTGGGTATTACCTTGCCTGTCGCAGTCTTCACACCGCAGGTCTTACAGTAGGTATCGCCAGTATAACCCTCGCTTGTGGTGGTTGCACTTTTCTTATTTCTGATTTCTGTGCTATGACCAGTTGCATTGATTTGGGAGCCTGTTTTCACTACCTTATTACAAGCGTTACAGTAGGTATCGCCAGTATAACCATTTTCTGTGCAAGTGGCGTTTGCCTTGTTCTTGACAGTTGTTTGAGCGTGTGAACAAGCTGTCGTTTCAGTTTTAGAGGTTGTTTCAGGCTTTGAGGTGGTTTCGTTTTTAGAACTGCTTTCAGGCTTGGAAGTGGTTTCCTCTTTGGAAGAAGTATCTTCCGTTTTTGAGGTGCTTTCCGAAGTTGACGGCGTTGAGCTGTTGGTGGTTTTGTCTGTTTCGGAAGTATCGTCGGAAACTGTTCCTACGATTTGCGAACTGCCTGTGTCATCGGTCGGCACTTCGGAAGTCGGCATTGCAAACGTGCCACCGAACAGAAGCACCACAGCCAAAACAATGGAAAGTGCCTTGTTAAGTTTTAACTTACCGCGCAACTTTTGAACGAAACCCAAAGGCGCAATAATCAAACCGCCCAAGAGGAACAGTAAAGCACCCAAAAATCCACCCTCGGATAAAGCGTATGCCGACATTATACCAAACACGGCAACACCAATCCAACGGATTGTATTCCCTGATTTTTTCATTTTAAGTTCTCCTAAAAATTTCTAAAGTGATTTTTTTGTGTGAATTTCCTGCAAAATCAATTTTTTTCAGCCTTTTGTAGCCGTTAGCTTTCAAATCAAAATCAAAATATGTATCTGCAGGATAATCGCGATTCCAGTTAAAAATGTAAATATCCTCAACCTGTTCGGTTGGGATTTCTGTTTCCTCTATAAAAGCAAAATCGCCCGATTGTGCTTGTGCAATGAAATTGTTATCTGCCACAATGACAGCGTTTTCCCCAAACATTTGAGCTGAATATTCACTCATAAGCAACCGCGCACCCGAAGTCAGTTCAACTATTTTCGAAATCAGTTCCTTGTCCTGACTTTGCCTGCGGTTGTTAAACATCATACCATTGCTCTTATCAACACAAACGATAATATTCATAAAAGCCCACCTTTACGGATATATTCTTATACATTCTACCACAATTTGCCTGAAAATGCAACAAAGACGAGGCGGTTTTTCAGCCTCGTCCTTGTTTAGTCTAAGTCAAAATCCAAATCAACGTGAATATTCACTTTAATATTAACGGGTTTATGGTCGCGCCTCATATCAAAGTAAAGAGGTAAATCCAATGTTTTCAACAAATTGCGCCAAGATTTCACACCGTAATATGTAGCCACCGTCTGCCACCCTCTTGTATCGGGGGACTTATTCTTATTAAACTGTTCCTGACTGCGCGGTTTTATTCGGTAGTAATCTTTCAAAAATGCTTCGGTGTGCCTCTGCTTTAATTCTTCAAAACTCGGTTTCGGTGTTGGGTAATTTTCCTCAAGCCATTCACCGAGCGTTTTCTTAAATCTTAATTTTACAACGGGGTGTGGTGGCATATCCCTTGTTTTGAAATCGGTTGCTGTTGGCGGTCTGCCGTTATCAACAATAAACTGTTGCACTGTGTCGTGTATAGCGTTTTCAGTCCAACGGTTCAAGGGCATTTCCGCGCCGATTTCCTGTAATTTAAGTATAACCGCCTCGTTGCCCTTATCTGCGGATAATACCGCGATTGCCTCTTGTAATGCCTGTTTTCGTGTCATAGAGAAAACTCCTTTCAAGTTTTCTCTACCCTCGTATATCATTGGAACGGCATAGGTTGAAAAACGAACATTATGACACAAATCAAAATTATCTATTGCTTTAATTAGGCCAATGCAACCGACCTGAAAAAGATCATCAACATTCTCTCCCCGATTTAAAAAACGCTGAATAACGCTCAGCACTAGTCTCAAATTACCGTTTATTAAATCATCGCGCGCCTGCTTGTCCCCTGCCTTAACAAGTTTTAAGAGTTCCTCCTTTTTACTTTCTTTTAACACAGGCAGACTCGATGTATCAACTCCGCAAATTTCAACCTTATTAAAATAATTCACACGACTCTTTCCTTTACAAAAAAACTCCTGACAATATTATTGTCAGGAGTAGTAAAATTTATTTAATTTAAAAGATAAAATTATTGTTCATCGTAAATTTGCTTAGCTTTTGTTGTTGCTTTATGAGCCGCCTCAAAGTCGAAGTCTTTCTCAGGGAAAATAGCATTTAAAATAATACCAGCAACAGCGGCAACTGCTAAAGCGGTAAGAGTAATTGTGAAATTACCGATTGTGAAAGTAATACCGCCTGAAAGACCAAGCGCTAAAACAAGGATAACAGCGGCAACTATAGTGTTTCGAGCTTTGGAGAAATCAACCTGAGCTTCAACCATATTACGAACACCGATAGCAGAAATCATACCGTAAAGCACGAATGAAATGCCGCCAACAATGGCTGCAGGAATAGAATAAATAATAGCCGCAAATTTAGGACAGAATGAGAAGAGCACTGCAAAATAAGCAGCGATGCGAACAACCCTCGGGTCATAAACCTTTGAGAGCGCTAAAACGCCTGTGTTTTCACCATAAGTAGTATTAGCAGGACCACCAAAGAGAGCGGCTAAACTTGTTGCAAGACCGTCGCCCATTAAAGAACGATGCAAGCCTGGGTCAGATATATAGTTTCTGCCACAAGTAGCAGAAATGGCAGAAATATCGCCAATATGTTCCATCATGGTGGCAATAGCTATAGGTGCAATAGCTATAATTGCAGAAACAGCAGCAGATGCATCTCGTACGCCGCCGAAGACCGTAGAGGACCACTCTATCGGGAATCCTATCCAAGCTGCTTCTTTAACGGCGGTAAAATCAACAGCAAAGGACTCAACGCCAAAGCCGTTACCGATAATTACAGCGCAAAGATAAGAGCCAATAATACCGATAAGAATAGGAACGATTTTAATCATACCCTTACCGAAAATATTTACAATAATTACGAGTAAAAGTGCTATTAAAGCGAGCGGCCAGTTAGCTTGACAGTTAGTAATAGCTGTAGGAGCAAGGCCCAGACCGATAGCAATAATTATAGGACCAGTAACTACAGGTGGGAATAATTTCATCACCTTATTAATGCCTACAATTTTAATAATTGCTGCAAGAAAAAAATAAAGAAGACCTGCAACAGCTACGCCAAGACAAGCGTAAGGTAACATTTCTGTATTTGCGGCGCCGTCTTCAGCCAACGGGGCTACTGCCGCATAACCGCCAAGGAATGCAAAAGAAGAGCCAAGGAATGCAGGTACTTTAAATTTGGTGAATACGTGGAACAGCAAGGTTCCCATACCTGCCATAAAGAGTGTTGTGGAAATGCTCAGTCCCGTAAGCAAAGGTACGAGAACTGTGGCACCGAACATTGCAAACATGTGCTGAAAGCCGAGAACTAACATTCTTGGAGTTCCAAGCTGACGTGCATCATAAATCGGTTCGTTGCCAACTTTGATTTTTTCTTTTGCCATTTGAAAATTCCCCCTAAATTTTATTTTTAAATAATATAAAATTATTTAGTTCCGAAAATTCTGTCACCCGCATCGCCAAGACCCGGTACAATATAGCCTTTTTCGTTCAGGTGGTCATCAAGACCGGCGCAGTAAATATCAACGTCAGGGTGTGCATTTTTAAGAGCGTCTAAGCCCTCGGGAGCGGCAATTACACACATGAAGATTATCTTTCTCGGTCCTCTCTTCTTTATCTGAGAGATAGCATCAATCGCCGAGCCGCCCGTAGCGAGCATTGGGTCAACAACGAAAACGTCACGCTTATCAATATCCTTCGGCAGCTTGCAGTAATATTCTACAGGCTGTAGGGTTTCTTCGTCACGGTAAAGACCGATATGTCCCACTCTTGCTGAAGGTACGAGTTCAAGTGCGCCGTCAAGCATACCGAGTCCCGCTCTGAGTATAGGCACAAAGGCAAGCTTTCTACCCGCAATGTGCTTACAATTCGCTACTCCGCACGGAGTCTGAACGGAAATATCATCAAGTGCTAAATCGCGGGTGGCTTCATAGGTCATAAGCATTGCTATTTCATTAACAAGCTGTCTAAAATCCTTAGTTGATGTATTAACATCTCTCATGATGCTCAGTTTGTGCTGTATCAACGGATGGTCCATGATAACTATCTTTCTTTCCATTTTTCGCTCTCCTTCGACATTTTATTATATAATACCACAATATATAGTAATATTACAAGTGAAATTTTGCAAATATAGAAAAAAGACTACTATTAGTAGTCTTTTTATTGTTCTATAATACTCTTAAAATATTCTAATGCCTCATCATACTGTGTAGAAATTAGGCCTTTTTTTGCAGAAAAACTAACCTCGCTGGTAACTATATTTAAAATTTCAGCTTTAGCTATTTCAGTTCTGCCCAAAATTAAATTGATAAGTTCTTTTTTGTTAATTTTAGAAGAATCAGTAAGGTTATTAATAAACCCCGCCGCTTTAATTACAATATTACCTATAGTATCCGATGCAAAATTAAATTCATCAGATAATTCTACACTATTCGTTGAATTTGTTGTTTCGGGTGCAGTTTTAATAATTAAATCTATATTATCAGTAATAATTTCTTTATTCACAGGATTTTTCAATAATTGAATTTCTGATTCAAAAGCAGAAATCTTTGCTTTATAATCGCAAATTTCTGTTTTTAAATCAGCAATCTGCGAGGTGAGCCGAGCATTTTGATTTTTTAAAATTTTAATTTTATCAAAAAGCTCATTATTCTGCTTTATCAGTAAATTTTTGTTCATTGTTTTCTCCCTCGGCAGTAATTCTATTTATAATATCGGTTGTAGTATAGGCATATGGATCGGTAGGCAAATTCTTGCGACGAAGGATATCGTTAATGGCGGTTTTTATTAAATAATAAATTACAGCAAATGCAGGAACTCCAATAAGCATCCCGATTATGCCGAAAAGTCCTCCGCCGAGCAATATTGCAACCATTACCCAGAATGGAGAAATACCTGTAGACTCACCCAAAATTCTCGGTCCAATAATGTTACCGTCAAACACCTGTAAAAGAATAATAAATATAATAAAATAAACACATTTAATTGGATCATTAAGTAAAATCAGAAGAGCGCACGGTAAGGCGCCAATGTATGGACCAAAAACTGGAATCATATCGGTAACCGCAATTACAACCGACACTAGCATTACATACGGAATACCCATTATCGAGCAACCAATAAAGCAAAGCACACCGATAATAAGTGCATTTATGAGCTTACCGTTAATAAATCCGCTGAAAATTGCGTCAGATTTTCGGAGCATTGTAATAATTTTATGTGTAGTATTTTCATTGAATATTGCGAAAAGAATTTTCTTAAACTGTAGCTTTAGGGTCTGCTTACCTGCAAGAAGATAAAACGCAATAACAATTCCAATAAGAAAATCTACAATAAAGTTGACAAAATCAATTACACCCGTAGCCAAATAAGTTGCATAGGTTGTGGCATTAACAACAAAATTAGTCTGGAACCAATTATCAAGAGCAGAAAGTAAACGGTTGACAATATCTGCCACACCCGAATTAGTCTCAATAATGCTTATAAGCCACTTAGAAAAACTTTTAATTTGTCCGGGAAGAACAGAAATTAAATTCGTTACCGTATCAGCAAATTCAGGTATTACCATATAGAAGAAAACGGAAATTACAAAAATGAAAAGTAAAAGCGAAACTGTTATAGCGCTATAATGGCTGAATTTTTGGAATTTATCCTGCTTCTTAAATATCTTATTTAAAAGCTTAAAAATATTTCTTTTGAAAAATTTCGTAATAGGATTTATTAAAAAAGCAATTACTGCTCCAACAATTATGGGCTGTAAAATTCGTAAAACTGTGCCAAAAAACGATAAAATTGCGTCAATTTTAAAAACTATAAAGAAAAACACAATTACAGCCGCAATAACCGAGAAAGCCATCAACCCTGCTTTTACATATGAAAATTTTTCATTTTTATTATTATTCTTAAATTTCATTCCTTTGCCTTGCCTCCAAAACTGCTATTCCAGCTCTAAATAATAAAAACATTATTAAAATACCGAATATTCCGCCCGACGTATCAAGCAATACGTCCGAAAACCTTCCGCCTCTGTCCAGCGTAAAAAGCTGATGAGTTTCATCACTTGCGGCATAAAGACTTACAAAGATCAACGAAAATATTGACGATTTAAAATATCTTAAGTTGTTATAGGTATTAAGAAAACCTACAGTGAAAAAACCGAGCGCCGCAAAAATGAAAAAATGTGCGCCCTTTCTTACAATAAATTGATAACTGTCAATAATCGTCTGTTGTTCTTGTGGTGATAAATTCTCAAAATTGCTATTGAAAATCCGCACAAAAAACTGAATAAAAGAGCCGCTTAAATTTCCTGACTCCTCCCCTGTTTTTGCCGACATTAAAAAAATTATAACGCAAATCAAACAGATAAAAATCAAACAGATAAATCTAAAAATATTTCTAATATTCATAATATGCTTTCAGGGGCAACAGTGTTGCCCCTTGGTTTTATTTATTAATGTAGGAAATTGACATCGGGTTAAACCAGGTATATGAACCGGCTTTAACACCCTTAGCAATACCAAAGTGAAGGTGCGGTCCAGTAGAACGACCTGTTGAACCAACATAACCGAGAACCTGACCTCTGTTTACATATGCACCGTTAGAAACTGCAGTTTTACTCATATGTGCATAAATGGTCATATAATAATAACCGTTATATTTTCCGTGAGCAACCTGAACATGGTTACCGTATCCACCGCCACATCCACAGAATTGAGAAACAGTCTTCCTGGAATTGTGTGGACAGGAATTATAAACCCTGATAACAGTGCCTGATGCAGCACTTAAAATACTTTTACCATTTATACCTGCGGAGCCTAAGTCGACACCGTTATGTCTGCCTTTATGAATACTATCATTGCTCTTATAAGGAGTTGTCATAGGATAACCGGGAACTGGCCAACGGAAGACACCGTCAAACGGAACATTTTCGCCACCTGTACCGCCTAAAAGCTCATTTTCGTAACGCTCCATCTCTTTTTCTAAAGCAGCCTGATCAGCTTCAAGATTGTTTTTGGTGGAATTAATAGATTTAATAACCTCTGAAACCTTTGCCGATTCAGACTCCCAGTTGGCCTGCTCTTGGGCTAATGTTTTCTTAATTTCGTTCTGTTCAGCCTTTAGCTGTTCATTTTTTTCAATATCAGCCTTAATTGAGGAAATGGTTTCAACAATTTCTTCAATCAGTTTATTATCCTGAGCCGAAATACACTGAGTAAGTTCGGTAAGAGCTAAAAACTCCGAAAAAGATTCAGCGCCTAAAAGAAGTTGTAACCCTGTATCAGTATTACTGTTATAAATTGACCTAATACGCCTTTTAAAACGTTCCTTTGTATCTTCAATTTTAGCATTATTTTCGGCAATTTCAGCTTCATTTTCGGCAATTTCAGCCTGACACGTAGCAATATATTTATTGCAAGCAATAATTTTATTATTAATTGCATTGATTTTGCTTTCATATGAAGCTTTAATCTTATTTTGATCGTTTAATTTATTTTTTTCGGCTGCAATTTGTTTTTCTAAATTATTAATTTCCGAGTTAAGTTTTGAAATCTCCTCTTGAAGTTGCTTTTTTTCACTCTCGGTTAAATCTGCTGAAGCATTAAAACCTGAAGAAAAACATACAGTTAAAGAGGTTAATATTAAAATTATAGCTAAAATTTGTTTTGCTAACTTCAAAAATTTTTCCTCCAAAATTTTAAATTGCAGAGAACTCACTGCCCTCTTTTTTAAGATATTTGCCTATCATTATTGCACTTCCAAAGGCACCTGCAAAAATTCCAATTGAAACGAAAATACCTAAAAGTAAAAATGCGGTATCACTGAAAAGAACAATATCGGTTGTATCCAAAGCACTTTTAATTGTATCGGTAGCAACGCGATAACAAAAATAAACAAGTCCCTCCGAAAGTAGTGCCGAAACCACTCCTATTACCATGCCTTCAATAATAAACGGGAAACGAATAAATCTGTCGGTTGCTCCTACAGCCTTCATAATGCTAATTTGCAGTTTGCGGTTATACATAGTAACTCTGATTGTGTTAGAAACAATTACCAAAGAAATTATTAATAAAACACCTATAATCCAGAACCCCGCAACAGCAATACCGCTTTTTATTGAATTAATTTTATCAGCTAGATCATTTTGTGACTGTATTGAATTTACACCTGTAACGGTTTTAATTTTATCAACAGTCTGAGTAAAGGTGGTCATATCATTAAGTTTAACTCTCGCACCGTCAGATAAAGGATTCCCGCCCTCTTCATCTAAAAATTCAAAATATTGCTCTTTGCCCTCGAGCATTGTAGATTTAATACTTTCAAGAGCTACTTCCTTAGGAATATATTCAACAGAAGCAACATTCTCAATTAAAGAAATTTCTTCGCAAAGAGCTTTAGCTTCTTGCTCATTATGAATTAAATACTGTGAATCGGAAATATTTTTAGAATCAAATGTCTCTCCATCAGCTAAAATAGGGTCAGCATCACCATATAGCACAGAATTTTTATCGTTAAAATAAACCATAACAACATTCTGTTGTTCAAGATTTCCGATAGCCTTATCAACATTAAAAGATACAAGTAAAGCAAGACCGATAAGCACCATACAAGCCGTTAAAACGCCGACTGATGCAATAGTCATAAGGCGATTCGCCCAAACATTTTTTATGCCTTCACCGGTTAAATACTTAAAACTACTTAATTTCATTATTCTAGACCTCCGGCATTATCGGCTACTATTCTACCGCCATCAAGCATTATAACGCGATGTTGGAAATCACGCACAAGATTATGGTCATGGGTTACCATAAGTACTGTGGTTCCCCTTTGATTGATAGCGCTGAGCAGTGATACAATTTCATATGACATATTAGGGTCAACGTTACCTGTGGGCTCGTCCG
>JAZRKE010000016.1:0-4236 GCA_045646145.1 Acutalibacteraceae bacterium | reverse complement strand
AGATGCCTGATAACAGAAGACTCTGAATTTAATTTTGCTCTGTCTTTTTCGTTCCTTAATATCAGTTCAAGGTAAATTGCTATAATTAAAATGATTACAGCAAAAATAATAATTAAATTGCGGGATATTTTATGAGTTTCCTCAAACAGCTGTGGTTCATAACGGGCAAGCATAATACCCCAGTTAAAATCTTCAATGATTGAATAATGGATATAAAGATTCTCACCTGTACGTATGGATTTGAACGACGAATAACCTTTATCGGAATTAGCCAGCACTTCGTATGAATAGCCGTCATTATACTCCCTGTTTTTTAAGCTTGACAGTTCAGATGGTTTTTCATTTATTGTATCTACAATAAATTTTCCTGTTTCTTTATCATAAACAAAAAGTTGAGCATCAAGCTCTTTTGCCATATTATTGTATTTTTCGTTGATGGTTTCGATTTTGATGATACCATACATAATGCCGACAGTTTCTCCGTTTACCTGAATCGGAACAGAGCTGCGTATCACCTGCTCATCAGGCATTGAATAGCTATAAGTTCTTCCGGTAACATGTTCCCCCAGAAGGGCCTGCTCTTCAAATGAAATTTGTCCGCTTAAATCATAGACTCCGTCCTTTGTGATAAATGTGCCGTCCGGGTTAAGTATACCAATTCTCGAAAACAAGCCGATAGGCTTAAAGGAATCAAACATACGCTCATAGCCTTTTCCGTCAGCATAGAGCTTTGACGCAAAGTTTGCCATAGTAGTAAGGTTTTCTCTGTCTGATTTTAATTGCAAAATAAGATCGTCTTTAATCTGTTTTGTCTGAATATGAAGCATTTCATAAGCATCGTCCTCAGCCTTAATATAGAAAGATACAACCATAGTAAAAAAGACTGCACATATTAAAATTGCAGCAACAATTGTATATAAAATATTATTTTGTCTTTCTTTTTTTCGTTCATATGTTATTGCCATATCTATTCCTTCTTATCTGTAATTCAAATTGTTCAATTATATATACATTATAATTATACCATACAAATCCAATTTTTTCAATATCTATACTGTTTTTTTTTTACAAAACACCCCGCTTTTTAAAAGAAAACATTTAATTTTTTAACAAAACGACGAATTTTTGTACCAAAATAACCGGTTACAATCTTGCCTTTTCTAAACTAACACATTTATAATCTCCTTTTTCTTTTTCACGGCGTAATCGTATGCGACTGCGGTTCCGCTTTTAGGTTGGTAGTCAAATAAATCACGCCTACTGCTTTTACGCCTTGGGGGAAGATAGTTTTCGTCATAATATACCACACAAAAATCAGATTGATTTATCATTTCCTGATTGCGTTCTACATAGGATGCTCTGCCTGCGTTTTCCATATGTTCGGGAAAGTATGTGCCTTCATAATGTTTTAGCAGACTATCTTCATACCAGTCGAGAATGTGTTGGTATGCCGACCTGACATATATCCGTTTTATGTGAGGATGTTTTTCCTTCAGCTCGGTTGTGATTTTATGACATAAGTCATCAAATGCACTTTTGCTGCCAAAGAAGAAGGTATCAACTTTTTCATTCACGATTAAATTCTCTATAATTCCACATAGCTTATTTTTCAATTATTCTGTTTCATCAATCTTTTTATGACCGAAGAAGCAACAGGTATGTAATTTTATATCTTTCATAACATCACCATAAAAATATTATAGATATACGATGTATCTATTTATGACATTATAACACATAATTCTGATAAAATAAATACATAGTATATTTATTTTGGAGTGATTTTATGGCTATTAAGAGTGTTTCGATAAGAATTGAGGAAGAAATGTTGAATAAAATTGCCTATGTAGCTGATTACGAAAGCAGAAGTGTTAACAGTCATGTGCT
This sequence comes from Acutalibacteraceae bacterium, assembly GCA_045646145.1. GTDB lineage: Bacteria > Bacillota > Clostridia > Oscillospirales > Acutalibacteraceae > SIG565. The sequence continues at coordinate 2,349 of JAZRKE010000016.1, read as the reverse complement.
TGTTTTAATCAGAGAAAACATTAAAGCGTTTGAAGATGCCAACGGTGCAATCGAGGGCGATATAAATCCGGATGTAAATGTTAAACCTACCCGCAAATAGTAAAGGTGTAGCCACGACGGCTACACCTTTTGCATTGTTTGTCGCTATTTACTTTCTAAAATTAGTTTTCTTGCAAGTATAAACAAACTATTATCAACTGACGGAATATCTCTCGAAAGAAGATCTTTCATATATTCCACATTTGGATTGAAATCAGGTTTTACAGATTGATAAATTTTTGTTCGTGCATTAAATTCTGCTTCCGCATAAGTAATTTTACCGGATTTATAATCCTCAATTACAGGAGCAATTATAACTCTGACTTTTTCAAGATTATTTGTATAAAAGTCAGGTCGCAGATACATATCTCGGTATTGCCATATTGCAGCATTAGCAATATCAACAAGCTCGCCATAGCTATAACCGTTTGTCTGTCCGTTTAGCCAAGCATTAAAGAATATGCGATTTGATTTCGATCTCGCATCGGCATATCCCAAGCCATTATGGGGGAGCAATCAAAACTCAAAAAACTTTTTGAATTATGGTGGCTCTTTAGGATGCTTTTTATCATATTTTTTAAGTTTCTTTTGAGCTTTTTCTATGGCAGCTTTTTCTGCATTTTCTCTTAACTGTTTTTCAAAATTATATTCAAGAGCATCTCTTATAGGTCTGATTTTATACTTTAAATTACCATTCCGTTTCTTGCCGTTTTTCAAAATAACTTCAGTCGGCTCTGTGGAGATAAGACATTTTTCTTCAAGCTCTGCAACATATTTTGCCACCGTATTTTTGCTTTTTATTTTAAGGGCTTTCCCGATTGTTTTGTAGCTTGGGTAGCACTCATATTTCTCTCGATCCTCTATGTACATGAGATAACAATAAATGGCTAATGCTGTTGTGCTTAATTCTAAATTCATAACATAGTTTGAGAGTATAAAACAATTACTCAATTTGGTTTGTTGGTTATATAGATAATTCATCTGAATCCTCCTTTCCGGAAGAGGACTCCGATACATTATCTCCGTATTCGATTTTTACAAGTTCTTCCTCATTATGTTTCAGAAGGTCATACAAAACCGAGATGAGGCAGGGAACGGTATGTATATTTTTCTTCTGCCAAATGCCATTAACTTTTTCTCGCGGTAGTCTGTTATCTGCACAGGCGATATGCTCATAGCTGATATTTTTTAATCGCTCTCGAACCAATTCCTGCGGAATTTTTTCGCTGTAAAATTTTATATATTTTTGACGGTACATTCTTTCTAACGCTTCTTCAAAATAAATTTTTAATTGACCTTCAAGATTATATGTTTCTGCCTGATCTATCAGCCGTTCTATTGATGAGGACTGATTATTTATAAAATCTTTAATATTTTTATTTGAGTATTTATATTGTCCGTCCTGCATACTATCCGGTTCTTCAGGAAGACTATCACGATGTCCTTCGGAAATACTATCCGTAGTCTTTTCGGCAGACTGTTTTTCTTTCTCATAGTATTCCGTACATACTGTGTAGAGATTAGAACTTTTTCCGCCACGACCTCTTGTGCGATTTTCCTTTTCAATATAACCTAAATCGATAAGGCGATTGATTATATTTGCTGTTTTGGAACGGCTGATATTCATATTGGCGGCGATGGTAGAGTAGGAAGGAAAACAGATATTTTCCTCGTTTGATAATTTGCATAAGTAGCACAGCACTCTGAACTCGTATGTGTCGAGTCTTTTGTCCAGAATTGCTTCGTTAGGTATTGTGGCAAAGTTGACTTTTAGTTTTTTCATATTGCCCTCCTTAATTCCAAAACAAAAAGCACAGAGCATTTTTAAACTCTGTGCTTTGGAACTGATTTTGAATTAAGGGCTGGGGTTCAACTCCTTACGAAAAACCTTCGACAGTAACGAAAATACTGTTTTAGAGGAACACCACTTGAACCCTGAAAAACCGCATGAAAAAGCGTGATGACACTACTGACAGTAATATCATCACGCTACTATGGTGGAGCTGACGAGAATCGAACTCGTGTCCGAAAACAAATCCACCAAGGTTTCTCCGAGCGCAGGCTGTGAAAAACATTCCCTCAGTCAAAACCTCACAGCCAAAGCTATGACCTTAGTAGTCTCTTATGCATGGCAGAGGTCGAGACACCCTCTGCTCACGTTCACCACTGTATGATGCCCAAGCCTATGCCGTGGTACTCATAGGGAGGACAACGCCGCAATTAGGCAGCGTAAGCTAATTCTGTTTTAGCGTTTATATTTAAAGTTTAAGCCTTTTTAACGAGGCTGACTCATCCTCGGCTCGCTTCCTA
>JAZRKE010000015.1:0-18082 GCA_045646145.1 Acutalibacteraceae bacterium | reverse complement strand
CATAGTTAAAAAATATTATACCGCCGAGAACACCGAAGACCTGATTTCAATAGGTACCATAGGTCTTATAAAGGCAATTTCAACCTTTAAAGCAAATAAGGGCATCCGCCTTGCGACCTATGCCTCACGGTGTATAGATAACGAAATTTTAATGCACTTCCGCACTCTTAAAAAAACGTCTCAGGATGTTTATATCTCCGACCCTATCGACACCGATAAGGATGGTAATACGCTGACGCTTATAGATATAATTTCGGATGACTCGGACATTGTCGACGATATAACCGTTAAAATTCAACTGAAAAAACTAAAAAGTGTTATTAATGATGCGCTGGATGAAAGGGAAAAAACCATTATCTGCTACCGCTACGGCATTGGCGGTGTACCTGAACTTACACAGTCGCAGATTGCCGCACGGCTCAACATATCAAGAAGCTATGTTTCACGTATTGAAAAGGCAGCACTGCAAAAATTAAGGCTACTCATTGAGTAGGGTAGAGCGAATAATCCGAACCCGCCTCAAAGTGGCTTATTTCGGCGATTTTTGTTCAAACGAGGCACAAAACGCAGTTAATCCTGACGGATTAACGAGTATTTTAACAAAGTATGAGCGAAAATCCGCCTTTTTAAAACGGAGTTAGGATTATTTGCTCTACCCTAGAGTGGGTAAAGTATACCCACTCTAGCTTTTTTATTAAAAGACCTTGTCGAGAATAACCGCGAGTACGGTTATGTCGTCATCGTGAATACCGCTGCGCCTACGCTTTGCCTGGGCACTTATATGCTCGGATAACTGCTGTGCACTGCCATCGCCCCAAGAGGCTAATTCCTCACATATCCAGTCGTAATTTTCTCCCGACACACCGTCCGACATCATAAGCAGTATATCGCCCTTTTTTAGTTTTATGGTTGCCTTATCAAAACCAATTTCTCGCAAAATTCCCACAGGCAGAGAGCGGCTTTCAGCCTTACCCGTTCGACCCGAACGGCGCACAACGCTCGGTGCTGCGCCGGCTTTGAGCATATCGGTTTTGCCCGTAAACAAATCAATCACCGCAATATCAACGGTAGATAGCGATTCATCGGTCGATTTAAAGAGCATTGAGGAATTAAGAATTCTCAGTGAGCAATCGTAACCGAAGCCCGCTTTTAAAAGACGGGAAATAAGCCCCGAAGCCATCGCGCCGTCTACAGCTGCTCTGCCACCTGTACCCATACCGTCAGCCAGAACGCATATAAATCTGCCCCGTCCGTCATAAAAGTAATTGTAACTGTCGCCACACATATTCTTTCCACTCGCCGATATCTGATTCACACCTACATCGGCACTAAAAATTGTTCTTTCATTTAAAGTAATAACGGTAATGTCCCCCACCGTATCAACACATGGCCTATCAAAATCGCGCTCGAGACAACCGGATATCTGGTTCATAATGTTCATTCGGTTTATGGGGGTTCCATTCTCCTTTATCCTTGCCTCAACCGTCATTCTGCCAAGGCTATCAATCTTACAACCTGTATCGCACACCTTTAAATCGAGCGATTTTAGTACGTTTGCAACCGAAAGAGCCGCCGTATTATCGTAAATACATTCCTCCTCAATACTCATCGATAAATCCCTTAGCATTTCGGAAATACCGCTAAACTGGTCCGACACAACACTTCTTACTTCATCAATTCGGTTTTCGGCAGAAATTCGCGCCGCATAATCGGAATATCTTGCCGTTACAGCCTTTCCTACACTCGTACCCCTCTGGCAGCGGCCTTTAAATTCTTCGGGTGCAAAGAGTTCGGGCGACACCTCCTTATTTTTTACCGCTTTTGTCATTTCAAGCACGGCAGAAAGGGTATCCGCTTTCTTGGTTTCCCAACAATGAACCCTGAGTGCACAGCCTTTACAGGCATCGCTTTCTATTCCTGATAACACCATATTAAAATCGGGTGCATTAATTTTTGATAATTCCTTTGCAATCTGCTCAACCGTTTTAGAAACATCGCATAGCGCATCGGCGGCAGAATTAAGCCTCATGGTTACCGCCTTTTTAGGTCCCTCGCGGTAAACATTAACGGTTGGGCTTAAAAAAACACCCAGGGTTGCCCCGACATTTTTTGGTATCAGTATAAAGATTACGGCACCTATAGACGCTTCCACAATGTAAATTACCGACTCAACCGTGCCGATTAGCGCCACCGATACAAATACAGAGAGAATAAATGACGAAATAATTGCATATTTATTTAGTAACGAAAACACGCCCGCAAGCAATCCGCCGAAGGCGAATATTAAAAGAATGTTGGAATTGGCTCCCGAAAGCACCGCCGCAAATCCGAAGGCTGTTCCGCACACCGCCGCAAGACCGACTCCGCCGTATCGCGCACAGAAAAGAATAATTGCACAGGCTATCACCCTGCCGACCGATATATCAGCAACCAAAACTCTGAAGAGCCCTGTGAAAATTATTGACAGACTTATTAAAAACGAGCTTAACTCAAAGGATGTATACCTGCGGTTTTCTTTGTAAAGGGCGGTGCAGGAACGCGCAATAAAATATGCTCCCGATGCCGCAAGTAATGCCTCGGCAGCGGCAAAAACTATATCCATATATTCCTGTTTTACAGTAACAATGCCGGTAGCAGCTGTAACCAGAAGCACGGTCATTGCCGAAAAAACAGGCTTAAGCTCATTCTTAAAGGTTGTGCCTAAAAGGATTTTAATTGCCGCAATGGCCAGAGCACACACAACATAGCGGAAATTCCCAAATCCCACCATATATCCTACCGCCGCACCGACTGATGCCGAAAGACTATAAAATGTGTTTGCGCCGCCGGCAACACTCAAGCCGAAGGGTAAAAGTTTATCGAGCACCTGCCCGTAAGAGCCAAAAAAACCGCATACTGCAAATGCAAGATGCTCTAATACCGTAAAGAATACATCTGCCAAACTGAATCCCAAAATTTTAACATTACCCTTTGCAACTTCCTTCAAAAAAATCACCGCCGATAAATTTATTTGTACAAAATAAATTATAATCGGTCGGTGATGATTTTTTTGTCAAAACAAATATGAAAATACTATAACTTTTTGAGTGTTATGTAAACCTATTGTCGAAACAGTACTAATAGTCGTCGCGAAGGTAAATCGTTCTTGAATTCCGGTGGGAATATACACTTAAAATTATACCAACTCCTACAAAAAGGCATAAAAGCGAAGTACCACCCGCCGAGAAAAATGGCAGTGTAATTCCAATAACGGGTAAAAGCGAAATATTCATACCAATATTTATTATAATATGGGTTAAAATCATTGTGAAGAATCCTACACATATATAAGCACCTGATTTTTTATGGCACATTTTAGCAACCGAGAGCGCTCTGAACGCTATGGCAGACAGCAAAATTAATACCGTTAAACAACCTAAAAAGCCCAGTTCCTCTCCGATAGTGGAAAAAATAAAGTCATTATACCCATAAGGAACACCGCCGACCCCTGTCAAATCGCCCTTCATATAGCCCTGACCGAAAAATCCTCCGTTTGCAAGAGCCACACGCGCACGGTATTGCTGATAACCTGCGCCCTGAATATCGGCATTTATATTGAACATATTTATAATTCGCGCTCTTTGGTCATCGTTCATTATAAAAAAGTAGACGAATGGTGATGCTACTAACGCAGTGCCGAAGGTTGCCACAAAATATCCAAAATGCAATCCTGCCGCATAAAGCATTCCCAGTGCCATAAGAGCAAAGACAAGCGCAGTTCCGTCGTCCCCCTGAAAATGAATAAGCACTGAAGGGAAAAATCCGTGAATACACAAAGGAATAAGTGTCGTTGGCTTGTTTATGGTATCCTTTACCTTATCCAGATGTGCGGCAAAGGTAACTAAAAACATCATTTTCATTAATTCTGACGGCTGAAAAGACATCCCAAAAATCTTAAGCCAAGCCTTATCATCGGTACCTGCAGGGGCAAAGCCGATAAAAAATGTTAAAATTACCGGTATAAATCCTATAGCCGCCGCAACATACCAATATTTAAGAAAAATGGAATAGTCAAACAAGGATATTATAACCGCCGCGCTGAGTCCTAAAAAAATCGACAGCAGCTGCGTTGTGAAATCTCCCGAAGAACCTGTAAATCGCGTAGCCGATAAAATTGCTATCGCACCAAAAATGGAAGAGGTGAAAACGAGTATTAATAAAATCTTATCGCATTCACGCACATAATCGGCAATTCTGCCAAATAATCTACCCAATTTCATCAACCTCCTCTTGAATATACTTTATCTACTCTATAGTAGTGTAACAATAAATTAAAATAATTTCAAGTAAATATTTGATATTGTCAAAATTTATGTTATACTTATTATAAATAGATTGTTTAGAGGTAGTTATGCTCGAATTTATATCCTGTTCACCCGAAAAAACCGAAGAGATTGCTTTTTCCCTTGCCCAAAGTCTTAAAGGCGGCGAGGTTATTGCCTTTACAGGAGATTTAGGTGCCGGTAAAACCTGTTTTACAAGGGGGCTTGCCAAGGGCTTAGACTATAACGGCGCTGTTACCTCTCCAACCTTTGCATTGGTAAATGAATATATCGGGGGACGTTTTCCGCTTTACCATTTTGATATGTACCGCATAAACAGTTGGGACGACCTCTATTCCACAGGTTTTTTCGACTATCTCGATAACGGCATTATAGCAGCCGAGTGGAGTGAAAACATCGCGGCGGCACTGCCCGAAAACACGATATATGTAAGCATTGAAAAAAAGGATGAAAACACCCGAAGAATCACTATAAATAAGGAGGGGAAAATGTGAAAATTTTAGCGGTTGAATGCTCAGCCGGTCCTGCATCAGTAGCCATTACGGATAAAGGAAATGTTATTGCACACGACTTTAAGAATTTAAACCTAACACATTCCGAAACCCTTCTGCCTATGGTGGAATCGGTACTGCAAAAGGCAAAGCTGACCCTCAGAGGCATTGATGCCTTTGCCGTATCGTGCGGTCCCGGCTCATTTACGGGTATCCGTATAGGAATTGCGCTCATAAAGGGACTCGCTTTACCTTCAAAAACGCCTGTGGCGGCGGTGTCAACACTCTATGCTATGGCACAGCTCCACCGTGATACCGACTGTTTACTATGCTGCTGTATGGATGCACGCTGCAATCAGGTTTATAACGCGCTTTTTAAAATTTCAGGCGGTAATATTACACGCCTTACCGATGACCGAGCGCTTTTATGCGAAGAATTAGTTCAAGAGCTTAAATCCAATTATTCGGGCGAAAAAATTATTATCACGGGCGACGGTGCCAAGGTATTTTACCCATATGCCGATGGTATTGCCGAAATTGCCGACGATGAACGTATTTATCAAAGTGCTGTGGGTGTTGCACTCGCGGCTGAGACCTTTGAAAGCCCCGAGAAAATTAATCCTGTTTACCTGCGTCTGCCACAAGCAGAGCGAGAATTAAAATTAAAAAGGGAGAGTAAATAATATTATGAAAATAGTTATAGGCTGCGACCACGGTGGATTTGAACATAAAAACGCCATTGTAGAACATCTTAAAAATCGTGGTTTTGAGGTTACCGACTGCGGAATTCACGAAAATAAATCGGTTGATTATCCTGTAATTGCAAAAAAGGTTGCAACCGAAATTACAAACGGTAACGCTCAGCGCGGAATTCTTGTTTGCGGAACGGGAATAGGAATGTCTCTTGCGGCGAATAAAATAAAAGGTATTCGTGCCGCTGCAGTAAGTGAGCATTTTTCGGCTAAATACACACGGCTTCACAACAATTCCAATATTATATGCCTTGGTGGTAGGGTTATAGGAATCGGCACCGCCATAGAACTGGTTGACCTGTTTTTAGACACCGAATTTGAGGGTGGCAGACACGCAAAGCGTGTTGATATGATAACCGAGCTCGAAAGCAAATAATAGCAAAAACCCTAAGGATTACCTTAGGGTTTTATGTTGCTTATTTCAAATAAGTGTGTTATAATTATAATATATTGCTTATAGGGGATGTAATATGTTTGATAATATCATTATTGTAATACCCAGCCTAAACCCTGATGAAAAACTGTGTGCCACCGTAAGCGGCTTAAAACAGGCAGGGTTTAATAATATTTTGGTTGTTAATGACGGTAGCGACAAAGAGCACCTCGCCTTCTTCCCGAAGGAAGACGAGGTAACCCTTTTGCACCATCGCATAAACAGAGGCAAGGGCGCGGCACTAAAAACCGCCTTCAAGCATATAGAGGCCAATATGCCCAATATTCAGGGTGTAATAACGGTGGATGGCGACGGTCAGCATAAGCCTTGCGATGTAGTAGCAGTTGCAAATGCACTTGATGTTAATGAAAAGGCTGCAGTTTTAGGCTGCAGAGATTTTTCTCTGCCCGAGGTGCCACCGCGCAGTCGCTTCGGCAATCGCACAACCTCGCTTGTATTCAGGCTTCTTTGCGGAATGAAGATATCTGATACTCAGACGGGGCTACGTGCTTTTTCCGAAAAGCTTTTACCGCTGCTATGTCAAATTGAGGGTGAACGTTTTGAATATGAAACCAATATGCTTCTTAAATTCAAGGCTAACGGTATAGCCTTAAGCGAGGTTAAAATAGAGACCGTTTACATTGAGGAAAACCGCACCTCACACTTTCACGCAATTAAAGATTCTATACGTGTATATGGCTTTATTCTTGCATTTTTACTAAGCTCGGTTGTTTCATTTGTTGCCGATATTTCTATTTTTTACCTTTTAGCAAAACTGTTAGGCTCGGTTTTCGGCGGTGCGGCAGAGCTGGTTGCAACTGCAGGAGCAAGAGCTGTTTCCTCACTAATTAACTTTTTCATCAATAAGAAAAAGGTATTTTCAAATAAATCCGCAACAGCACCGGCAATGCTTAAATACTATGCACTTGCCATACCACAGATGGTGTTGTCCGCCCTGATTGTAACGGCACTTACCCTGTTTTTTAAGGCGAATGCCGAAGGTGCAACACTCATAAAGGTGCTTGTTGATACTGTTCTTTTCTTTTTAAGCTACCGAATTCAACAAAATTGGGTTTTTTCAGAAAAATGCCATAAGAAAAAAATAAACAGTAAAACCAAACCCAAAAAAGAAAAACTTACTGCAGGTAAAATTGTAGGTCGTTCATTGCTGAGTGTAGGCACGGCAATTTTGTTGGTTATTGTAACGGTTGCGGGGGCTTGTCTCGTTATCTGCTACGGTCCCAGCCCTACACTGCGCGATATGCTTGTAATTTCAGCCAAACAGGCAAGTGCTACAAAATGGGCACCCGGACTTTTTCTTTCCAAAGAAAAGGTGCAGAAAATTATGGATAACAGTAACAAAATCAATACCGACACTATTGATGCTTCGAGCTTTTCAACACAGGAAAACGAGTGGGATAATGCAATTGACGGTATGCAGTTTATCAGTGTTAAGAAAACCAAATTCAAAGCGTACATACTGCTTGTTAAAGACCCCTCGCGCATTAAAGTAGGTGTTTCTTCGGAAAATTTCGAATCCTCGTCGGAGGGTAAACGTATATTCGATATAGCAGGCAAATATAATGCCGTTGCCGCTATTAATGGCGGTGAATTTTTAGATGCCGGTGGTATGGGTAACGGTGCGAGACCTATGGGGCTTACCTACTCTTCAGGCAGCGCCGTTTGGAGCGATGGGCTCACCCGTACCTTTATGGGCTTTGATAACAAAAACAATCTCATCTGCAAAAATTCTATGACCAAGGCCGAGGCTGAGGTTCTAGGTATTCGTGATGCTGTTTCTTTCCAGAACGGTAATGTTCTTATCGACCGCGAGGGTGAGAAAATCAACCTTTATTATAGCGATAACAACACTGGCACTGCCCAGCGTACCGCTATTGCTCAGCGTGCCGACGGTACAGTAATTCTACTTGTAACCGATGGCAGAAGTGCTGACAGTATCGGAGCTACCCGAAACGATGTTATCGACCTGCTTGTTGAATATGGTGCCGTTACTGCAGGTATGCTAGACGGCGGTTCCTCGGCTATGATGTACTATAAGGATTATTATAATAAGTATCCTATTGATACGGCAGAGTTTGATGAATATCAAAAACAAGGACTTGTAAACCGCTACAAAGCCTTTACGAGACCGCGCCGTATACCCACATACTTTATTGTGACGGGGGAATAAAAATGAAGATTAAATCTAAATTTTATAAAATATATTTTTCCGTTTTGGCGGTATTTGCCGTAATGCTCACCGCACTGCTTATTCTTTTGGTCGGTTGGCTCGGCAATTATGAAAAAGCCCAGCCCGAAACCATTGTTAATGGTATAATTGAAACCTACTTAAACCAAAATAATATTTACGGTGCACAGGAAATTGCACCTCTTAATATTTCGGATTATGAAACACCGGAGAATGTAAATTCTGTTATTTCAGCAGCAATTGCGGGGAAAAATCTCATTGCATCCTCCTCGGCTTCACGAATTGAAGGCTCGGATATTGCCTATACCGTAAAAGCCGATGAGCAAAAGATTATGAATGTCTACTTTAAAAAGACCGAAACCTCCTCCGATATTCTCGCAAAATATGAGGTTATCTCTATATCCTTTGATAACGCACTTTATAAATCTGCAACCGTTACCATGCCTGAAGGCAGTGAAATAACGGTTAACGGCAAACCCATAAATAAAGAGGATATTAAAAAAGCAGAGCTTCCGAATATCCCCAAAAAATATAAAAGCAACGATATAGAGGGTAATGTTTATCTTACCCTTTCAAACCTTTTAAATGATAATATTAATGTTAAAGCAACCTCAAACGGCAAGGAACTCAAAATAACCAAGAACGGCGATCAGTATATAGTTGCGGCGAATATCGATGCTCAGCTTATGTCGAAAATTGCCGAATTTGCCACCGAGGCATCAAAAACCTACTCTGCCTATATGCAGGAGGACTCTTCACTTACCGCAATTAAGAAATATTTTGCAACCGACACCGATTTTTATGAGAATCTGCGAACCAGTCTTGTAATATTCGCTCTCGACCACGAGGGCTTCCGTTTCGACGATGTTAAAACCCACTCCATTGATAAATTATCAGATAATATTTATTCTTGCCATGTAACACTCACTCAGGTGCTCATACGAAACGGCAAGGAATATAAAGACTATTACAATAAAAATGTGTTTATATGCGTAAACGGCGATAAAATGTCGGTTATCGACCTGCAAAGCACGGGGGATAAATAATGAATCGGTTTGAACTTGGTATTTTAGATGGAATTCAAAATATCTTTGGCAGCAAATTTTTAGATGCCGTTATGCCAATAATCACTATGTTTGGCGATGGCGGAATTTTCTGGATAGCCTTAGCCGCTATTCTGCTTATTTCTAAAAAAACACGTAAAGTCGGCATTACTATGGGGTTCTCCCTTTTGCTTGGCTTTTTAGTTGGCAATGTTGTTTTAAAAAATGTTGTAGGAAGAATACGTCCGTATGACCTAAATACCGATTTTCAATTGCTTATTGATAAACTGCACGATTTTTCCTTCCCCTCAGGGCACACATTAGCCTCATTTGAAGCAAGTGTATCGATTTTCTTACATAATAAGAAATTCGGCATACCCGCTTTAGTTCTCGCATTTTTAATTGCCTTCTCCCGACTATATCTCTACGTCCACTACCCCACCGACGTTTTAGCGTCAATAATTTTGGGAACGGGCTTTGCTGTAATCTCATTCATTATAATCAATGCACTGTATAAAAAATACAGCAAAAAATCGGCTTTATAAAATTGATAACCCCTTATGTGCAGGACACATAAGGGGTTTCTTTTTCTATTTATTTAATAATTTCGAATACCCTTTTCCATACTGAACACAGCGGGAAATACGGGAAAGTGTTGCTGAAGAAATATTGGTTTGACTTATAACCTCCTGGTATGTCATCCCTTGCATTAAGAGCTTGGCTGCCCTTATTCTGTCGGCCATCTGCTCAACCTCTTTGCGGGTGCATAAATCCTCCAGTAAAAGTTTGCAATCCTCAACCGAATCAAGACTTACAAAAAGCTCGTAAAGGTCATTTATCTCCTGTTCTCTCACACTTTTATCCATAATTAAAATTCCTCTTTACTCAAAAAAGCACGGGTTTTCTCACTCTTAGGATTGCCGAAAACCTCTTCCGGTGTACCAATTTCCTCGATTATTCCGTCTGCCATAAATATAACCTTATCAGCAACCGAACGCGCAAACTCCATTTCGTGTGTTACAACTATCATTGTGCTGTCTCCGCTTTTTAGTGCCCTTATAACCTTTAAAACCTCACCCGTAAGCTCGGGGTCTAGGGCACTTGTTGGCTCGTCAAAGCAGAGTATATCGGGGCTCAATGCCAAAGCACGTGCTATAGCCACACGCTGCTGCTGACCGCCTGATAACTGACAGGGATAAAAATCCTTTTTCTCGGTTAAGCCCACCTTTTCAAGCAGCACCTCTGCCATTTTTTCAATATCAGCCTTTTCACCTTTTTTAAGCAATGTCGGAGCTAGTGTTATATTCTCAGTAACTGTATACTGGGGGAAAAGATTGAAATTCTGGAATACGAGACCAAAGTGCAGCCTGTTCTCGCGCAGCTTTTCATCACTGATTTTTTCCTTTTCTCCATAGGAAAGGGCTTCACCGTTTACAATAATTTCACCAACATCGTGTGTTTCAAGAAAATTAAGACACCGAAGAAGGGTTGTTTTACCGCTTCCCGAAGAACCGATAATGGCAAGCACCTCACCTTTTTCCAAAGAAAAGCTTATATCCTTTAAAACCTCGGTTTTACCGAAGCTTTTCTGCAAATTTTTAACCTCTAAAATAGCCATAATTAACTCCTGAAATAATCAAGCTTCTTTTCAATATAACCAAAAAGCAATGTTAAAATGCCATTAAACAGTAGGAAGAAAATGCCTGTGTAAAACAACGGCCATATAACACCCTTGCCTGCAAATCGCTCAGCCGCCATTAATATTTCGGCTACTGCAATAACACGAGCAAGAGAAGTATCTTTAACCAAAGTGATAATTTCATTTGACATTGGCGGAACTATGCGCTTAATTACCTGTAGGAGTACCACCTTAAAGAAAATTTGCTTTTTGTTCAAACCCAGAACCTGACCCGCTTCAAACTGTCCTTTTGAAATGCCTTCTATTCCTCCGCGATAAATTTCACTGAAATAACACGCATAATTTATTACGAAGGCTATAAGGGCTGCAACCATTCGATTCCTCATTGGAACACCAAAAACCAGCCCAGGTACATATAAAACCACAAAAAGCTGGAGCATCAGAGGGGTACCTCTGATGATCCAGACAAAAACTTTTGTTAATAATGCAAGTGGTTTGAATTTTGACATTGAGCCAAAGGTAATTATCAACCCTAACGGAATCGCCATTAAAAGTGTTAAGGCAAAAACCTGACAATTTTCAAAAAAGCCAATTATGAGCTCTTTTGTTATTGTTTCAAAATTCATTATTACTACTCCGATTATTTTTCTTTAACTATCATTACCTGTTTATTTGCCATATAAGGAATAGTAATACTCATATTTTCTTCGCGCTCTTCGGTAATTGTCATACCGTTCCAGATGCAGTCAATATTCTTGGCTGCAAGTTCAGTTTCCTTTGCACTCCAGTTGATCTCCTGAAATTTTGCTGTAACGCCTAAAACTTCACAAACGGCCTTTGCAAATTCTGTTTCAAAACCAACCAGTTCACCCGCTTCGTTCTCGTAATTCATCGGCGCGAAGTAGGTGATACCAATTACAAGTTCACCCTTATTTTTGATATATTCCCAGTCAGAATCAGTAGTCGACTGAGTAAAGGGCTCAAAGGTTGAATCGGCGGAAATTAAGTCGCCAAGCTTATATTTGTTAGCAATCTCTGCGAGCTTGCCGCTGGCCTTCAACTGTGCAATAGCTTCATTTACCTTTGCGGTTGCATCAGAGCCCTTACGGAAAGCAATACCGTAATTTTCGGGACTATATCCGTCACCGGAAACCACTAAATTCTCATAGTCTGTGCCCTCTCCGATAGAACCAATTGACATTACATAGTCAACAATTGCCGCATCGGCTGTGCCTGATGCTACTTCCATAAGAGCTTTAGCCTGCGTGTCAACTGCGGTATAAGTGTAGCCCTCTATTGTTTGCGCGACTCCCTCACCTGCAGATTCCTTCTCCGCAACAATTACCTTATTGCCGCCGCAGCCTGCAAAACAGATTGCAACCATCATCACTGCTAAAATTAATGCTAATAGCTTTTTCATTTTTATTTCTCCTTTTGAAATGTTTTAAATTGGATGCTTTTATTATACTTTATCAAACTAAAGTTGTAAAGTGTTTTTTAAAGATTTTTTCAACTTTGTACAATTTGTACATACAAACACGTGCTTTATCGCTTTATTCTACTAAAGCATACAATAAAAAGTAATTCCGCAAGGCGCCCTTGCGGAATTTACTACTCATCAAGCTTAAGAACCGCCATAAATGCTTCCTGAGGGATTTCAACCGAGCCGAGCTTACGCATTCTCTTTTTGCCCTCTTTTTGCTTTTCAAGCAGTTTTTTCTTTCTCGTTATGTCGCCGCCATAGCATTTAGCCAGAACGTCCTTTCGCATAGCCTTAACAGTCTCTCTTGCAATTACCTTTCCGCCTACTGCCACCTGAACCGGAACCTCAAAAAGCTGCCGCGGTATATAATCCTTTAACTTTTCGGCAATTCTACGGGCTCTGGAATAGGAATTATCCGAGAAAACTATAAAGGATAGCGCGTCCACCACATCGCCTGCAATAATAACATCCAGCTTTATAAGGTTGGATTTCTGATAATCCTTCATCTCATAGTCATACGAAGCATAACCCTTAGTGCGCGACTTAAGTGCATCAAAGAAATCATAAATAATCTCAGCCACCGGCATTATATAATGTATATCAACACGGTCGCCCATATACTTCATATCGGTATATGTACCACGTCGTTCCTCACACAACTGCATTATTGCACCGACATAATCACTCGGACTATATATGTGAACATCGGCAACCGGCTCATAAGCTGCAGAAATGGTTGCAGGGTCGGGGTAGTTTGTCGGGTTATCCACCTCAATCGTCTCCCCGTTTGTGAGTTCAAACTTATAAATAACACTTGGTGCCGTTGTTATAATATCGAGATTATATTCTCTCTCGAGGCGTTCTTCAATGATTTCCATATGCAACAGCCCCAAAAATCCGCAACGGAAACCAAAGCCAAGTGCCTTAGAGGTTTCGGCTTCATACAGTAGTGATGCATCGTTGAGCTGCAGCTTCTCTAAAGCCTCTCGCAAATCCTGATACTGTGCGCCGTCAGCAGGATATATACCGCAGAAAACAACGGGGTTTACCTTTCGATAGCCCTCAAGCGCCTCGGACACAGGGTTATCGACCAGCGTAATGGTATCACCCACACGCGCCTCGCTTACCGTTTTAATAGAGGCGGCAAGGTAGCCTACTTCACCCGCCTCCAAGCAGTCGCAAGGCTCTAGGTGTGTTGCCTTCTTTCTGCCGATTTCAACAATGTCGAACTCGGCATCCGTAGCCATCATCTTTATTCTGTCTTTATTTGTAATTCTTCCGCTTACAACTCGAAAATAAACAATAACACCCTTATAAGCATCATAATAGGAATCGAAGATAAGCGCCGAAAGGGGTGCCTCACGCTCACAAACGGGGGCAGGAATTTCGGTAACTATTTTTTCGAGCACCTCTTCGATATTAATACCCGTTTTTGCCGAAATCATGGGCGCGTTATCGGCAGGTATACCGATAATATCCTCAATCTCCCTCTTTATTCTCTCAGGCTCAGCAGAGGGCAAATCAATTTTATTAATTACGGGTAAGAGTTCAAGCCCGTGGTCAACGGCTAAATATGTGTTAGCAAGGGTTTGCGCCTCAATACCCTGAGAAGCATCCACCACAAGCACAGCCCCCTCGCACGCGGCAAGTGAACGCGACACCTCATAGTTAAAGTCAACATGTCCCGGAGTGTCGATTAAATTGAGCTCATATTCTTTACCGTCAGACGCAGTATAATAAAGGGTTACGGCGTGCGACTTAATGGTAATGCCGCGCTCCCTCTCCAAATCCATACTGTCTAAAATCTGTTCCTCCATCTCGCGCTCGGATACCGAGCTTGTCTTTTCAAGCAGACGGTCAGCAAGGGTTGATTTACCATGGTCAATATGAGCAATAATACAAAAGTTTCTTATGTTTTCAAGTGGAAATGACACGAATTTTAACTCCTTAAAATCATATTATCATTATTTTATCATAATTTTTTTATTTTTACAACCATTTACAATTTATTAATATTGATATAAAATATAAACAGTATATTTTTATCGGAGGGGATAGAATGAAAAAGGTCATAATTGCCGATGATGAGAAAAAAATAGTAACACTGCTTACCGATTTTTTTACCAATGCGGATTTTACTGTTCTGACCGCCGCCGATGGAAGCGAAGCGGTAGAACTTCTTAAAATCAATCCCGATACAAACGCTGTTATACTTGATATTATGATGCCGGTAATGAATGGCTGGGATGCGGCGCGGGAAATTCGCACCTTTAGTAATGTGCCAATAATTTTTCTGTCTGCCAGACAAGAAGAATTTGATATGCTTGAAAGCTTTAGTGTTGGAGCCGACGAATATGTAACCAAGCCCTTTTCCCCTGCCGTTTTGGTAAAGCGCACAGATGCGCTTATTAACCGCTACTTTAATAGTACGAAAAAGAATACCACCGAGCTCATCATTGACAAGGATGCGTTTTCCGTAACCCTATTAGGCAAAGAGATATCTCTGACTTTAAAGGAATTCGAGCTGCTTTGCTACCTCTTTGATAACAAGGGACTAATCCTCAACCGCGACCAACTGCTCAATGCAGTTTGGGGCTTTGATTATTTAGGCGATACGAGAACGGTTGATACCCATATTGCAAGACTGCGCACAAAACTTGGGGATTACGGTGCTACCCACCTCAAAACAATTTACGGCTACGGCTATAAATTAGAGGTGTAGTATGAAAAAATTCAAATCCTCACTGTTTTTAAATCTTTTTATAAAAATGGCTGTAATTTTAACAGCATTCGTTTTGGTTGTCGTTTTCTCAAGCAGTACACTTCTTGATGATTTTTACTTTTCGAAAGAAAAAAATAATTTAATTTCGGCTGCCTCAACCCTTTCGGACATTAATGTTAACAACAAAACCGAAACCCGCGCGGCAATAGAGCGCATAATCTCAAAAAACAGCCTTCAAATTGAAATATATAATTCCTCAGGCAGAACGCTCTACACCACCGAAGGCGATAAAATGATGGATTTTTTCCTGCAGGATGCCCCATCATTTAATATGCTGCACGCGCCGCTTAAGGTAATATCGAATGAAACGGTCGATTCGCAAACCGTTTTTCAGCTAGCCTCCGACCGTCGAACGGGCTCAGAATACCTTGTTGTTGTGAAAGCGCTCGATGGCGGCAACACCGCTGAACTTAAAGTCAAGCGCGAATTTTTATCCAACAACGCCGAAATTACGGGTGAGTTTGTAACGGTGGTTGCCGTTATTTTCCTTGTTATTTCACTAGTGTGGACATTCTTCTCAGCCAGACACACCGCAAAGCCGATTTATGAAATGAATGCAATAACCAAAGATATGGCTTCTCTTAATTTTGCAAGACGACTTCAGGTATCCTCATCAGATGAAATTGGTGAACTGGCAGTCTCGATTAATAATATGGCAGACTCGTTGTCTACCGCTATGTCGAAACTCCAAACTGCCAACAAAAAACTGCGGGAGGATATTGAGCTTGAACGCCGACTTGATACAATGCGCCGCGAATTTGTTGCAAATGTATCACATGAACTGAAAACTCCGCTTTCAATCATTTCAGGGTATGCAGAGGGTCTCAAACTCAACATAAACTCCGAAAACAAAGACCGCTACTGCGATACAATAATAGATGAATGCACCCGTATGAATTCGTTGGTGCTAAGTATTTTAGAACTTTCACGCTATGAATCGGGGCAAATGCCGATAAACCGCACCAACTTTGATATTTCGGATGTTGCCGCTACCCTGCTTGACCGCATTTTTGAAAACACCGATATTATTTATGAAAATGCTCTTGCAAGTGGCACCTTTATAAACGCCGATTTATCGGGCACCGAACAAATTCTTAAATGCTACCTTGAAAATGCCCGTTCTCATACCGATAACAGAGTTCGTATTTACAGTGAACAGACCGAAAATGGCTACAGAATTTGTGTTTATAATTCAGGAAGCCACATCGAAGAAGATAAAACCGAACTTATATGGCAAAGCTTCTATAGGGGGGACACCTCCCATAAGCGTGAAAACGAACGCTTTGGCTTAGGTCTTTCCATTGTTGCCGCTATCTGTAAAATGCACGGCGAAGCTTTCGGTACCTTTAATACAGAAGACGGTGTCGTTTTCTGGTTCGAGGTTGAAAAATCACCCGAAATATGTTAAAATACCATTAAATAACTTCTGCGGAGTGGGTTGAATGACAGATAAAGATTTTATAAGCGCATCTATCGTTACCTATAACGATTCCGGAAAGGCACTAAAAGCCATCAGCACTCTAAAAGAAAACACCAAAGATAGAAATTTAAAAGTTTTTGTTTTTGACAATGCCTCTAAGAGCATTGATATCCGTGTCAGTACTGTAGCCGATGTATTTTTAAGAAACGATGAAAATTTAGGCTTTGGCGCCGCTCACAATAGGATTCTAAACTATGAAATGGGCAAATACCACGCCATTGTTAATCCCGATATAACGGTGGATAACGACGTGATTTCGGCACTCGCAGAGGTGCTTGATAAAAACCCCGATATATGTATGGTAACACCAAAAATACTGAATAGCGACGGCTCTGAACAAAAACTGCCCAAACGAACCCCCACAATGAAATATATTTTTTTAGGCAGGTTTTTTAAAAATGTGCGCAATGAATACGTAAGAGCCGATGAGGAATTTAAAGATATTACCGACATTGATTTTTGCACAGGCTGTTTCTTTCTTATAAGAAGCGATATATTCCGCAAGGTTGGCGGTTTTGATGAAAGATATTTTATGTATTTAGAGGATGCCGATTTAACAAGACAGGTCAAACGCTTTGGCAGGGTGGTATACTGCCCCGAAATATCAGTTCAGCACCTATGGGAGCGTGGTAGCGCAAAGAACCTTAAGCTGCTGCTTATACACCTAAACTCATTCTTTAAATATCTGAGGAAATGGAAAAATGAATTGCGATAACTGTACTTTTTATGTTTATGACGATGAAACAGAGGATTATATCTGCACCGCCTATATGGATGAAGATGAATATGCCGCATTTTTAACGTCGGGCTATAAACAATGCCCCTCCTTTAAACTTGATGATGAATACGGTATTGTAAAACGGCAAAATTAAACTAACAGGAAGTGAAGCCTTCGGGCTTCACTTCTTTTTTGTTCTACTTATCAGTTTGTCCGCATAAAATTTATCGGTGATAAAAATGCAGGACAGTTACTTATCTGCACTTGAATTGTTAGACAATAAAACCGCCGCTATCTTAATGCAGATAGACAATCAAACACAAAAAAATATTCAGGAAATACGGCTTCGCTCTGGAAAACCTTTAACGGTAAGTCTCGGTAGTGAAATATGTTTCGTACGTCCCGATTATTCACTCTCGAAGGATTTTTTTATCGGTGTTATTACCGAAAGACAGCAGGTTTTGAATACCGTTAAGAAAATTACAGGCAGTTCTGTTTATTCCCACTTAGATGAAATTCAAAACGGCTTTATTTCAATGCCCTACGGAAACCGAGCAGGAATTTCAGGCGTTTTCAGACAGGAAAAATTTTGTGAAGCTTCTTCTGTTAATATCCGTATTGCCCACGAATGTAAGGGCGTGGCTAAAAATATTGTAGACACCTACTCAGGCGGCTCAGTGCTAATCTGTGGACCACCCTCAAGCGGAAAGACAACCTTTCTGCGCGACCT
>JAZRKE010000014.1:0-5834 GCA_045646145.1 Acutalibacteraceae bacterium | reverse complement strand
CATGTGATCAGCGATGAGCCTGGTATCTATTTCATCCCTGCGCTCATCGAGCAGTGGAAGAGGGATCGCACAGCCACTGACCGTAAATCTTGCCCCAAGCCGCCTTTGCCCAGCCTGTATCAGAAATGGACAGATGCAATCCGTCGGGGTTAACGCAATGCCAATATTTAGCCGTTATAAAGTGACCGAGCGGATATTTATAGTTATGCATTGCTATCTTCGGGTTGCCTGTGGTACCTGAAGTAAAATACATAAGCATAAGGTCTTCGCCCTTTGGGGAGTCCTCAGTACGCTCGAGCTTACCCGTGAAAAGTTCATACTCCTCATCAAAGCTCCTCCAACCCTCACGGTTACCGTTAACAATAAGCTTGTGTTCTAATGTCGGCGCATTTTCTGCCGCCTTTTCTATTTCACTCGGTATATTGTCATCGGGTGTGGCGATAATCATTTTAACACCCGCTTTATTTAAGCGGTAGGTAATATCGTGCTCTTTGAGCTGATTTGAAGCGGGTATTGCCACCGCACCGATCTTGTGAAGCGCTACCATCGTAATCCAGAACTGATAGTGGCGCTTGAGTATTAACATTACCTTATCGCCTTTTTTAATACCTAAGGACCTAAAGTAGTTTGCGGTCTGATTAGATGCCCTCTTTAAATCCTTAAAGGTTATTCTGGTTTCCTTTTTATCCTTTGAAATGTGTAAAAGTGCGGTTTTATCGGGTTCCTTTTGAGCAATTGTATCAACAACATCAAAAGCAAAGTTAAAGTTATCCTCATTCTTAAAGGAAATCTCCTGCAAAGTTCCGTTATTATCAACCTTGGTTTCGATAAAGTCCTTCCAAACTCGTTTCTTACCACTACTCTTTTTCACGGGCGTTGCCTGGAATTCACGGGCGCCCGAGTGAACTAATTTCGAAATAGGCTCGTGAGCAGGGTTTAAAACTATTGCATAGAAAATACAGTCGCCTTTTTCTGCTGCAACCATACCGTGAGGGGTTGAGCTGTCATAATAAATACTGTCGCCCTCGTGAAGCACTTCAATATGGTCGCCAACCTGAACCCGCAGCGTACCTCTCACCACAATATCGCACTCCTGACCCTCATGGGTTGTGAGTTCAATATCGGCATTAGCTGTGTTTTCATTATAGTCGCAAACAACATAAAGCGGCTCGGCAATACGGTTTTTAAAGGATGCCGCTAAATTGTAATAGGTCATAGAATGCGCTTTCTGGATTTCCTGACCCTTACCCTTTCTTGTTACGGTATAACCCGCAAGACGAGGTGAAGTACCCTCAATAATTTCAGTAACATCAACACCAAGCGCCAATGCACAGCGGTAAAGGAAGGCAAAGTTTAAATCACTCCTTGCTTCCTCACACGCAATGTACTCCTGCTGAGTTACACCCGTTTTAAGCGCCATTTCTTCTACGCTGAGTCCCACAATTTCACGCAGTGTTTTTATACGTCCCGCCATTTCGGCTATTTTGAACTGAAGCCCTGTTGCTGTATTCACTTATTTTACCTCTTTTCTCCTTGGAGGCGAAATTTTAAATAGCCCGCCTCAAAGATATAATTCTTTGAGACGAGCCATAAGACTATCTTATATCCCGCGGTACCACTCAAATTGTGCATTATACGCACCACTCAGGCTCCAACAAGCCGTATACATTAACGCAGTAATCACGGAAAGGGTCTACTAAGAATTATCTTTTCTTCCTTTCGGCTCAGAAGCTACAAACAAAGGTTTTTTACAGCGGTTTTCACCCTACACCGCCTCTCTGAAGTAAGTTCGCCCTTGCCCTCTTCGTCAACGCCTTTCAATATTTCTTAAATTATATCACATTACGCAAAAGAAAGTCAATATATTTTTAAAGTTTTACAGCTTATTCCGCTGAATTTTGCCGCTTATTGTCTTGGGTAGCTCATCACGGAATACTACAACACGCGGATATTTATACGGTGCTGTATGAGATTTAACATACTGCTGGATTTCTTTTTTGAGTTCTTCGGTGGGTTCTGTGCCTTTAGTTAGCACTATGCTCGCCTTTACTACCTGACCTCTGAGCTCATCAGGGGCAGCCGAAACACCGCATTCAACAACGTAAGGTAATTCCATAATAACGCTTTCGATTTCGAACGGTCCTATACGGTATCCTGAAGACTTGATTACGTCGTCGATACGGCTTACGTACCAGAAATATCCGTCCTCATCACGCCAAGCGGTATCGCCTGTGTGATAGAGTCCATCGTACATAGCGTCATTAGTTTTTTCTTCGTCGAGATAGTATTCTCTGAAGAGGCCACATGGTGTATTTTTATCAATTCTTACAACGATTTCGCCCACTTCACCCGTTGGAACGGAGTTGCCCTCAGCATCAACCAAATCTATATCGTACTGAGGCGACGCTTTACCCATTGAGCCGATTTTGGGAACTGTTCCGCAAAGGTTTGCTATTGTTAAGGTTGTTTCGGTCTGACCGAAGCCCTCCATAATGCTAAGACCCGTAGCATCCTTAAACAGCTTGAAAACTTCGGGGTTCAGCGCCTCACCCGCCGTTGTCATATGATGTATACTCGATAAATCGAACTTGGAAAGGTCGCCGCGAACCAGCATTCTGAGCATTGTGGGCGGTGCGCAGAATGTGGTAATACCGTACTGCGCAAACATAGGAAGAATTTCATTTTCGTCGAATTTATCAAAGTCATAAACAAACACTGCACCCTCGCAGAGCCACTGACCGTAAAGTTTGCCCCAAAGAGATTTACCCCAGCCTGTGTCGGATATGGTCAGGTGTAAGCCATCACGCTCACAGCAATGCCAATACTTAGCCGTTACATAATGTCCGAGCGCATAGGTATGCTTATGTGCTGCCATTTTGGGGTTCCCCGTAGTGCCCGAGGTAAAGAACATAAGGGCTACCTCATCACCTGCAGAGTTATCCTCCTCACGCTCGTATTTACGAGAGAATAATTTGAATTCCTCATCGAAGTTATGCCAGTTTTCTTTCTCTCCGCCAACAAGCACCAAATTTTTAACCTGTGGACACTCTTTAGCGGCAGCCTCGGCTATATCGGCGGTGTCGCCATCTGCCGTGCAGACAATGGTGTTAACACCTGCGGCATTATAACGGTAAACAAAATCGTGCTCTTTGAGCTGATTTGTTGCAGGGATTGCTACAGCGCCGATTTTATGCAGCGCTACCATACAGAACCAGAACTGATAATGCCTTTTAAGCACCAGCATTACCTTATCGCCGCGCTTTACACCTAAGGATTTAAAGTAGTTCGCGGTCTGGTTAGAATAATGCTTGATATCGCGGAAGGTAAATCGACGCTCGGTTTTATTTTTATCAAGATGGAGCATTGCAAGTTTTTCGGGATATTTTTTAGCTATCTCATCAACAACATCAAAGCCAAAATTGAAGGTGTCGGTATTTTTAAAGTCTATTTTCTCAAGTGCTCCGTTTTCATCCTCCCTACATTCAATGAACCTTTCACAAACAAGCTTTTCGCTCTTTTTAGCCGCTACGATTGTTTTGCCAACCTCTTTTTCGGCGGTTTTCTCACCGGGCAGAACCACTGCGCAGAAAACACAATCTTGTCCGTCAATAGCTATCATACCGTGAGGAGTAGAACTGTCGTAATAAATGCTATCACCCTCGCGGAGTATCTCGGTGTGCTCACCTATTTGCACCTTTAAGCTACCTGAGAGCACCAAGTCGAATTCCTGACCCGAGTGCTTGGCTAAATGGATAGGCTTATTCTGCTGTGCGGCAGAATACTCATAACGAACATAATAAGGCTCGGCGATTTTATCGCGGAATTTGGGCGCTAAGTTCTTAATGTCGATGCCCTCTTCCTTAGCGGTCTGCTGACCCTTACCCTTACGGGTTACGGTATAGCTTGAAAGATTTGCAGTTCTGCCTTCAAGCAGTTCGGTCATCTCAACATCGAAAGCCAATGAACATTTATGAATAAAGGAAAACGGAATATCGGTGTTACCGCTCTCATACTTAGTGTAAAGCTCTGCGTCTACTTCGGTTTTTTCCGCCATTTCGGCAATACTCCAACCCATAATTTCGCGAAGTTCCCTAATTCGTTTTGCTATCTCACTAAGTTGCGACATTGTGGTTTGGTTGCTCATAATAATCTCTCCTTCAAGTTTTATTTTACATAAATAAAAAGACTCGTCTCAAATTTCTTTGAGACGAGTCTTGATTAAACAATACCCGCGGTACCACTCAAATTGTGCGCTGTACGCACCACTCAGGCTCCAACAAGCCGTATACATTAACGCAGTAATCACGGAAGGACTTACTAAGGCAAACCCGTTTAGACCTTCAGCTCGGAAGTGATAGGTTATTTAAATCTCAATTTATCGGGCTCACACCGCCCCCCGACTCTCTGAAAAACGCCGATTAAAACCGTCTTCGTCATAGCTTTTATTTAATTGATGTAAGCATTATACTACTAGGAAAAGGGATTGTCAAGTATTTTTTATTATTTTTTTATGCCAAGCATTTCCACCGACATATCCTTCATTTTATATTTAAGAATTTTACCTGCGGCATTCATCGGGAAATCCTTTACAAAGAGGAAATAACGGGGTACTTTGTGTTTCGCCATACTGGCTTCACCGTATGCTTTCATTTCCTCTACTGTTGCGGTTTCGCCGTTTTTAAGAATAATCCAGGCGCAGCACTCTTCACCGTAGCGCTCATCGGGAACACCCACTACCTGAACGTCACGAATTTTATCATTTGTCAGATAAAACTCCTCAATTTCTCGCGGATACAGGTTTTCGCCGCCTCTGATAATCATATCTTTAAGTCGGCCGGTAATCTTATAGTAGCCGTCCTCGGTTCTACATGCTATATCACCCGAATGCAGCCAACCGTCCTTATCGATAGTCTGCTCGGTGGCTTTAGGCATTTTATAATAACCTTTCATAATGTTAAAACCACGCGCTACAAATTCACCGTTGACGCCGTCGGGCAGGTCCTCACCAGTCTCCGGGTCAATAATTTTACATTCAACACCGGGGAAAGCGCTACCTACCGTTTCAACACGGTGCCATAAATCTTCGTTTACTTCACCCATTGTGCAACCGGGAGAAGCCTCGGTCTGACCGTAAACACTGAGTATTTCAGTCATATTCATTTCATCCGCCGCTCTGCGCATTAAGTCTGCCGGGCAGTTGGCACCCGCCATAATGCCTGTGCGGATATGTGAAAAGTCGGTTTTGGCGAAGTCCTCATGGGCAAACATTGCAATAAACATTGTGGGAACACCGTTAAAGCAGGTAATATGCTCGTTATGAACACAAGAAAGCGCAGGACCCGGTGAAAAATAAGGTAGTGGGTACATTGTAGCGCCGTGTGTCATAGATGCGGTCATGGAAAGCACCATTCCAAAGCAGTGGAACATTGGCACTTGAATCATCATTCTGTCGGCCGTAGATAAATCCATATGGTCGCCAATATACTTACCGTTATTAACAACGTTATAGTGTGTTAGCATAACCCCTTTTGGAAAGCCTGTTGTACCCGAAGTATACTGCATATTGCAAACGTCGTTAGGTTTAACTAAAGCGGCAAGTCTATAAACTTCGCTAACGGGCACCTTTTCGCTTAAAGCAACCGCTTCATCCCAAGTCATACAGCCCTTTTGCTTAAAACCGCAGGTAATAACGTTGCGCAAAAATGGTAAACGTTTTGAGTGCAATTTTTCGGTGGACTTTTTGTTTTCTAATTCAGGACATAATTCGGCAATAATTTTACCGTAATGGGTATCTTTAGAGCCTTCTGTCATAATTAGAGTATGAGTATCTGACT
>JAZRKE010000013.1:0-11318 GCA_045646145.1 Acutalibacteraceae bacterium | reverse complement strand
GGGTTACCCATAGCGGCTCTGCCAACCATCAGAAAATCGGCACCTGTACGCTCTAACATCTGCTTTGCTGCTAGACCTGAATTCACATCTCCGTTAGCAATAACGGGGATTTTTACTGCTTTTTTTACCTCAGCCATTGTTTTATAATCAATACCCGGTGCATACATCTGCCGCCTTGTTCTGCCATGAACGGTGATTGCCGCCGCACCCGATTCTTCGCAAATTTTTGCGAGAAGCGGGGCATTAATGTTGTTTTCATCCCAGCCTGTGCGCATTTTAACTGTTACGGGAATCTTAACCGCATTAACCACACTTTCAACTATTTTACCCGCAAGTAGAGGGTCCTTCATTAATGCGCTGCCGCCGCCGTTGCCCGCAACCTTTGGGGCGGGACAGCCCATATTAATATCTATAAAATCGGGGTTATGGGATTCGGCAACTTTGGCAGCCTCAGCCATAACTAAAGGTTCATATCCGAAAAGCTGGGAAGCCATGGGCTTTTCGGCGTCATAGCAACACAAATAAGCCTCAGATTTTTTGTCTCCCAGGCTGACCCCTTTTGAGCTTGTAAGCTCGCCTACGGTATAGGCGGCACCGAAGCTTCTGCATATTTCGCGCATAGCCCTGTCGGCTACTCCTGCCATTGGGGCAAGTGCGGCAAATCCCGAAATTTCTAAGTTTGCTATCTTCATAATCCAATTATATAAAACAAAATAAAAGTTGTCAAATTATTTACAAATTTCGAGTATACAAAACACAATAAATTTGTTATAATATAAAATGATATATTATCTGCTTTTTGTGAGGTAAGAAAATGAAAATTCTGGCTATTGACGGCAACAGCATAATAAACCGTGCATTTTATGGAATTCGTCTGCTTACAACCAAGACAGGCGAATATACCAACGCAGTTTATGGCTTTATAACAACCCTTAACCGAATTTTAGCCGATGAAAAGCCCGACGGTGTTGTGGTAGCATTTGATGTAAGGCGACCGACCTTCCGCCACGAAAAATATGCTGAATATAAGGCGGGAAGAAAGGGTATGCCCGAGGAGCTCCACTCCCAGATGCCCATTTTAAAGGAGTGGCTGACTCTTATGGGCTACTGCATAATAGAAAAGCCGGGGTACGAGGCTGATGATATTTTAGGAACAGTTGCGGATATCTGTGAGAAAAACGGTGATGAGTGTATTATTGCAACGGGCGACAGAGATGCCCTGCAGCTCGTAACCGACACAACACGTGTGCTTTTAACCTCCACAAAGATGGGTAAGCCTGAGCATAAAAGCTATGATAAAGAGGCACTTTTTGAACGCTACGGTGTTTCTCCCGAAGGCATGCTCGAATTAAAGGCACTTCAGGGTGATAGCTCTGATAACATTCCCGGTGTTGCGGGTATAGGGGAAAAAACTGCTACCGACCTAATCACTCGTTTTGGCAGTATTGATTATATTTATGAAAACATTGACACGCTTGACATTAAGGAAGCGGTTAAATCAAAATTGATTACAGGTAAGGAAAACGCCTATTTATCACGTTGGCTCGGTGAAATCTGTAAGACCGTACCGCTCGGCCTCGGAATTTGCGAATTTATGCCAAAAGAGCGCGACGAACACGGCGTAGCTTTACTTATGACAAGGCTTGAATTTTTTAAATTAATGGAGACTATGGGAATTACTCCCGAGACCTCTCAGATAGGTTTTGATTTTGAAGATAAAAAGACGGGCTTTAAGGTGGTGTCTCCTGCTGAATTTTCTGCGGAAAATTCGGTGGATATTTTACCCCTTCCCGATTTTACGCGGTTTATACTTGTATCAGGCACAAGCGTTGCTGATTTTGATGCTGAAGACGACCGTGAGAGACTCGCCAAAATTCTCGCTTGTAGTGTCGAAAAGCGAGTTTACGATAATAAAAATCTTTACAAATGGGCAACTGCTCAGAAAATCTGCATAGAAAATGTGGTGTTTGATTCGGCTTTGGCGGCGTATCTTGTAAATCCATCGTCATCGTCCTATGAAATTTCAAGACTATGCGCTGAATATTCGGCGAATGATATTGAAATTGAAGGGGAATGTTATGAGACTCTCGAACAGGGTGTCCGACATAGCAAGGTTTGCGACACACTTTATAAAATTTTAAGCGAAAATGAGCAGTTGAAGCTTCTTTGCGATATTGAAATTCCGCTTTCATGTGTGCTAGGCGATATGGAGCTTAGCGGTTTTTTACTCGATAGCGTTGGGCTAAAGCATTACGGTGAAGAATTAGAGCAGAGAATTTTCTGTTTGCAAAGCGAAATATACGGGCTTGTGGGTTATGAATTTAACCTTAATTCCCCTAAACAGTTAGGTGTGGCGCTATTTGAAAAATTAGGTCTTCCCGCTAAAAAGAAGACCAAAAGCGGCTACAGCACTTCGGCCGAGGTTTTAGAAGAACTTCGAGATGTTCACCCGTGTATCGAAAAACTGCTTTCCTACCGCACCCTGACAAAGCTTAAATCCACCTATTGCGATGGGCTGCTTGATAAGATATCGGCAGATGGCAGAGTGCGCTCAACCTTTAATCAGACCGAAACGAGAACAGGCAGAATTTCTTCTCTGGAGCCTAATTTGCAGAATATACCTGTGAGAACCGATGAGGGTAAAAAACTGCGGAAATTTTTCAAAGCTCCCGATGGTTATGTGCTTTGTGATGCTGATTATTCACAGAT
This sequence comes from Acutalibacteraceae bacterium, assembly GCA_045646145.1. Classification (GTDB taxonomy): domain Bacteria; phylum Bacillota; class Clostridia; order Oscillospirales; family Acutalibacteraceae; genus SIG565. The sequence continues at coordinate 8,609 of JAZRKE010000013.1, read as the reverse complement.
AGAGCTCAGGGTTTTAGCGCATATTGCCGAGGATGAAAATATGATAAACGCCTTCGCGACAGGTACCGATATTCATACGGCTACTGCATCGGTGGCGTTCGGTCTACCTATAGATATGATAACTCCGCAGCTCAGAAGCCGCGCGAAAGCCGTAAATTTCGGCATAGTTTACGGTATAGGTGCATTTTCGCTTGCTAAGGATATTGGTGTTACCAGAAAAGAGGCAGACAACTTAATAAAGAGCTATCTTGCCGCATATTCGGGTGTTGACCGTTATATGAACAGTGTTATAGAAAAAGCCAAGGCAGACGGATATATTGTAACGCTATTTGGCAGACGCCGCCCGTTGCCCGAGCTTGCTTCATCAAACGGAATGCTTCGTGCTTTCGGGGAAAGGGTGGCAAGAAATGCGCCAATTCAGGGAACAGCCGCCGATATTATAAAAATTGCAATGATAAGGGTATCGCGCAGATTAAAATCCGAAAATCTCGATGCGCGTCTTATTTTACAGGTGCACGATGAACTTATAGTTGAGTGCAAAGAGGAGATTAAGGAAATCGTTTGTGCCATTCTTACCGAGGAAATGAGCAAGGCGGCAGAAATGAGGGTGAGTCTCGTTGCTGATGCGGCATACGGGGAAAACTGGTTTGAGGCAAAGAAATAATATGAAAATACTTTTTGTCTGTTCGGGCAATACCTGTCGCAGTCCTATGGCTGAGGGGTATCTGAAAAGCCTTAACATAAAGGGAATAAAGGTATCTTCCGCAGGGCTTCAGGTGGGTGCTTGCAACAGTGTGAGTGAAAACTCGGTAGAGGCAATGAAAGAAATCGGAATTGATATTTCTTCCCATATTCCACGACCGATTACCCGAGAAATGATTCAAAACAGTGATAAAATTATATGTATGACTGCTATGCACAAGGCGATTTTAGAGGCGGCGGGTGTAGCGGCGGATATTTCGGTATTAGGCTCGGGCATTTTTGACCCCTACGGAAGCGACGAGGATATGTATTCGGTTTGCAGACGGCAGATTACCGATGAAATTGACAGGCTTATAAACACCGTCCTTATCCGCCCCTATTGTAAGGGTGATGAGGTGGCCATTGCTCAAATAGAAAAGGAGTGCTTTTCTTCACCCTGGAGTGAAAATGCCATAAGCGAAGCTATTCAAAACGGTGCGGTATTTCTGGTTGCAGAAAAATGCTTTGATGTGGTGGGCTATGTTAGCCTTAACACGGCACTTGATGAGGGATATATTAATAATATCGCAGTTAAAACTGAGTCGAGGCGCCAAGGGATTGCGGGAAGGCTTTTGAAGGCACTGGATAGAGAAGCAAAGGAATTAAAACTGTCTTTTCTATCGCTTGAAGTGCGAAAAAGCAACCGTAACGCCATTTTGCTTTACGAAAAGGCAGGGTATAAAAATGTGGGGGCGCGTAAGAATTTTTATACAAAGCCTACTGAAGATGCAATTATTATGACCAAAGAGGGATTAGTTTGATTATTTTAAGCATAGAATCCTCATGTGATGAAACCGCCGCCGCAGTAACACGCGGCAGAGAAATTTTATCAAGCGTGGTGAACACACAGATTGAGGAGCATAAGAAGTTTGGTGGAGTGGTGCCAGAGGTGGCTTCGCGCCGACATATTGAAAATATTTCGGCTGTGGTGGAAAAAGCGTTAGGTGATGCGAACATTACATACAGTGATATTGATGCGGTTGCCGTTACATTTGCACCGGGACTTATAGGGGCGCTGCTTGTCGGTGTTAACTTTGCCAAGGCGTTGGCGTTAAGTCTTGGTGTCCCGCTTATACCTGTGCATCACCTAAGGAGCCATATAGCGGCAAATTATATTGAATATCCCGATTTAACACCGCCGTTTTTGTGCCTGCTGGTATCGGGGGGAAACACCGTTATAGCCGAGGTTACCGACTATACAAAATTTGAGATTATAGGACAGACGCGTGATGATGCTGCAGGGGAATGCCTTGATAAATCGGCAAGAATTATGGGGCTTTCCTATCCGGGTGGGGTAAATCTTGATAAAATAGCCACTGTGTCGGATAAAATTAAATACCCTCTGCCCACACCAAAGGTATCGGGCGGAAAATATGATTTCAGCTTTTCAGGACTTAAAACCGCTGTTGTAAATACAGTCCATAATTCTGCGCAAAAGGGCATAGAAATAAATGTTCCTGTGCTTTCAGCTACAGTCAGAGAAAAGGTGTGCGATATTTTAATAGAGAACACACTCTCTGCCGCCCGGGATGGTGGCTACACAAAGATAGCCGTTGCGGGAGGCGTGTCGGCCAACAGTGAGCTGAGAAGAAGATTCAGTGATGAATGCAAAAAAAGGAACATAAGCCTTTATGTGCCAAGCCTTAAATATTGTGGCGATAATGCCGCGATGGTGGGTGTTCAGGCTTATTACGAAATAACAAGCGGCAATGTTGGCGACAGTTCTTTAAATGCCGCCGCCACAATGCCGATAAACTACAGATAGAAAGGTGAAAAAATTGGAAAATCTGTTTTTGGTGGTTAATCCTAAATCGGGGACGGGGAAGATAAAAACAGAACTATTTCGTGTGTGTGATGCCCTTACTCGCGGCGGCTACAGAGTAACGGTTTATATCACGGGCAAACGCGGAGATGCGACCGAAGCGGTAAAAAATCTGTCGTCAGAGTATTCGGCTATAGTTGTTTGCGGAGGCGACGGTACGCTTAACGAAGTGATAACGGGCGTTATGAATAATAAAAACACCTATAAAATAGGGTATATACCGTCTGGCACCTTAAATGAATGGTCGCAGGGGCTTAAAATTTCGCGCAGTATAGGCAAGGCGGTAAAGGATATTGTATCGGGTAATGCAGTAAAGCTGGATATTGGAAAATTTGGCGACAGTTATTTTTCCTACACCGCATCCTTCGGCGCATTTACTTCGGCTTCATACTCGGCTCCGCAGAACATAAAAAATGTGCTCGGTCAGGTGGCGTATGTTTTAGAGGGATTTAAGGCGCTCGGCGCCATTAAGCCGATACACTTAAAATTTACTGCAGATAATGGGCTTTACGAGGGTGATTATCTTTTCGGCGCCGTATCCAACTCAATGTCGGTAGGCGGAATTATAAAGCTTGATAAAGCAGGGGTTGCTCTTAACGACGGTGTTTTTGAGGTTATTTTAATTGAAAACCCTGATAATATTGCCGACCTTAATGAAATAATAGATGCTATTGTTACGAGAAAATTCAACCGAAAGTGCATCAAACAATTCAAAACAAGGCATCTGACGGTTGAATCGGCAGGTAAACTTGACTGGACCCTCGACGGTGAATACGCGCAGAGCAATAAAACCATTGAAATTGAGAATATCCGTGAGGCAATTAATTTTATTATTCCGTAAAAAAGTGTTGTGTAAGATATCGAAAGTATAGTATAATTGAAAGGTATAAGAAATAAAGGGGATAGGTTATGTTTACAAGAGATATAGGTATTGACCTTGGAACTGCGAACACCTTAATGTTTATAAAGGGTAAGGGTATCGTTATGCGTGAGCCGTCGGTTGTGGCGTACGATGTCAGAAATGATGCTGTAAGGGCTGTTGGAACCGAGGCCAAGGAAATGATAGGAAGAACACCCGGTTCAATAGTGGCGGTGCGTCCGCTTAAGGACGGCGTTATTGCCGATTTTGATGTTACTGCGGCTATGCTTAAGAGATTTATAAGACAGGCGCTCAAAGGCTCGTTTTTCTCACGTGCTCGTGTGGTTATCTGTACACCTGCCGGGGTTACCGAGGTTGAAAGCCGTGCGGTGTATGATGCTGCTAAGCTTGCAGGCGCTACCGAGGTTGATTTAATTGAGGAGCCTATGGCGGCGGCTGTGGGAGCAGGTCTTCCTGTTATGGAGGCTACAGGTAATATGGTGGTTGATATAGGCGGAGGCACTAGTGAGGTTGCCGTAATTTCGCTTGGAGATATCGTAACGGCACAGTCTATCCGTACTGCAGGGGACGACCTTGACGCCGATATAATAAACTATATTCGCAAAAAGCATAATTTACTTATTGGCGAGCGCACCGCTGAGCAGATTAAGATTGAAATCGGTTCGGCTCTGCCTTATGAAAACGAGAAATCTATTGAAATAAGGGGCAGAAATCTGGTTGACGGACTGCCAAAAAATGTAGTAGTATCGGCGGCTGAAGTAAGAGACGCAATTACCGAATCGCTTATGAAAATAATCGATGCTATAAGGCTTACACTTGAGAAGACTCCGCCAGAACTTGCCGCAGATATAATCGATACAGGCATTACTTTAACAGGCGGTGGCGCGCTGCTTCGAGGTTTTTCGCAGCTAATAGCCGATGAAATCGGTATGCCGGTAACCGTTGCTGCCAATCCGCTTGATTGTGTTGTGCTCGGTACCGCAAAGCGCCTTGAAGCAGGCGGCGGACTTGATAATTATACCTTTAAACGCGGCAACCGATACAGATAATTAACAAACGAAGATGTTGAAAGGGGTGTTAAGGTGCGTTTTTTCTTTAAAAGCCGTAAATTTAAAATAGCGGCAACGCTTACAGCGCTTATGCTGATAATTTCTATAATTGCCCGTGTTGCAGGCGGTATGATGTCGCCGCAATCCAACCTTTTAGGCACTCTTATGGCACCCATTCATAAAATGGTGTCGGCTCTCTCAGGCGGCATAACTGATTTTAACGAAACGCTAAAGGGTAGTGAGGCATTAATCCTTGAAAACTCACAGCTCAAAGAGCAAATTAATCAGTTAAATGGCAAGATTGCTGACTATGATACACTTAAAAATGAGAACGAATTTTATAAAAACTATCTCGGAATTAAAGAGAGTAATCCGGATTTTGTTTTTGCTGATGCCGTAATAATTTCAAGGGATACAACCGATGCCTTCGGCGCCTTTACTATAGATAAGGGAAGCCTTGAAGGTATAGAGCAGTACGACCCCGTTATTACCGATGCAGGTTTAGTCGGTTATGTAACAAGTGTGGGGCTTACCTCCAGCAAGGTAACAACCGTGCTTAGTCCGGAAATTTCGGTCTCGGCGGTTGATAGCCGTACGGGCGATTCGGGCGTTGTTTCCGGAAACATAGGAACAATAACCAAGGGCTACACTAAGCTTAGTAACTTACAGCGCTCAGCCGCAGTGGCGGTGGGAGATTATGTTGTAACCGCAGGCGGCGGTGTTTTCCCTAAAGGTATTCTTATAGGAAAAATAAAGAACATTTCTCAGGATGAGTACACCTCGGTGCTTTTCGCCGAAATCGAGCCTTTTGTTAAGGTGAGCGAAGTGCGTCAGGTAATGGTTATTACCGATTTCACAGGCAGAAGCATAATAAATATGTCGGGCGGAGAAAATATAAATGAATAAACAAAACACTTCCCTTTTGCCGACAGTTCTGTACGCTGCCATATTTTTTATTTTTTATATTTTTACCTATACAGATATTTTGCCACTCACTATCGGCAACGCCGCTCCGCAACTACTAATTTCTGCCGTTGTGGCGGTTGCTATTTTCTATGGAGAATGGACAGGCTTTGTTGTTGGTATGGTGGCAGGAATTTTCGCCGATGCCGTAGCGGCAAACACGGTTTGCTTTAATATGATAGCCTTTATGCTGATAGGCATCACGGTAGGGCTACTTATTAACCGATACTTTAATCAGAATATTTTTTCGGCAATAATTCTGTGCGCGGCGGCAAATTTCATTTACTTTTTTGCGCACTGGCTTATCTTTTTTGCTTTTAATTCTTTCCAGGGCGCGTGGCAGTATTTTCTTTGCTATTCTTTGCCAAGCGCTGTATATTCAACAGTTTTTATCCTTTTAACATACCTGCCCGGCAGATATCTAAAATAAAAATCGAGGAAGTGAGAAAATGCCCTTTAAAAAGGAAAAAAAGCCGTATATCAGAGTTCTCAGCATACTGCTCGCAGTTGTGGTGCTCATATACGCTGTGCAGATTTTCTCGCTTCAGATAATAAATGCAGATAAATACAGCTCCGCCGCCTCCGGAATCATAACTAGAACGGCGGTAATAAAGGCTTCGCGCGGCGAAATTCTCGATTCTTCGGGTAGAAAAATTGCCGTTAACCGTGATGGATATGATATTGTTTTCAACAGTGCGTATTTAGACCGAAAGCAGCTCAATTCCATAATTGCAGAGCTTATTTCACTCTGCACAGAGTACGGCTGCACCTATATCGATAAGCTTCCACTAAGCAGTGGGGAGAATGTAGAATTTATCGAAAATAGCGGTTCATCGGTAAATAGGCTTAAAAAAACATTGGGCGTTGCTGATTATGCCACACCGCAGAACTGCTTTGATAGATTGGTTGAAAGGTATTCACTCGCGGCCTTTGACACTGCTACTCAGCGAAAACTGATGGGTGTTCGTTATTCAATGGAGCTTGCTGCATTTTCACTTTCAGCTCCCTACACCTTTGCGGAGGATATTTCGAGTGAATTGATGATTAAAATTTCCGAAGCCGCCTATATTCTGAAGGGCGTGTCGGCAGAAATTACACCCTACCGTGAGTATACCGTAACCGATTTGGCACCTCATATAATCGGTGCTATTGGTCCGATTTATGAGGAAGAGTGGGAAAAGTACAAGGAAAAGGGCTATTCCTATAACGATAAGGTGGGCAAAAGCGGTATTGAAGCATACGCTGAGGAATATCTGCACGGAATTGATGGTCAGATTACCTATAAGGTAGATTCAAACGGAAAAATTATTGAAACCGAAATCACAAAGGCTCCCATACACGGCAAAACCGTAATGCTCACGATTGATAAAACTCTTCAGGTAACGGCACAGAATTCACTTAGCACAGTTATTAAGGAGTTGCAATCAAAAGGCGGCTCTGTAAAAGGGGGAGCCGTAGTTGTAACCGATGTGCATTCGGGAGCGGTGCTCTGCTCAGCAAACTATCCGAGTTATGATATGTCAACAATGTCCAAGGTGTATAATGAGCTGCTTACCAACCCCAATAAACCGCTTCTAGACCGTGCGTTTCAGGGCGTTTACCCTATAGGTTCCACCATGAAACCGATTGTGGCTATTGCGGCAATGCAGAACGGAAAATACAGTAAAGGTGAAACCATAAAATGTGTCAGAACCTATGATTATTTTAGCGATTACAAGCCGCACTGTATGCACTATCACGGCACTATAAGTCTTAACACCGCCCTTTCAAAATCCTGCAACTATTTCTTCTTTGAATTGGGCAGACGTGTGGGCATAAAGAACCTTAATCAGTATCTGAAAGATTTTGGTTTGGGTGTAAAAACGGGTGTTGAGGTTAACGATTCGGCAGGTATTTTAACGGAATTTGAGTCCGATTCAGGTAATACAATTCAGGTTGCCATCGGTCAGCTTAATGCCTTTACTCCTCTCCAGCTCGCCAATTACACAGGCACTCTTGCCAACGGTGGAACACATTATAAAGCAACCCTTATAGACAAGGTTGTGTCCTATAACCACAGTGAAATATATTTTACCGGCAGCTCGCAGGTTAACAATACTATGAATATTAATGATAATATTCTGTCTTCAGTGAAAGAGGGTATGCTTTCTGTTACGGTTGACGGTACAGGTAGTGCGGTGTTCGGCGATTATCCCATAAAGGTGGGCGGAAAAACAGGTACTTCTCAGGTGAACGGTGCAGCCGACCACAGCGTGTTTATTGCCTTTGCGCCCTTTGATAATCCCGAAATCGCTATTGCGGTTGTGCTTGAGAACGGAAGCTCGTCTTATGGCGTTACGTCGGTGGCTAAGGCGGTGCTTGACTGCTATTTTTATCCGGAAGAACAAAAAACTCAAGAAAATATACCGTTTGTGGTGCTCGAGTAATTGACAAATAATACACTTTTATGATATTATTTGTGATGTAAAAAATAATTTTAAAGGGAGATGATTTTTTTGAACATAGCAATAATTGCTCACGATGCCAAAAAGGAATTAATGGTGCAGTTTTGTATCGCTTATTGCGGTATTTTAAATAAACATACTTTACTTGCTACCGGTACAACAGGAAAGCTTGTATCCGAGGCTACGGGACTTGATATTATTAAGTTTTTAGGCGGCTCTCAAGGCGGATCTCAGCAGATAGCGTCGAGAATAGGCTGTGATGAAATAGATTTATTACTTTTGTTTCGCGACCCGCTGTCACCAAAGCCGAGCGAACCCGATGAAAATGTACTTTTAAGACTTTGCGATGTTCATAATATTCCCGTTGCAACCAATATCGCAACTGCCGAAATGCTCATCCACGGACTTGAGCGCGGTGATCTTGACTGGCGCGATATAGTGCGAAATAAATAATTATAGCCTGTCCGCTCGTTCTCGGGCGGATATATGCTTATATATCATTCTTTTCACCTTACTGGAGGTATTATTTTGGCTGAAATTGTAAAGGCTGTTAAGGGAACTAACGATGTTCTGCCCGAAAACAGTTATAAATGGCAATATGTTGAAAATAAGATGCTTAATGTTTGCTCACTTTACGGTTATAGAGAAATCCGCATACCCGTTTTTGAGCATACCGAGGTTTTCTCACGCGGTGTCGGAGATACTACCGA
>JAZRKE010000012.1:0-8086 GCA_045646145.1 Acutalibacteraceae bacterium | reverse complement strand
CGGATAGCGTGAAACCAAACAGCAAGAAAAAAGCAAAAAGGGCACACTAAAACAAGCCGAGGAAATCCCCAACTGAGGAACACAAGGGGACGGTTCTCTTGTGTTGACAAAATATTTACATTTTTCCTCCTTTCAAATGGGTGGTCAGCTTTTGCTGACCGCTTTTTCTATTACCGAAACCACCTTTGCCGACGGCGAGTTTGGAACGATTTATCGCTCATTTGAATATTCTTCATGCTGTAACGGATATGAAAATTCGGGTAATGACCTTGTAGGTCAAACTGATGCCAGAGGCAACCGTACCGTCTATAAGGTGGATGAGGATACCTCACGAAATGAAGAGGTTATCAATCGTTTAGGGGATAAGACCGTATATGAATATGACATAAACGGCAGAACAAAAAAAGTAATAAACAAATCTTCAAGGGAGACAGAGGGACGGTTCTCTTGTCTCCTATGATAGACTGAGTTTTGGTCACAGAAGTCGGTTCTCTGTCCTAACAAAATTTTCTATTTTTAAAATGTATTCATTTTAAAATTCCTCCTTAATTAAAAGGGCGGTCGGCGATAAGCTGACCGCTTTTTCCTTTACTCTTTCCGGGTTGGCAAAGGGCAACGGTTTGCTTACTACTCTGCGCAGAAATACGCTAACCGCCCCCTCTCCCTACCCGGTTTCAGTTATACGCAAATTGTAGGTAATCCCCTAATGGAAATGAAGGTCAGGCTTGCTTTTGCATGTCTTAACCTTAAAAAGTTTACAGAAATACTCGATTAACGTTAAAGATATAACGATTTTTTTTGCAAGTTTTATTTCATATTTTATTAAGATTGTTATATCTTAATTCTCAAAAAGAGAAAAGCAGATTTTCTATGCTTTAGAAAATCTGCTTTGTCTACGGTCTGAAGCCTCTTATTATAGGCTTTTGTAAATTTATTTAAAATTAATAGGTATTCTGTTATTGGAGATACTGTTATATTATGAGTTTACAGTAAGAATTAATTATAAGTTTACTTAATAATTAGGTATGTTGTTCTTAAGAAAATTTGATTGAGCAATATGTGGGGTTTCAATTCTCAAACCTTTATATTTTAATACACGAAACTTGAAATCCAAGAGTTCTGCCGGCACATAAAGCTCTTTTGCGATGTTAAAAAAGGATTTATCCTTATCATTCATCAACTCAAGTATTTCGTCATCAGATATAATTAGTTCAGCTGCGAATAAATTTGCTTCATATTCGGTTGGTACAAGGTTGTCAAACAATTCTAATTCGTGAAAACCGCGCATTGCGGCTAATTTGCCGTGCAAGACAGCGTGCCCAAGTTCGTGAGCGCAAAGTATTCTCCGAACAATTATACCTGAGCGCGAGTTTATAACAATGTTTTTAATTCTTGACTGATAAAAATAGTAAGCTTTTAAGGCATTTCCAAGATCCGTATAATGAATATGAATATCCATACTTTTACATATTTCAAAAGGATCTCTCGTTTTAAATTTTCTTGTTATTATATCCACTTTTTTATGGATAAAATCAATATTTGACATAAATTTCCTCCTTTTGCGAGATAACCGTATAAATAATTGCCATCAAAAAACTGAATATTATTTTATCAATTTTGGATGATGCCAATTTTATTATACATTATATTAAGTCCTATATATTGGACTTTGGCTTACGGGCGCGCTTTTTTGGAGAGAATTTATTTCTTGCTTTTTGCTTGGAGTCTAAATACACTTCCATTAGAGATTGGAAGAAAAGTTCTTTTGCATCATCTTCAAGTTCGCCACCGGCAAATAGTGCGGATGCGCGAGACAATAATTCTGTAGCTTCTCTTGCACCTTTATAGCCATATTGATTTTTCGAATTAGCAATAAATATATCATGATCGATATTTTTATTTGGATTTGTTTCTTCTTCGTCTAAAAGATAACTTACGGAAACATTTAAAGCATCAGCCAATTTGCGTAGGTTATTACTGCGGGGAAGAATTCCTGTTTGCTCGTAGGTATATAGAGAACGTTCTGATATTCCTGTTTTTTCTGATAATTCGCTTTGAGACATATTAAGAGACAGACGAACAGTTTTTAATTTTTCACCAAAAGTCATAATGCACCTCTTTTTTTATAACAAAACTTCTGATTATGTATTGACAAACTTCGGGTTTTGTTGTATGCTATATTTGCAACTAACTTCTGATTATTATTTTAGCAGAGTATATAAGTTCTGTCAAGTGCTGATTTGAAAATAATTAACGTAAGGAGATAAAAATGGATAAAAAAGTATTTATGGCCAGTTGTCCTATATGTGGACGGTCATTGTTTAAGGGAAAAGCTGATTCATATATTGAGGGAGGCTGTCCCAAGTGTAAAAACTATTTGCAAATAACCTATACACCCGAAGGAGTGAAGTCGGTTGTTTGTGTAGTTAGGGAAGAAAAACAGAATACGATATTGCCGAAGAGATAAGTTGAACTTGTTAAGTAATCAAGATGAACCTGGCGAATTGATGTACGAAGTACATTGATTTGTCAGGTTTTTATTTTTTAAAATTTTTTATTTTAATACTGACAGTAGTTGTCAGTATTAGATTATAAACTGTTAACAAGAAAGGAGGGAGTATTGATGGGAACTGCCGAACGAAGAACAGAAATAATGCGTATACTATGCCGGCGTAGACACGAGACAATTTCTAATTTAGCAGATGAGTTCGGTGTTTCCCAAAGGACAATATTAAGAGATATTGAGGTCTTAAGTATAACGGAACCTATATATACCCAAATCGGCAGATATGGAGGCGTTTATGTAATGGATGATTATAAAATGAGCAGGATGTATATGAATGATAAAGAACTTTCAGTATTACATAAGCTATTAAATTCTGCTAAAAGTAAATCAATATGTGATTTAAACAACCAGGAAATTAAAATACTTAAAACTATTATCTCACAGTATACAAAACAAAATTATTGAAAGGAAAATTAATATGACAGAAAACGAAAAAAAATTATTTAAGAGCTTATGCAGTTTCAAGATAGACTCGTTTGATGAGGCATTGCTTGAGGCTGCAACACCTGCCGTTTTAGGACACTTATTCTTTAATCGTATGCAGGCAATTGCATACGGAACCCTTAAGAAACACGGATTGCTTGGTAAAGTTAATCGGGAATTCAGGAATTCTCTCAAAGGTGCTTATTATCAAAACCTAGAAAAGAATAATAGTTTCTCTTTGTGTGTGCAGCAAGTTTCGGAGACGCTTTCAGAGTGTGAGAGTAAATATGCAATGTTAAAAGGCGCTTATCTTTGTAATGTTTATCCGGAGGGATACAGAACCTCAAATGATATTGATTTACTTGTACACCCAAAAGATGTTACAGAAATCGGAGATGCGTTACTTGCGAATGGCTTTGCTCAGGGTAATGTGCGTAATGGAAAGTTTGAAAAAGCCACACGTAAAGAAATTATTGAGTCTAAAATGATGCGCGGTGAGACGGTGCCGTATATTAAAGAAGTTAATCTTCCGGGTATACAGTTTTTAGAGGTCGATATCAACTTCTCGTTGGATTATAAATCCGGAGATACAAAATTACTTAATGAAATGATTAATAACGCAGTAGTTGAGGAATTTGAAAACTTTAAAATTAGAACATTAAGAATGGATGATTTTTTAATTCACTTGTGTAGTCACCTTTACAAGGAGGCTACGACTTTACCGTGGATTGAGATGATGCGTGATATGACATTGTATAAATATTGTGATATTTATATGCTTCTTAATGATGCTAAAAAGGCACATGTAGACCTTTTTTTTGAAAGAGCTAAGGCAATTGGAATGGAAAAAGTCTGCGCTTTTGCTGTAATTCAAATGTTTGAGTTATTTCATTTTAAGAATCTATATGCTGTTGAGGTGTCATTGAATGCCTTAGGTAATGATAGAGATTTCATTCACACTATTGTTTCACCACAAGAAAAGAAAAAATATGTATTTTCTGAACACAATATTTCGGAGCGTTTTTTCGCAGATAATAGAAAAAATTTTTTAAAGGAGATTGATAGAAATGCAAAAACTTAAAATGAGACAAAATCAAAGTAAGGGATATTTAATTACATTTTGTGGCCTTGATGGTTGCGGAAAGACCACTATGATGAATAAATTAATACAAGATTTAAATAAAGATTATAATTTATTTGTTACTAAGCAACCAACAAACAGTGTAAGGGAAACGGAAATTTTTAGGACATATATGGATTCTCCCAATCACGATGCATTTGATTATCGGAGCCTATCACTATTAGCCGCAAGTGATAGAATTCAGCATGTAAATAAGGTAATTGAACCGGCTATGGTTAGCGGCAAAGTAGTTCTTAGCGACCGTTATTTTTATTCCTGCTTAGCAAATTTACGAGCTCGAGGTTTTGAGAGAGATAGGTGGATTTATGAAATTGCTCAATCAGTAATAAAACCAGATATAGCATTCTTTTTTGATGTACCTGTTAACACAGCTGTTGCTCGTGTGAGGAGTAGGGCAGACGAGAAAGACAGATATATTGATATGAAATTGCAACACAAATTGCGAAAAGAGTACATAGATATTTGCCAGGCTAATAACGGTGTATTAATATCAACGGAATTACCAATAGAAACTTGTTACAAAATAGTTAAAACTGAGGTTGAGAGGGTGATAAACAATGGAAACAAATGAAAAAATTATTGAGATATGTAAGCAATTAAGCGGTATGGATAATGTGTGTGAGGAATCTTTATTACAAGATGATTTAGCCTTAGATAGTCTTGCTATGGTAACTTTACTTGTAGAAATAGAAGATAACTTTGAAATTGAGTTAGATGAATCTGATATGAATCCGTTTGACTTAAATACTATTAAAGATGTTATTGAATTAGTAAAAAAATATTTAGGTGATTAATATGAAAAAAATAGTTGAACTACCTTTAATTGCACCTTTATATAGTACTCATCACAATGCAATAGGTACTGCGGGACTTAAAAGCAATCCATCAGTTAGAAACTGGTATTTAAATAATGCAATTATACTAACTTGCAATAGAAAATTTTTGGGAGAATTTTCTACCCCTGATGTAGGAGTTTTAAATGCGTCTTTTGTGCACAATCCACATATTGAAAAGATAACGATTTCTATGAAGTATTTAAAAGGTTGCTTACATAAGGTTATTAAAAATTTTATTGATGAAGGATATTATGTCTATTTTACAGGAGTAGATGATTATTTTGTTGAGGGTAAAAGTTTTTATAGAGTTAGACATTTTAATCATGATGGAACGATTTGTGGATATAATCAAAATGATAATACATATTGCATTTATGCATATGATTCTAATTGGATATATCGAAAATTTTGGGCCTCACAAAATAGTTTTGATAAGGGTCGCAAATATGCCAACAAACAAGGTGATTGCGGTTATATTTGTGCAGTTAAACCGTTTGATAAGATAGTACATTTTTCTCCAGAGGTGGCTTGCAAAGGTATATTGGAGTATTTGGATTCTGACCTTGAAAAATATCCCAAAAACGAATGTGGGACGGTTTACGGAATAATAGTTCAAGAATATTTGGCAGAATATGTTGAAAGATTATATAACGGTGTAATCCCTTACGAAAAAATTGACAGAAGAACCTTTAGAATGATTTGGGAGCACAAGAAGGCTATGCTTGAGCGTATTGAGGCTATGGAAAAATCCCTTAAATTAGATAACACATTTAGTGAAAGATATAAACCATTGGTTAATATTGCGGATAATATTAGAATGATGTTTGCATCTTATCAAATTAAGCGCAGAGACTCATTGTTACCGATAATTAAAGAAAAAACACGCGAGGTTATGAATTCTGAGAGAACAATTCTGAGAGAATTTGTCGATAAAATAGGAGAGCAAATAACGATATGATACTTTGGGAATATTTAAAAAAACAAATTATGAAATACCCTGAACAAACGGTATGTGAAAATGATGCTTTTATGACGTACGGAGAATTAGTTATATATGCTGAAAAGTTTGCTGAACGTTTAAAGGGGATAAAATGTTGCGCTATCTTATGTAGCTTTGAGATGTTAAATGCACTCGCTTTACTGGCCTGTTTTGCTGCTGATGTTACTGCAGTTCCATTATCGCAAAGATATGGAGAATTACACTGTAATAAAATTTTAGATTATGTAAGACCCGATGCAGTTATTACAGATATAGATGGAAACCTTGAAATTATAAATTTATCTGATGCGGAATATAAAGAACCCGAAGACAAACCTGCTTTAATAATGTGTACTTCTGGAACTACCGGAACACCAAAGGGGGCCATGTTAAGCTGTAAAAATATTATAACAAATGTTAAGGATATAGCAGAATATTTTGCTATTGGGAGGGATGATACCATCCTTATTTCAAGACCTCTTTATCATTGTGCAGTACTTACAGGTGAATTTTTAACTGCTCTTGTTAAAGGTGTAAAGGTGCGTTTTTTTTCAGGGATTTTCAATCCATCAAGTGTACTTAAATTACTTAAAGAATATAATGTTACCGTTTTTTGCGGTACACCTACTCTCTTGGAAATGATGGCTCGTTTCAAACGAAGCGATGTTGAGTACAACCTTAAACATATATGCATAAGCGGCGAATGTATGGGAAGTGAAATTGCTAAACGAATAGCATTGGCATTCCAAAGTACAGATATTTACCATATATATGGTCTTACTGAGGCCTCCCCGCGAGTTAGCTATTTGCCGCCTAAATTATTTAATAAATATAGCGATTGTGTTGGAATTCCATTAAAATCGGTATCCTTGAAAATTATCAAACCTGACGGCAAAAGGGCAGCTGTTAATGAGGTTGGTGTTTTATGGGTTAAGGGAGACAATGTAATGTCCGGATATTATAACGCCGAAGAAAAAACGGCAACGGTTTTAAAAGATGGTTGGCTGTGTACCGGAGATTTAGCATTAATAAATGAAACAGGACTTTTAAAAATTAAGGGCAGAAATGATGATTTGATCATAAAAGCAGGTATGAATATATATCCGCAAGAAATAGAAAATGCAGTTAAACGGGATCCTCGAGTAAAAGATGTTTTTGTTTACGGTGAATCAGATGAAAAATTCGGTACAAAAATTGTGATGAATATTGTTGGGGATTTTTCTGCTGCCGAGGAAGTAAAAAAACTATGCGCAGAATCTTTACCACTATATCAGGTGCCTAATAAAATTAATTTGGTTAACGAATTACCGAAAAACGGTTCTGGAAAAATTATAAGGAGGTGTTAAATATGGTTGAGTTTGAAAAGAAATGTATTTTAACGGGAAGTGAGTACGAACAGCTCTGCAAAATTTATAAAGACTGCAAAGAATATACTCAGGTTAATTATTATTACGATACAGATGACTATTCGTACAATAAAAAAGGTATTACTTGTCGTATTCGTAAAAAAGGTGGCAGATATAAAGCTACAATTAAGAACCATAGTGCAGGAAAAACTTTTTGTAGTGTTGAAAAATCAATTCCGGTTAAAAATGAATTGGATGATACTCTTTTTAAAGATTTGGGGGTATCTCTTCAGGGATATTTAACTACTGAACGTAGAGAGATATCAACCGGTTATGGTGTTACCATTTTTCTTGATAAAAATACATATATAGGAATAATTGATTATGAGCTAGAGATAGAATTTCCACCTAATAAGGAGCTTTTATGTAACGACACTATCTCTTCCATTGTAATGAATTTAGGTCCTAAAATTGAATATGTACCTATTCACAGGTTTTCAGGGCAAGAAGTAAGATCCAAGGTTAAAAATACCTACGAAAACAGACTTGTTGATTTCTACGAGCGTATCAGAAAAAGCAAATCTAAATCACAACGCTTTTTTGATATGAAGGAATGGTATTATAACTAAAAAATTTAAAAAATTTTTTTAATGGTGACAAAAACTGTCAGGGTTAACATTTATAATGAGGTTACAGCTGTAAGAAATCGGGGGCCCCGATTTCAAAAAAAATAGTTACATTTTAATCAAAAAAATAAAAAATAGAAAGGATGAAATATAAGATGACAACTATTTT
>JAZRKE010000011.1:0-9212 GCA_045646145.1 Acutalibacteraceae bacterium | reverse complement strand
CACTTTTTTCATCTGTTTCCTCAACAACTCTTATACACGAAACTTTGTCCCATTCGATATGCTTAGCAAACAACCCCCAATAGCTCTTTTTGATATGCTGTTCTGTAACATAACAACGAAAAGAAAAAGCGATGAAAGATAAAATAAGCAAAGCACCAAATAAAATGATAAATATTATATATAGGACTCGAGTATCCGCACCAACGATCATTAAAAGCGACGCAAACACAGTAATTATAATTACTGTCGCAATAATTCGTGCAATGGTTTTCTTTGCTGGATGTTTTATTATGAAATTAGGATTGTATGAAATATTATCCGGCATTTTATCCGGTTTGTCTTTTGCTAATCCAAATAGCAATTCGGTAATCAATTCAACGATATGACCCATATTCTCACCTCATTTTTATTATATCATAATCGTGAGATCATTTCAATGTTTTACATTTACGCCAACTTAAGCCACTGTATTTTATATGTTTATATGATTCACATCTTAGTATAGTGATAGTGTGAGGAATTATTTGCATATTCTGATGGGCTGACGCCTGTATATTGTTTAAACATTTTAGAAAAATGATAAATACTGTTATAGCCAACGCTTAAAGATACCTGTTCTATAGATTCATAATCGCTAAGGAGAATATCCTTAGCTTTTTTTATGCGGAAATTGTGCAGAAATTTAATAGGGGAGACACCGTAGACCGATTCAAAGGTTTTGCGAAAATAAACGGTACTGATACCGCAAAGCGAGGCGAGAAAAGTATTGGTTATATTACCGTCAAAATAATTTTCACAGATATAGTTAAATGCGGGGTTTAAAATTTCTCGTTTTCCTCGGTTAAAGTATTCTTTTTTCTGAGATTTCGCTAAAAACAATAAAATTTCATATAAGTAGTTATAGCACTCAAGCTTATAATATTGCTTCTGTCTGTTAAGGCTCTTTTCAATTTTTGAAAAAGCGTTAGTAATGGTACTGTTATCGTTTATATTAAATGAAGCAACTGAATTTTCTTCACCCTCAGCATCAAATTCGATAATCAGACATTCACCGCTTTCGATACATTTCCAGGAGTAGCTGCAACCCTTTGGTAAAATTACAGGGTGGAGGCTATCCGATATAATAGTTTCACCGTTAACGGTATATATGGTTTTACCTTTTTTCTTTAAAACAACCGCCCAGAATTCACGGTTTTTGCGGTAGGTGGTAACACCCACAGCCGAATTTTTAAATCGGTTGGCGGAAATTACCTTATTTATCTTAAGATTATAAACAAAATTGACAAACACATTTTTCACCTCAAGGTTCATATTATCATATTAATTGAGAATTTGCAAATATTTTTGTATCAAAATTGATAAAAATATCAAATCACACATTTACAATATTGGTTTAATATTTATACTTAAATTTAAGGGGTGTTTTTATGAGAAAACTATTATCTAAAATTGAAGCCCCTGCATTAGCAGGTGTAATTCGTGAAAGAACTAAAGCCGCCGCAATAGCAGAGATAAAAAACTGTATGTATAACGGCGCTAATATGATAGATTTGCATCTATCTTGTCTTAAGGACGGCGCAAAAAATATAAAAGATATTGTAAATTCTACTAAATTACCGATTTTAGCCCTCAATTATAATAGGGCGGCCGATTGGACGGAGCTCGGATTAACCGAAGAAGAACGAATTGAAACCTTTTTAGAAGCGGTAGATGCGGGTGTTGCAGGAATAGATATGCAAGGCTACACCTTTCATGCGCCATCAAAGGATAATTTCTGTGGTGAAGATAAATATTCCTTTACCAAAAACAATCCTAAAGAAATTGTCACCGATGATGAATTTATATCAAAGCAATGTGATTTTATCGAAAAAATTCACTCTAAAGGCGCAGAGGTATTGCTTTCATGCCATCCGGGGATAGCGATGAACTGCACACAGGTAATAGACCTCGCCTTATTTTTAGAAGAGCGAAATCCTGATATTATTAAAATTGTTACAACCGCTAATACAGAGGATGAAATGCTTGAGAGCATAAAGACTATGTTAACCCTTAAAAAAGAGATAAAAACCCCTGTAAGCTATCATGCAAGCGGAAAATTTGGTGCTTTAACAAGGGTTATTAATCCCGCTCTCGGGGGTCAGATAGCATTTTGTGTAGACAGATTTTCGGAATACTCTACCTTTGACCAGCTTGATTTAAAAACTGCAAAAACAGTTATCGAAAATTTAAAGAAAATTATATAAGGGTGTTATTATGATGAAATCAAAAACTATTGTATTTACAAAACCTCAGACCGCCGAATTAATTGAAAAAGAACTTAGACCTGTCGAGAGTAACTTAGTTAAAGTAAAAATGGAATACACCGTAGTGTCGGGCGGAACCGAGAGAGCGTGTATAATGGGAATGAAAAACACCTCTTGCAGTTTTCCTATGTCCTTAGGCTACTGTGGTGTCGGCTATGTTACAGAAATCGGTGAGAAGGTCGAAAAAATAGCTGTGGGAGACCGCGTGCTTGTTTATCACGGAATACATACCGAATATAACATTGTTCCCGAAAGCGATATTACAAAGGTGGAGAGCGATAATATTGATTCTTTAGATGCCGCTTTTGTTATAATTGCTTCGATGGGACTCGGCGGTGTAAGAAAACTTGAAATTGAATTAGGTGAATCTGCCATGGTTATGGGGCTGGGCTTACTTGGAATGTTTTCGGTTCAGTTTTGCAGAGTAAGCGGTGCTAATCCCGTTATTGCGGTTGATTTAAACAAGGAACGCAGAGATTTAGCCTTAAAACTTGGAGCCGACTATGCTTTAGACCCGTCTGATGAAAACTTCACGGCAAAGGTTATGGAGATAACTAAGGGTAAGGGTGTAAATGCCTGCGTGGAGGTAACGGGTATTTCATCCGCTATGAAGCAAGCACTTGAATGTGCATCGTGGTTGGGAAGAATTTCCTTGCTTGGCTGTACAAGAGTGTCTGACTGCGGTATTGATTATTACACACAGGTGCATAAGCCCGGTGTAAAGCTAATTGGCGCTCATAATTTTGTAAGGCCTAAAGTTGAATCGTATCCGCATCACTGGACCCATCACGACGATTGCAGAGCAATTCTTTCTCTTATTGAAAGTGGAAGAATTAACGTGAAATCAATCGTTTCAAGGGTAGTTAAACCCGAAACTGCACCTGAAATATATGCAGAGCTTTGCAATAATAAGAATTTCCCGATGGGAACTGTTTTTGATTGGAGATAAAGTATGATTAAAATCGGTCAGATTGGCATAGGCCATAACCACGGGCACGAAAAAATGCTTGCAGTTAAAAAATTTCCCGAACTTTTTGAAGTGGTCGGCTTTGCCGAAGAAAATGAAGAATGGTTAAAAAAACGTGGCAATTTTAGTGGCTACGAGAATTTAAAAAGATATTCCGTTGATGAACTCATAGAAAAATGCGACGCCTTACTTATTGAAACGGATGTATGGGATTTAACCGAAACGGCGCAAAAATGTATTGATGTAGGCAAGCATATTCATATAGATAAGCCGGCAAGCGGAACACTTGAAGATTATAAGCATTTACTCGATACTGCAAAGGCTAAAAATCTTACAGTTCAACTTGCCTACATGTACCGCTATAATCCCGCAGTTCAGAAATGTATTGAACTGATAAATGATGGCAAACTTGGAGAAATTTATTCAATTAACGCCGAAATGAGCACCTTTCATACACCTGAATATAAAAAGTGGCTAACAAACTTTGGCGGCGGAATAATGTATATTTTAGGATGTCATCTCATCGACCTTATCGTATTTATTTTAGGCAAACCGGATAAGGTAACCGCCTTTTTAAAACAGACTAATCTTGATAATATCAATTTTCCCGACAATAATTTAGCCGTTTTAGAATATGAAAAAGCGTTGGCACGTGTTTTTGTTTCGTCGGTTGAGGTTAACGGTTTTGGCAGACGTCAGTTTATGGTGTCGGGCAGTAAGGGTACTGTAAATATTTACCCCTTAGAGCGTCCTATAACAATGACTTTTTCAGATACTGCTATAGCCGATGCAACCTATGAGGATAGAAAGATTTTTATACCTTTCCAAGATAATACAGCTAACGGCCGATACGACGAAATGATGAAGGATTTCTATGCTTATATAACGGGGCTTAAGAAAAATCCATTCACTTATGAACACGAATATGTCGTTCAAGAGGTTTTATCTAAAATAATAGGCGGAGTAAAATTCTATGGCAAAAATATTGATTAAAAACGGCAGGGTATGGGATGGAGAAAGGTTTATTTTTGCCGACGTTCTGACCGACGGAAAACTTATTTCTAAAATCGATAAAAAAATATCTGAAAATGCCGATTTAATTTTTGATGCGACAGGTAAAACAGTATCAGCAGGGCTTGTTGACATTCACGTGCATATGAAGGGAATTGCCTCTGACAAATTCGGAATTAACCCCGAAATTAGTAGCTTTCCGTTCGGTGTAACGGCGGTTAACGATGCGGGTAGCAGTAACGGGGATAGGGCATTGCTTGATTCCTTTGCAGTTAAAAATACCGTGTTTGTAAATGTGGATATAATTAATAATCACGCTGATTTAAAAAATACCGAAAAATACATTAAAAAATACGGTGATAAAGTAATTGGTATTAAGGTGTATTTTGATACCAATATTTCAGACGTAAGCGATATAACACCTTTAAAGGAAATCTGCGAGTGTGCAAAGAAAAACGCCCTGAAGGTTATGGTGCATGGTTCTAATTCACCGAGTAAAATGTCCGAAATAGTTAATACCTTATCTTCGGGCGATATTCTGACTCATATATATCACGGTGGGGAAAATTCCTGTACTGAAAATAGTTTTGAAGCATTCAGAATTGCTCGGCAAAAGGGTGTGATTATGGATGCAGGATTTGCAGGGCATATCCACACAAATTTTGCTAATCTGAAAAATGCAATTGGTGAAGGCTTTTTACCCGATACAATCAGTACCGATATTACACGATTTAGCGCTTTTACACGTGGTGGAAGATACGGAATGACTATGTGTATGAATATTGCAAAAACAGTCGGTATGAGTGAGCAGGATATTTTCCGAGCAATAACTTCAGCACCCGCCAAAGCACTCTCAAAGGAAAATGAATGGGGCTTTTTAAAGGTTGGAAAAACTGCCGATATTGCCGTCTTTGATTATACAAATGAAGGCTTTCTTCTTACCGATAAAGACGGTAATTCGGTATTTAGTGAAAATGGCTACCGATGCGTTTTAACCATAGCAGACGGTCAAGTCGTTTACAGAGATTAGGAAGTGAATTTATGAAGAATATATATTTAATCGGTGATTCTATACGGTACGGCAGTAAAAGCAGTAAAGGATATGAATATTTTTTGAAGCAAAAACTAAAAGATAAGGCTAACATATATTCACCCGATGAAAATTGCCGTTTTGCTCAATATACATTAAGAGGACTTTGCGATTGGAAATATAATATTGATTGCGAAAAGATAGATATTGTCCATTGGAATAACGGACTTTGGGATGCTTTGAGATTAGACGGTGACGAACCGCTTACACCTTTAAATGTATATATAAATATGCTCGAAAGAGTATACAAAAAGATAAGAATGTTTTTTCCTAATGCAAAGATAGTATTCGCATTATCAACACCTGTTATAGAAAAGAATGCTCCTATTGGGTGGATGAGGTATAACAGTGAAATTGAAGAATATAACTCAGCGGCAAAGCAACTAATGGAAAAATTAGGTGTAAAAGTTAATGATTTATATAGTGTAGCAAAAGATTTTGACGAATCTTATTATGCTGATTGGGTGCACTTTAATGATGTTGGCGCAAACATATTAGCAGATAAAATTATTGAAAGGTTGGATACAAAATGAAGAAAGTAGCATTTATTACAGGCGCAGGAGGATATATAGGCGGCGAAACTGCATTAACTCTTGCAAAATCGGGTGTTAGTATTGCGGTATGCGATATTAACGAAGAAACAGTTAACAAAACGGTACAGCGAATAACCGAAATGGGCGGAATTGCTAAGGGCTATGTTGCCGACGTTACCGAATCTGCAAGCATTGATGCGGTAGTAAATAAGGCTGTTAGCGATTTAGGCAGACTTGATATTATGGTACATATAGCAGGCGGTAGTGCGAGAATAGCAGGACCTGATGCAAACTACGTACCGCTTGTAGACCAAGAGGATTACGTAATTGACCGTGTTTTAAAGGTTAATTTATACGGCGCTTTCTGGGCAAGCAGAGCGGCAGCCCGAGTTATGATTAAACAGGGTGAGGGTGGTAAAATTATCAACTTTTCATCCGCAGTAGCTATGAACGGTCTTGTTGGTTGTTGTGATTATTCCGCTTCAAAGGGTGGCGTAATTTCGCTTACAAAATCCCTTGCAAAAGAGCTTGGCCCTCATAAAATTAACGTAAACTCTGTGGCGCCTGGAATTGTTATGCGCCCTGAAGAGAGCGCATCGAGTGACGAAAGAGCCTACAAAACAAATCTTCTTGCCCGTAAGTGTACAGCTCAGGATATCGCAAATTTAGTAGAATTTTTATGTTCGGATAAATCTGATTTTATTACCGGTCAGACATATGTTATTGACGGCGGTAGAACACTATCTATGAAAGGAAGCGACTAAAATGAAAGCAATGTTAGTGGATGACAATAAAAATCTTGTCTGGTCAGACGTAGCAGACCCGATTATAAAGGATGACGAGGTGCTTGTAAAAATTCATGCGGCAGCACTAAATAGAGCCGACCTTTTACAGCGTCAGGGTAAATATCCGTCACCCGCAGGCTGCCCCGAATGGATGGGCTTGGAAATTTCGGGTGAAGTAGTAGAGCTTGGAGTAGATGTTACTAATTGGAAGATTGGTGACAAAGTTTGTGCTTTGCTTGGCGGAGGTGGTTATGCCGAATATGTTGCTGTTAAATATGATATGTTAATGCCTATTCCTAAGGGACTTTCAATGGAAGCAGCAGCAGCTTTACCTGAAGCGTATGCTACTTCTTATCTGAATTTGTTTATCGAGGGCCATTTAGAACAAGGTCAAACTGCTTTTATTCCTGCTGGAGCGAGTGGTCTGGCTTCTGTTGCAATTCCAATGGCAAAGGCGTTTGGTGCAAGAGTTATAACATCGGTTTTATCGGATGAAATTGCAGAAAAAATCAAGCACTTAGGCGCTGATATTATTATTAATTCAACTACTCAGGACGTTGCTGAAATACTTGAAAAGGAAGAGCAAAACGGCACCCCTGTAAACGTTTCAATGGACTGCCTAAGTGGAGAAACACTTGGTAAAAGTCTGCCCTTTATGGCAAGGGGCGGTTATTGGATTGTAATTTCCACACTTGCAGGAATTGAAACAAATGTGCATTTAAGACCTTTACTTACTAAAGGTTTGCATTTGGTAGGTTCAATGCTTAGAAACCGAACTGCCGAATTTAAGGCGTATATTTTAAGCGAATTGGTTAAAAAAGTCTGGCCTAAAATTGAAAATGGCGATATAAAACCGTCAATTTATAAGGTTTTACCAATCGAACAAGCTGAAGAAGCACACGCAATTTTAGAACGCGGAGAAAATGTCGGCAAGGTGGTACTTAAAATTAATTGCAACTGAATAAAGTACTGATATAGTTCGCCTTACTAAAGTTAACAATTTATTTAAAATTTCATACAACTCTTTACTGTTGTTACATAACCCTGCACAACTTTACGGAGTGAGGCTTGAATGGCAAAAAGTTGGAAAAATCAGGGTTGATAAAGGGTTTTCCCCATGTTAAACTAACAATGACATATTTAAAATTATGCAGGAGTGTTTTAAAAAGATAACGAAAATTGCAATGTTCCGAAAGGGTTAGTTGCGCTTGTTCGTTATGCTTGGCTCCTGCGTATAGAGCAAAGGCAAAATAACTGTAAGTGAGCACTTATCCTTCGGGGTAGGTGCTTTTTTGTTATCTTTTTGCCATCTTTTATGTTTTGTTCTCCGGTAAGTGACGGGTGCAAAATAAATGCATAAAAGAAGGAGTTAGCAAAAGTCTTGTATTTGACATGGAAAGTTAGTTGCACCAAAAGTTTGGTGCTGAGAGCTACAGTCTGAGTTCTGCGACAGACTGTGAATCACTAGCAGAAAAACCTTTGAAGTCTGGATTGACTTCATCAGCCGATGCTCTAAGGCTAATCATTCGTATAACCAAAGGAACAGGAAGTACGGAATAAAGAGCACCTTGCAGATCTGTTTTCACTTATGGCAATCTGTGAACGAAAATAAGTGCATAACGAAGGTTTGGATTCAGCCTAGGTTATTGACGAAAATTATGGAATCCACGATGTTTTAAGTTTAAGTCGGTAAATAAAACTGCTCAAGCGGTGGTGTAGCCGTCCTTTACGGGAATTGTATACGAATGTTACGGGATTTAATCGGTAATGAAAATCCCCGCCGAACGAGTGTTTAGTCGCGGAAAAGGCTCTGATGCCTTGCACTCGGCGTAGCGTCAGCAAGCAATAAAAGGTTGTTTGCACTCTTGAATTACAAGAGAACACGCACGGAGAATCTATTAATCTTGCATGAAGTGTAAACAGATTAAGCCAAGTACTAACCTTATTTTACAGCAGAATACCGAATAAGAACTTTCGCTTTGGGATGATATATGACTATCGTTTGCAAATGAGGAGAAGAAATTTTCGCACACAAAATTATTTTCGTCAGGAAAAGCCGAAACATTTTATTGACGAAAATGCCCTATAATTTATATTTTTTGTATAGAAAAACCGCCTGCATTATTAAAAAAATGTAGGCGGAAAACAGATGTTTATTTAAGTTAGAAAGAAGGAAAGTAATACCGCTAATCCACCGAAAATGATTTTGGTATGATTTGCGGCGTATTCAGACTAATCTTTTTCTTTGTATATAAATTTTTCAAATTACACATCTTTAAAAATCTTCGAGTATCTCTATACTTTTCATCAAAAAAATCATTCAGAAAAATTCAAAGAAAGACAGGGAACCACCCACTGTTTCCGGTTCCCTGTCTCACAGTTTGTCCGTGACAAAGTTAACCCCCTGTTCTACAGGGGGCAAAAAAATAGCTTTTAGCGAGGAGTAGAGTAGACAAGAAAAAAGCTCCTTGGTATAGTAGAAGTGGTTTGCCGACCACACAACTAAAATATCAAGGAGGTCTT